>NZ_JBMDWH010000136.1:0-27316 GCF_048595345.1 Allobosea sp.
GCGCATGTCCCGCATCGCCTGCAACACCGAGCCGACGAGTTCGGGGTCGAGCGCGGAGGTCGGCTCGTCGAACAGCATCAGCCCGGGCTCCAGCGCCGAGGCGCGGGCGATGGCGACGCGCTGCTGCTGGCCGCCCGATAATTCCGCCGGATAGGACGCCGCCTTGTGCGCGAGCCCGACGCGATCCAGCGCGGCGAGCCCGATGCGCTCGGCCTCGGCGCGGGGCTTCTTCAGCACCTTGCGCAAGGCCAGCGTCACGTTCCCCAGCGCGGTCATGTGCGGATAGAGATTGAAGGACTGGAAGACCATGCCCATGCGCCGGCGAAGCGCGTTGATGTCGATCCGGTCCGCCAGCACCTCCTGCCCGTCGAACCAGATCGAACCACCGCTCGCCTCTTCGAGCCGGTTGCAGCAGCGCAGCAGCGTGCTCTTGCCCGAGCCCGAGGGCCCGATCAGAAAGACGAGCTCGCCCGGCGAGACGGCGAGGTCGATGCCCTTGAGGACCTCGACCGTGCCGAAGCTCTTTCGCAGGCCGCGAATGTCGAGCAGCGGGTTCGCAGGCCGCATCGTGTCCGTCCGGCTGGCCGGCGTCGCTGCGTTCACTTGCAGGCGGCGGTATGGGCCGTCGCGTCATAGCCCGGCATGTCGGGCACGCCGTAGCCCGGGAAGGCGGTGACAGCTGCAGAACCGGCCTCGGGCTTGATGCCGAACCATTTCTCGTGCAGCGCGGCGATCGTGCCGTTCGTCTTGAGGCACTCGATCGCCTGGTCGAGTTCGTTGCGCAGCGGGGCGGAATCCTTGCGCAGCGCTACCGCCCAGACCAGCCCGGTCTTGAAGGTGTAGGAGAGCTGGATCTGCGGATTGCTCTTGGCCGCCCACTGGACCACCGTGTTGCCGGCGACGTTTGCATAGGCGCGGCCGGAGATCACGGCCTGGACCGCGTCGGTCTGCGTGCCGAAGGACTCGACCTTCCAGCCGATCTTCTCCTCGAGCCCGCGTGCCCAGCTGTCATAGGCCGAGCCCTTGTTCACCGAGATCACCTTGCCCTTCAGCTCCTCGAGCGCGGTGATGGGCGGCGCGCCCTTCTTGGTGACGAACTGGAAGTCGGTGTTCAGATAGCCCTCGGTGAAGAGCAGGTTCTCGGCCCGCTCCTTGTTCACGGTGACGGGCGCGACGATGAAATCATAGGTGCCGGCTTGCAGCGCCGGGATCAGGCCGGAGAACTGGGTCGCATCGACCGTCACGCTCTTGCCCAGCTGCTTGCCGATGGCCTCCGCCAGATCGACGTTGAAGCCCTCGATGCCACCCGAGAGCTTGGGCATCGCATGGGGGGCGAAGGTGCCGTCGACGGCGGTCTTGAGCGTGGACTGTGCCATGGCGGCGGGCGCCAGCAGCAGGGTCAGGCCGATGGCGGCGATTCTGGCGATCATGGCGCGCTCCCGAAATGAGGTGGCTGAGGATAGGCACCGGCGCGAAACCGCTACAATATCAGGGCTAGAAAAATGACTGGGCTCTCTATCAATACAATTTATACTGCCCGTGATTTGCCCAGCGCAGGCTCGCGACATGCTCAATTTGCGGCAGCTCGAAATTTTCCGTGAGGTCATCCGCTGCCAGACCACGGTGGCGGCGGCGCAGGGGCTGGCCCTCTCGCAGCCGGCCGTGAGCACGGCGGTCAAGCAGATGGAGCGGATGCTTGGCTTCGAGCTGTTCCAGCGCCAGGGCAACCGGCTGATCCCGACGCCGGAAGCGCTGGAAATGTATCGCGACAGCGAGCCGATCTTCTCGATGGTCCAGTCGTTTTCGCGCAAGCTGACGGCCCTGCGCGACACCCGGACCGGATCGCTCAGGCTGCTGGCGACCCCGCCGATCGCCAATGCCCTCGTGCCGCGCGCCCTCGCCCGCTTCGCCAGCCGGCGGCCCGATCTGCATGTGGATTTCGACGTGCGTCGCACCGACGGGGTCATCGAGGGCCTGGAGGGCGGCGCCGCCGATCTGGGGGTTTCGCTGGAGCCTTATGCCCGGCCGGGCCTCGATGCGGAGCTGATCGGCGCCGGCCAGATGGTCTGCGCCATGGCGCCCGACCACCCGCTGACGGCCAAGAGCGAGATTTCGGTCGCCATGCTGGCGGGCCACCGGGTCATCGGCTTCGAGCCCGGCGCGCGGCTGGGGCTGCTGCTACAGCGGGATTTCTTTGCCGGCGCAAGGCCCGCTCCCCCCATCGAGGTGCGCTACAGCAACACTGCCTGTCTTCTGGCCGAGGCGGGGCTCGGCGTGGCGCTGGTCGATTCCTTCACAGCGATCAGCGGCAGCCGCTACCGGCTGGAGGTGCGCCCGCTCAGCCCGCGCGTTTCGGTGGAGGCCTATGCGCTCTACCAGAAGGCCCGCGCCCCCAAGCGGCTCGTGCGGGCCTTCATCGAAGAGCTCAGGAACGCGGCCGAGCCCCCTTTCGGCCATCCCGCCGAGCCCTGAGCGCGCCTCACCCCGAGATCAGTTTCGCCAGAGACGGCGACAGGCCGATGCCGGGAACCGGTGCCGGCAGAGCCAGATCGCCACGCTCAGGCTTGTCATAGGGCTTACCCAGCGCCTCCAGCACCGCCGCGAAGCCGGTCGCGGCCGAGCAGAGAACCGGCGCGCCGACGAGCGGCTCGACTCGGGCGGCGAGGCCCGCGAGGCCCGCGCCCCCCAGGATCACGGCTCCGGCCCCATCCTGCTCGACGGCCCGACGGCAGGCCGCGGCCAGCAGCGCGATCGAGCCCTCGGGATCGGCGGCGATGTCGCCGCCCGTCGGTGCGACCGTGACGATGGACGCAAGACTATCAGCCAGCCCGAGCGACGCGACGAATTCGGTCAGGATCGGCCCCCAGCGCTCGCCTCCGGTCACGATCGAGAACCGGCCTGCGAGCGCGGCGGCCCGGCGACAGGCCGCCTCCGCCATGCCGAGAACCGGAATTCCCGCCAGTTCCTTGAGGGCGAAGAGCCCCGGATCGCCGAAGCAGGCGAGATAGACCGCATCGCAATCCATGCCGTGCTCGGCATAGGCGTCGAGCGCCGCGTGGCCCGCAATGGCGCCGGCGCTGCGGCTGGAAATGTAGCGCGCGCCGAAGCGGCCCGTGGCGGGCTTCAGCGTTACGCCCGCCGGCGTCAGCGGCGCGAGCACCCGCATGACCAGCTCGGTCATGTCCTCGCTGGTGTTGGGATTGAGAACGAGGATCTTCATGGCGTTGCTCCTGCGGCGGCGCCGCGCCGGGGCCGCTTCCCGCGCCTCGGAGGGGCCGTGCGGCTCATGCGATGCGAACGAGCCGGGTCAGGCGGCTGGGCTGGCTCTCGGCGAGCAGGATATCGCCATCCGGCGTGCCGAAGAGGCCATGGGCGCCGTTGAGCATCGGCCGGCAGCGGCCGAGCCGCTCGCCGGCGGGCCCGATCTTCTGGAGGCTCGGGATCATGTCCGTGACATAGCTGTTGCCGTCCTCATCGCCCCAGACCGCGACGGGCTGGTAGAAATGCGTCCAGCTTTGCAAATGGTTGCCATCGGGATCGAAGACCTGCACCCGGTCGTTGATCCGGTCGACCACGACGACGCGGCCATCGGCATGGGTCCAGATCGCATGCGGCCAGCCGAACTGGCCGTCGCCGCGGCCCTGGCTCCCCCAGCTCTGCTTATGAACGCCATAGGCGGAAAAGCGGTGGATGCGGCTGGCGGCATAGCCATCCGCCACATAGATGTCGCCCCAGGCGGAGACGTGAACATCGGTGGGATGATTGAAGGGTGCCAGCGGCTCCCCTCGCGCGCCCAGGGCCCCCAGCCGCTCGCCTTCGGCCGAGCAGATGACGACCTCATGCATGTCGCGGTCGACGCAGAGGATGCGCCCCTCGGAATCGGCGGTGAGCATATGGGAATCGGCGATGAGATCGCCGCCCCAGCCGGCGATGTAGTCCCCCTCCGGAGACAGCTCGATCACGCGCGGATCGTCCGGCTGAGTCAGCGGATCGTGCCGCAGCATGACGAAGACATGGCCGCGCGGGTCCACCGTGACGTCCGTGACGAAGCCGCTGTTCTGCGGCCAGGAACCGAAGGGCCGCTCGACGCGGTAGCGCGCTTCACCGAGGGCGACGACGAGGTCGTGGGCAGGCATCGTGATTCAGGATTCCCGAGCGAAAAGACGGAGGTTGCGCCGATGGCGGACGATGTCCAGCCGCCTGTCGACATCTCTCCCTGTGCGGTGCCAGCAAGCCTCATGCCGCGCGCGTGGCCGGCACCCGTCTAAAGCGGCGGCACGGCGCCCTACCGGGAGCCGGCGGCTTCGCTGTCATTGGTCCCCTGCGAGCCCCGCCGCAGCATGCGCTGATAGGCGAGGCCGATCGCGACGAGGCTCGCGCCCAGCCCGATGAAGGACAGCGCACGCAGCAGCCCTTCGAGCCCGGACATGTCGACGAGGAAGGCCTTGCAGATCGCGACCGTGACGACCCCGAGCGAAGCCAGGCGCAGATCCCGCGAGTTCAGCCTGAAGCCGAGCGCCAGCAGCCCGACGCCATAGAGCAGGATCGCGGCGGAATAGGCGTAGAGCTCGGCCGAGCCGATATCGGCGCCGAACAGGTCCGGGCCGACGAAGGCGCGGCGCACTTCGGTGACGACATAGGCCAGCGCCCCGAGAATGGCCGCGCTGCCATAGATCCGGGTCACGAGCGGCCGGTCGAGATAGGCCCGCGACCACGCCGCAGCGGCGAAGGCCAGCACCGCCGGCAGCAGATAGCCGACCAGCGCATTGTCGAACAACAGGATGCCGGCCAGAGGCTGATCCGTCATCGCCGGGCTCGCGAGCGCCGCGACGGCGAGGAAGACGCAGCAGCTCGCCTGCGCCGGAATGCGTGGGTCGAGCGGGACGCTTCTGCCCCGCCAGCGCAATCCGCCCGCGATCATCACCATGATGGCGGCGATGAAGCCGAGCGAGGCGTAGATCCCAGATTCGGCCAGCGTGATCGGCACCTGCGACCGGAGCGCCGGGCCATGCAGGCCATGGCGCAGGAGAAGGAAGGTCCCGCCGAGCGCGGCCGCGCTCGCAGCCAGCCTGAATACCCGCGACAGCCCGGCGAACCCCTCGCCCAGCCACCATGCCGCCCCGGCCAGCGCCAGCGCCGTCAGGCCATAGCCCCAGAGGATGCGGTTGAACACGACCGGGCCCGAAACCACTCCGCCATCGAGGAACGGATTGCGCAGAAGGCCGAGCGCGACGGCGGCCCAGCCGATGGCGAGGCAGCCCAGCGCGAGCACGCCGAGCCGCGCGATCCATCCGCCGCCGGCATCGTGCCAGAGCCGCGCCGCTGCCGTCAGCGCGATCAGAACGAGCGTGATCATCACCGCCTCGGCATAGCCGAGCGCGGCCCCGTCCAGCGGCGAGAGCCGGGGGCCGGCAAAGGCGTGCCGGGTGATCAGCACCACGCCGAGCGCGATCAGGAAGGCGCCGCAGGCACTCAACGCCTGGGCGACCGGGCTGTGGCGCTCCCGCCCGAGCCGCAAGCCGAGCGCGCCGAGGATGGCGCCGGCGACGACATACCAGAGCAGCCGGTTCAGCACCGGCCAGCCTTCCACGGCGGTGCCGTCGAACAGCGGGTTGAGCATCCCGCCGAGGCCACCGATGGCCAGCAGCACCGCCAGCGCCACGCCCGTAAGGCCGGCGATGCGGAAGGGCTGGTTCGCCTCGCCTCGCCCGAGGCGCTCGAAGCATAGGCCGAGCAGTGCGGCGGCCAGCATCAGGCAGGCCACCTCCTCGAACAGGCGATTGCGCGGCTGCGCGTAGTGGCCGGCGATCCAGGCGATATCCGGCCGCAGATCGGCGCCGACGAAGAACTGGTGGACCTGCAGCAGCACGAAGGCGGCGGCGAAGAAGGCGGCGAGCGCCTGATGCACGCTCAGCGGCCGGTCCTGCACGCGGCGCAGGGCCAGCGCGCCGACACCGAAGCAGATCGCCGGCAACGCATAGGCCGGGATCAGCCAGTTGATCAGCGGCCAGGAGCCCATTCCGGTCAGGATCGGCGCCCAGAGCCAGCGGCCGAAAGCCGCCATGGCGAGGCTGGCGGACATCGAGCGCAGCAGCGGGATCGGCCGCAGCCTCGCGAGAAGGGCGAGGCCCGCCGCGGAGATGGCGAAGCCGACGACCAGCCAGGTCTCGCGCAGGGCCAGCGCGACGGCCAGGCCCAGCGCGATCGCGCCGGCGGCGGCATAGGCCGCCGAGCCGATCAAGGCGAGCGGATTGCCACGCGAGCGGGTCCGGGCGCGCTCCACGCGCAGCAGCAGCTCAGAGGCGACGAAGAGCGCCACCGTCAGCAGAGCGGCGAGAGCGGCGAAGCCCGGCGCGCGCTCGAAGCCGTTGATGCGCAGCGTCGCCGCCAGCAGCAGGCCGACCGGCGCCAATGCCGAGGCGAAGGCGAGGCAACCGCGTTCGATGTAGCCGCCCGCCCCAGCCCCGCGCCGCATCAGCAGCGCAGCGAAGGGAACGCCGCCGACGATCGCGGCGAAGAGCGCGGCGATCCAGCCGAGCTCGGGCCCGGCGCCGGGGGCGATGTTGAGCCGGATGAGGCCGAGCAGCGTCGCGGGCGAAAGGCCGAGCGCCCCGGCGCGCCCCGGCCAGAGCAGCACCATGCCGATCGCGCCGGCGGCGGCGAGCAGAGCACGCGGCGCCAGATCCCGATGGCGCACCGCCGCGACGACCGCGACCGCGACGGTGATGATGATGGCGGCCAGCAGGGGCCCCGGCTCGCCCATCGCCACCCAGAGCACGCCCGCGATCACCAGCGGAACGGCGAGCGCGACGAAGCCCGTGAGATCGTAGGCGGGCAAACCCGAGGGCCGGGCGGCGCCGCGGCGACGCTGGACCGGCCATTCCTTCAGCAGCAGCCAGGCCAGCATCGCCCCCGCGATCGCGAGCAGGGAGGGCCAGAGCAGTCCGCGCATGGCGAAGGCGAGCATCACGGTCCAGGCGCCGTGACCGGCGACCGCCGCGAGGGTGACGACCCGGCTCGGCCTGGCGCCGTGCAACAGGAAGGCGGTGGCGGTGACGAGAGTGACGAACAGGCTGAGCGAGGCGAAGGCAGGGGCCGTGCTCGCGACCAGAAGCGGCGTCACATAGGAGCCGACGAGGCCGAACAGACCCAGAGCCGGCCCGTGCAGCAGCGAGGCTGCGAGCGCCGAAAGGCCGATCGCCGCCATCAGCGCGAAGGCGGACCCCGGCCCGATGAAACCGTAGACGGCGTGGGCGGCGAACACGACGCCGAAGCCGGCGAGAACGCTGACCCCGGCGAGGATGCTGGGGATATTGGCGTTGCCCAGCGCTGCGGGTGCGTTGAAGGGCAGAGCGCCCTCCCTCCGCCGCAGATACTCGCTCGCGAGCGCCAGCAGCACGGCGAAGGCCGCGCCCATCAGCAGCCGCACGCCCGGCCCGAACATGCCGGCCTCGATCGAATAGCGCACGAGGAACAGCCCGCCGAAGGCGAGCGCCACGCCCCCGACCCAGACCGCCCAGCGCGAGCCGATCGTTTCCTCGAGATCGCGGCCCGCCGGTCGCGGCGCCGCCCCGGCTCCGGTCCCGGATGGGAGCGGCGGCGCGCCATCGCCGGGCGATGCCGCAGCCGCCTCCGTGGCAGGCGCGGTCAGCCTGTCGTCGGCGAGGCGCGCGGCCAGCGGCTCCGGCTCGGGCTGCGCCTCCTCGACGCTCGGGGCGAGCGGCTGGGCGGCGTCCGGCAGCGGCTCCGCGTCGAGGCCGGTGGCGGTGTGCTGGACGGCCTGCGGCTCAGCGGTGTCGGCCGCAATTGGCTGCTGGAGCGCCCTTTCGGCGGGCGCCGCCTCAAAGCTCGGAACAGGGACTGGTCGCGTCGGGGAAACCTGATCGGCGATATCCGGCTGCTTCAGCCTCTCCAGCTCGTCGCGCAGCGCCGCCACCTCGGTCCTGAGCCGCGCGATCTGGTCGAGCGCCTCCGTGCTGCGACCGGATGCCCGAAGGGCGGCCCAAGGCACGACGACGAAGAAGAAAAAGCCGAAGAGCAGGCCGAGGATGATCCAGTCCATGACGATCGTTCGGCCTCCCGGCAGGCACGCAGTGCAAGACGCATGCGAGCCCTAGACAGTCTTCTGTCTGTTGTCATGGCAAGTCTAGCTGCGCCAAGATGGGGAATGGTCCGTAACCGCGCGAGGGCGAGACGCCCGCAGCCGCTTCACACGGGGGATCGATGCTGCCGATGATTCGGTCTTGGCCCGGCCGGTCCCGCACGGGCTGCCGCGCGTGAGGCCGGCCATCGCCACCCTGCCGCTGCTATGCGCCGCCTTGCGGAGCGGCACCGCTCGGGCGGCCACCGATCCGGGCGAGATCGTCAGGGACGCGATCCGCCGCCATGGCATCCAGACGCAGATGCCGCTGCCCGAGCCCAAGGCGGCTCATTGGCTCGACTGGCTCAATATCGACCTGTCGCCCGATGCGCTGCGCGTCCTGCTCTGGGGCGCCGTCATTCTCGGTGCGGCAATCGTGATCTGGTCCCTGCGCGACAGCCTGCCGGGCTTCAGCCGCTCGCGCCGGATCCAGGCGGCCGAGGTTGCGTCCGGCGTCTCCCCTTCTTCCGCCCGGTTGGAGGAGGCGCAGCTCGAAGCCGACGAGCTGGCGCGCCGGGGTCAGTATGGCGAGGCGATGCATATGCTGCTGCTGCGCAGCCTCGCCGAGATCCGGGCGCGGCTCGGCACCAGCTTCGCCGTGTCGCTGACGAGCCGCGAAATCCTGCGCAAGGTCTCGCTGCCCCAGGCGGGGACCGGCGCGCTCGGCGCGATCGTCCAGTCGGTCGAGCAGACCTATTTCGGCGGCCGCTCCGCCGGCCAGGAGGACTATCTCGGTTGCCGGGAAAATTTCGAGGTGCTGAAGCGCTCCCTTACGGCCGGCCCGGCCTGATGACGTACTCGCCCTTCCAGCCGCGCGTGCTCGCGGCGCTCGCCGCCGCTCTCTGCACTCTCTTCGCCGCCTCGCTGCTGCTGACCGGCCTGGGCGGGCGCGAGGCCACGGGCCTGCCTTCGGGGGCCAATGGCTACTCCAACTCCGCTGTCGGCCATCTCGCCTTCTACGAACTGCTGCGGCTGACCGGCTCTGGCTACGGAGCTTTGCGGGTCGAGCAGCGGCCGCTGGAAGCGGTCGGCGCCAATGGCGTGCTCATCCTGGCCGAGCCGGCGGAAAGTCTCGCTGGCGATGAGAACCGCAACAAACTGGCGACCGCTCAGCGTATCCTCATCATCCTGCCGAAATGGGCGGTGCGACCCGGCGAACGGCGCAAGGACTGGATCGGCCAGGCGGAACTCGCCTCACCGCTGCGCGCCCAGGCCGTCCTCAGCGCGGCGATCAGCGGCGGCGATGTGATCCGGGCGAAGCCGCCCAGCCGCTACACCAAGACGATCGCTGCGCCCGATCCGAGTATCGAAGGCGAACTCCAGCTGATCAAGGGCTCCAACCTCATCCCGCTGATCTCGACGCCGGACGGCATCCTGCTGGGCGAACTGCGGCAGGGTGGCCGGCGGACCCTCATCCTGGCGGACCCCGACCCGATCCAGAACCACGGCATCGGCAAGGGCGACAACGCCGCCTTCGCGCGCGAGATCGTGGCGGTGCTGCGCGATGGCCAGCGCCGGCCCGTCGTGTTCGACGAAACCATTCACGGCTTCCGCCGATCGGCGCCGAACCTGCTGACATTCCTCTATGACTTCCCGCTCAACCTCGCTGTGGTGCAGAGTTTGGCGGCCATCGCCCTTCTGCTCTGGTCCGCGATGGGCCGCTTCGGCGCGCCGCTCCCCGCGCCGCGCCGGCTCGATGCCGGCCAGCAGGCGCTGATCGGCAACACCGCGGCGCTGATCGACTATGCCGGCCACCACGCCCCGGTGCTGCAACGCTACAATGCGATGCTGCTGCAGGAGGCCGCGCGGGCCCTGCGCGCGCCGCCCGGGCTCGAAGGCCCCGCCTTGGGCGCCTGGCTGGCACAAGCCTGTCAGGCGCGGGGCATCGATGCGGGGCCGCTCGCCCTGCCGTCGGCGGGACACCACGATCTTCCCTCGCTGCTCGCCGCGACGCAGGCCCTCCATCATTGGCGCAAGGATCTGACGCATGGAACTCCGCGACGTCTCGACGATCACTGAAGGGCTGCGCGGCGAGATCCGCAAGGCGGTCGTCGGCCAGGACGAGGTCGTCGAGCTGATGCTGGTCAGCCTGCTCTGCGGCGGGCATGTGCTTTTGGAAGGCGTGCCGGGCACGGCCAAGACCCTGCTGGCGCAATCCTTCGCGGCCGGGCTCTCGCTCCGCTTCGGACGCATCCAGTTCACGCCGGACATGATGCCGGGCGACCTTCTCGGCACCAACCTCTTCGATTTCCGCACCAGCAGCTTCAACCTGACGCGCGGGCCGATCTTCACCGACATCCTGCTGGCCGACGAGATCAACCGCACCCCGCCAAAGACCCAGGCCGCGCTGCTGCAGGCGATGAACGAGCGCAACGCCACCATCGACGGCGTGACCCATCCGCTGGGCGAGGCCTTCATGGTGGTGGCGACGCAGAACCCGATCGAGCAGCAGGGCACCTATCCGCTGCCGGAGGCGCAGCTCGACCGCTTTCTGTTCAAGATCAACCTCGCCTATCCCAGCCGCGACGAGGAATTCGCCATCGTCGCGCGCCACGGCCACCGCGCCGCCATGCCCAGGCTCGCCGAGTTCGGCCTCACCTCGGTCGTCTCGCAGGAGCAACTGCTGGCGGCCCGCGCGCTGGTCGGGCAGATCGCACTGGGCGAGCCGCTGGTCGGCTATATCGTCGATCTGATCCGCGCGACCCGCAGCCATTCGGCGGTCGAGACCGGCGCCTCGCCGCGCGCCGCGACGATGCTCGCCTCCGCCAGCCGGGCACGCGCCGCGACGCAAGGACGCGATTTCGTCATCCCGGACGATGTCAAGGGCATCGCCCTCCCCCTGCTGCGCCACCGCATCGTTCTTGCGCCGAATGCCGAGATCGACGGGCTCATCGCCGACACGGTGATCCTCGAACTGATCGACCAGGTCGCCGTGCCGCGATGATCAGGCCGACCACGCGCGCCGTCCTGCTCTTCGGGGCGACCGTGCCGGTCGCCCTCGCCCTGCTGATCGCCGACCGGGCCCTGTGGCCGATCGCGCTCGATCTGGGCCTGTTCGTGCTGGCGCTGATCGGCCTCGACGCCCTGCTCTGCCCCAGGCCGTCACAGCTCGCGCTGACGGTCGAGGCGCCCCCGCGACTGCCGATCGGCAGCGAGGGCGCTCTGGTGGCGAGCATAGTGATCGAGAAGAGTTCGCGCCCGGTCGTGATCGAGGCGCTGGCGGAACAGACCGGCGAGGCCGAGCCGCCGCAGCTCGCCCGTTTCGAGGCCCGTCCCGGTGCCGCAGGATCGGTCGCGCTGCCCATCCGTCCGCTGCGGCGCGGGCGGATCGCGATCGAGGCGCTCTGGCTGCGCTGGCGCGGCCCGCTCGGCCTGGCCCTCCGCAGCCAGCGCCGGCCGCTGGGGCTCGGCGTCGATGTCGTGCCGGATATTCGCGGCATCGCTTCGGCCGCGATCCAGTTCTTCAGCCGCGACGCGATCGAGGGCCTCAAGGTCCAGAACCAGAAGGGCGAAGGCACCGAGTTCGAATCGCTGCGGGACCATGTCCAGGGACTCGACAACCGCTTCATCGACTGGAAGCACTCCGCCAAGCATCTCAAGCTGCTCTCGAAGGAATTCAGGATCGAGCGGAACCACCAGATCGTCCTAGCCTTCGACACCGGCTACCTGATGGCAGAGCCCATCGGCGGCCTGCCGCGGCTCGACCATGCCATTCATGCCGGCCTGCTGCTGGGCTGGGTCGCCCTGCGCAGCGGCGACCAGGTCGGCAGCTTCGGCTTCGATTCGGGCATTCGGCATTATCTCCAGCCGGCGCCCGGCCGCAGCGCCTTCGCCCGGCTCCAGAACGGCAGCAGCCAGCTCGGCTACCGGGCCGAGGAGACCAACTTCACCCTCGGCCTCGCCGAGCTCAATGCCCGCCTAAAGCGCCGCGCGCTGGTCGTGCTGTTCACCGAATTCGTCGACACGACCACCGCCGGGCTGCTGCTGGAAAGCCTGCAACGCATGGCCAACCGCCACGCCGTGATCTTCGTGACGCTGCGCGACACGCTGCTGGCCGACATCGCCGAGGCCGAGCCGTCCAGCTTTCGCCCGGTCGCCGAGGCGGTCGTCGCGCGCGACCTGCAGCGCGAGCGCGCGGTGGTGCTGGAGCGGCTGGCGCGCATGGGCGTCCACTGCCTCGAAATCCAGCCGCGCGGCCTCGCCATCGGATTGGTCAACCGCTATCTCGCGATCAAGCAGAGGGGGCTGCTATAGAACCGAACACCGCCCCCGCCGCCGCGCCCCCTGCCCCGGTCGCGACCGTCACGCTGCGCAGCGCCGAATTCCGTCGCAGCCGCGAAACCGCCTGGCGCACGCTGGAGAGCCTCGTCTCGCGTGTCGAGAAGAAGGGCCTCTCCCAGCTCTCGGCGCAGGAGCTGCAGGACCTGCCTCTGCTCTACCGCACGACCGCCTCCTCGCTGTCGGTGGCCCGCGCGATCGCGCTCGACCGCAACCTGATCCTCTATCTGGAAAGCCTGGTCCTGCGGGCCTTCTTTGTCGTCTACGGACCGCGCTCCGGCATCCTCGAAGCGCTCGGCGGCTTCGTGAGGCGCGGCTTTCCGCGGGCCGTCCGTGCGGCCGGCTGGCACATCCTGCTGGCGTGCCTCGCCATCGCCGCCGGGCTGGTCATCGGCTATCTGCTGGTGCTGCCGAACGAAGGCTGGTTCCGGCTGATCGTGCCGGAGGGGCTGGCCGGCGGGCGCGGCCCGGCGAGCACCGCCGACGAGTTGCGCCGCACCGAAATCTTCGCGCCCTGGCCCGGTTTCACCGAATCCTTCGTCGTCTTCGCCAATGTCCTGTTCCGCCACAATGCGACGATCGGGATCATGATTTTCGGCCTCGGCGTGCTCGGCGGCATCCCGACCCTGCTGCTGCTCGGCTATCAGGGCGTGATCCTGGGCGCCTTTCTCGCGCTGCACGCCAATCGCGGCCTGCTGGTCGATTTCATCGGCTGGGTTTCGATCCATGGGGTGACGGAGATCGGTGCGCTCATCCTGGCCGGCGCGGGCGGGCTCGTCATCGCCGAAAAGATCCTGTTTCCGGGTCGCTACGGCCGCCTCGACAGCCTCGCCATGGCCGGCAAGGCGGCGGCGGGGCTCGCGGGCGGCGCGGTGCTGATGCTCTTCGTCGCGGGGTTCATCGAAGGCGGACTGCGCCAGCTCGTCGCCTCGACGCCCTGGCGCTTCGTCATCGCCGCCGCGACCTTCATCGTCTGGAGCGGCTATTTCCTCTCCGCCGGCAGGAGGGAGCGCCATGGCCCGGCGACTTGACCGCATCAACCGGCTGCTCGACGGTGTCACCCGCAACCGGCGGGAGATCGTGACGCCCGAAGGCGTGATGCTGGAGGTCGATATCGCCAATCACGGCGAGCGGCTGGTCGCCTTCATGGTCGACTTTCTGTTCTGGTTGCTGGCGACGAGTCTGCTCTTCCTGGTGCTGGGCCTAACGCTGCTGCACGGCGTCACCGGCTCGGTGACGATCACGATTGTGCTTTTTCTGTCCTTCCTGCTGCGGAACCTCTACTTCATCCATTTCGAGCTGCAGAGCCAGGGCGCCACACCGGGCAAGCGCCTCGTCAATCTGAAGGTCATCGACCGCAGCGGCGGCCCGCTGCTGCCGGGCGCCATCGTCGCCCGCAATCTGACGCGCGAGGTCGAGATCTTCCTGCCGCTGGGGCTGTTCTTCTCCGTCCCGACGCTGGCAGAGGGAGGCTTCTGGATGGCGCTGAGCTATTTCGGCTGGGCGGCCGGGCTCTCCGCCCTGCCCTTCTTCAACCGCGACCATCTGCGCGCCGGCGATCTGATCGCCGGAACGATGGTCATCTCCGTGCAGCGCCGGCCCTTGCTGGCGGAGCTGGCGCAGGCCGAAAGCCGCTACGTCTTCAGCCGCAAGCAGCTCGACGCCTATGGCGCTTTCGAGCTGCAGGTCCTGGAGGAGCTGCTGCGCAGGCCGTCATCACCCGATACGCACGGCATGCAGCAGGAGGTCTGCGGCAAGATCTGCCGCAAGATCGGCTGGCCCGAGCCCGTGCCCGAGGCCGAGGCGCTCGCTTTCCTGAAAGCCTTCTATACCGCCGAGCGGGCGCATCTGGAGCGCGAGCAGCAATTCGGCCGCTACCGCGCCGACAAGCACGAGGCCCCATCGACCGGGCGTTGAGCGGGCTCAGTCGAAGACGCTCGTCAGCGTGTCGCCGTCGATCCCCTCCTTGGCCACCCGCAGATCATGATAGATCACGGCGGACATGACGGCGCCGAAGGCCGTCGAGACCACCTGCCAGATGAAGTTCAACAGCTCGGCGGCGACGCCGCCCGCGCCGATGCGCGACAGCACGAAGCTGCCGACGCCTGTGACCACGATGAGCAGCAGGAAAAGCCCGAAGATCTGCCAGCGATAACCCTTGGTGAGCGCCCTGCTGCGCTTGAGGCTGGCCATCACGCCCAGTCTCTCGATGATGCAGGCGGGAGCAGCGGCAAAGAGCATGCAGGCGATGATGACGCCGGGCACCACCAGCAGCAGAAAGCCGATGATGATGGCGAGGCCCGCGAGAATACCGACGCCGAGCACGGGCAGCGCACGCGACAGGCCGACGCGCAGGGATTCGCCGATCGTGAAGGGACGCTGGCGCATCTCCTGGAAGGCGCCGTAGAGGCTCGTGGCCTGAGCGACGATCTGCAGGATGAAGGCGAGGATCCCGGCCAGCCCGGCCATGAAGGCGACGGCGGACGAATTCGCGCTGCTCGCGGCGATAGCGAGGACAATGAGCAGAAGAACCGGAAGCAACGGCACGAGCGCGAGCAGGAAGAACTTGCCGAAGCGCCGGCTGAACACGGCAAACGTCTTGCTCAAGACCGAGCCGACGCGGAACTGCCCCGGCATGGCTGAGGATGCGCCGGTCGATAGGGTATCCATGGGTCCACTCCAGATTGTGGCGGAACAGTGGCATGGTCGCTCGCACCGCACAACAGTCCGTCGGATCCCTGCCGATGGTCCGCAACCGCAGCCGCGTCACAGAGCTCTGCGGATCGGCGGCCAGGCCACAGAGGCATCGCGGCTCGACGCTCCGGGACGGCCCTGGTCGGAGCCTGGCGACCACGTCCGTTCGAAAGCGCGTCACCTAGGCCGCCTGCGCCGCCTTGGAGCGGGACAGTCTGGCCGCCAGGAAATCAACGAACGCGCGGATGCGCGCCGGGACGCTCGCGCCGCCGACGAAGACGGCATGGATGATCTCGACATCGCCGGGATTGAAGGCTTCGAGGATCGGCACGAGCCGGCCATCGGCCAGCTCCTGCGCCACGCTGAAGGCGCCGACGCGGGCGATGCCGACGCCGATCGCCGCGAGCTGCCCCAGCGTCTCGCCATTATTGGCTTCGATGTTGCCTTTCACGCTCAGGGCGAAATCGCGTCCATCGCGGGAGAAGGGCCAGACCGGCTCGACACGCCGGAAATCGAAGTTCAGGCAGTTGTGTCCATGCAGATCCTCCGGCACCTGCGGGGTGCCGTGGCGGGCGAGATAATCGGGTGACGCCACGATCACGCGGCGCGTCTCGCCGAGCTTGCGGGCGGTGAGCGCGCTGTCGGCGAGCGGCCCGAAGCGCACCGCGACATCGGCTTGCCCGGCCGCGACGTCGACCACCGCATCGGTCAGCGCGATGTCGACGAGGATATGCGGATAGAGCGCCGCGAACTCGCCGAGCAGCGGCACGACGCAGAGCCGCCCATGGGAATGCGCCGCGCTCACCCGCAGCCGGCCGCGTGGCGCACCCTGATCGGCGATCTGCTGCTCGGCATCGTCCAGATCGGCGAGGATGCGCCGCGCCGCCTGAAGATAGCTCTGCCCCTCGGCGGTGAGGGCCAGCGCACGGGTCGAGCGCAGCAGGAGCCGCACGCCGAGCCGGGCCTCGATCCGGTCGACGGTGCGGCTGACGGCCGAGGGGCTCAGGCCCAGCTGCCGCGCCGCCGCGGAAAAACTGCCCTGCTCGACGATCGCCGCGAACATCGCCAGCGCATGCGCCCTGTCGGCGCCAAACGACATCTTTGCGTCCATCGCATAGATCCTCGGCGAAACGAGCCGATAATACCGCGGATCGCTTCTGTCTATCTGTGCTCCACTCTCGCAAGGAAAGAGTGAGCCATGGATTATCGTCAACTGGGATCGTCGGGACTGCGGGTTCCGGCCCTGAGCTTCGGCACCGGCACCTTCGGCGGCCAGGGGCCGCTGTTCAGCGCCTGGGGCCAGAGCGATGCGCGCGAGGCCCGGCGCCTGATCGACATCTGCCTCGAAGCCGGCGTCACGCTCTTCGACACGGCGGATGTCTATTCGAACGGAGCCTCGGAAGAGATCCTCGGCGAAGCTCTGCGCGGGCGGCGCGACGAGGCCCTGATCTCGACCAAGACCGGCCTGCCCATGGGCGACGGCCCGCAGGATTGGGGCGCCTCGCGCGCCCGCCTGATCCGGGCGGTCGAGGCGGCCCTGAAGCGGCTCGGCACGGATCATATCGATCTGCTTCAGCTCCACGCCTTCGACGCCTCGACCCCGGTCGAGGAATTGATGGGCACGCTCGGGCGGCTGATCGACCAGGGCAAGCTGCGCTATGCCGGCGTGTCCAATTATCCCGGCTGGCAGCTGATGAAGGCTCAAGGCGTGGCGGATCGCCATGGCTGGCCGCGCCTCGTCGCGCATCAGGTCTATTACTCGCTGATCGGGCGCGCCTATGAGGACGAGCTGATGCCGCTCGGCCGCGACCAGGGCATCGGCGCTCTGGTCTGGAGCCCGCTCGGCTGGGGGCGGCTGACCGGCAAGATCGGCCGCGACAGGCCGGTCCCGGCCGGCAGCCGCCTGCACGAGACCGAGCCATTCGCGCCGCCGGTCGAAATCGGGCATCTCTACCGCGTCATCGATGCGATCGAGGCTGTCTCCGCCGAAACCGGTCGCACCGTGCCGCAGATCGCGATCAACTGGCTGCTCCGGCGCCCGACCGTGTCGTCGGTGATCATCGGCGCGCGCAACGAGGAGCAGCTGCGCCAGAATCTCGGCGCCGTCGGCTGGTCGCTGACGCCCGAGCAGGTCGCCGCGCTCGATGCGGCGAGCGAGGTGCTGACGCCCTACCCCCACACGCCCTATCGGCAGCAGGAAGGCTTCGCCCGCCTCGCGCCGCGCATCGCCTGAGGCCTTACCATGACACTCAATCCCGGATTGCTGGCGCTCGCCATCGGCGCCTTCGGCATCGGCGTGACCGAGTTCGCGCCGATGGGCCTGCTGCCCATCATCGCCAACGACCTCGGCGTCTCGATCCCTTCGGCGGGCCTGCTGATCAGCGCCTATGCGCTCGGTGTGGTGATCGGCGCGCCGCTGATGACGCTGACGACCGGCCGCGTGCCGCGCCGGACCCTGCTCATCGCGCTCGCCGGCATCTTCACGGCCGGCAACCTGCTCGCGGCCCTGTCGGAAGGTTACGGCATGCTGCTGGCGGCGCGCATCCTCACCTCGTTCAACCATGGCGCCTTCTTCGGCGTGGGCTCGATCGTGGCGGCGAGCCTCGTCCCGCCGCAGCGTCAGGCGGGCGCCGTCGCCGCCATGTTCATGGGGCTGACCATCGCCAATGTCGTCGGCGTGCCGCTCGCGACCTGGGCCGGCGAGCATCTCGGCTGGCGCGCCGCCTTCTGGGGCATCGCGGCGCTGGGCGTCGTCACCATGGCGGCGCTGCGCCTGACCTTGCCGCCGCTGCCGGCGCCGAAGGACGCCAGGGTGATGACGGAGCTGCGCGCCCTCGGCCGCGGCGCGGTGCTCGGCGCCCTCGCCCTGACCGTCATCGCCTCGAGCGCGATGTTCACCGTCTTCACCTATATCGCGCCGATCTTGCGGGACGCGACCAACGCCTCGCCCGTCTTCATCACGGCGATGCTGTTCACCTATGGCGTCGGCCTGACGCTCGGCAACTGGCTCGGAGGGCGCTTCGCCGACCGCTCCGTCGACCGGACGCTGATCGCCACACTGGCCTCCCTCACGGCCGTGCTGATCGCCTTCGCGCTGCTGATGGGCCAGGCGGCGGTCAGTGCAGTGCTGATCTTCCTGTGGGGGATCGCGAGCTTCGCGCTGGTCCCGCCGTTGCAGGTCAGGGTGATGTCGGCGGCCTCCGACGCCCCGAACCTGGCCTCCGCCGTCAATATCGGCGCGTTCAACCTCGGCAATGCCGCGGGCGCGGCGCTGGGCGGCGGCGTCATCGCCATGGGCTGGGGCTATCCGGCGGTCGCGCTGGCGGGCGCTGCGACCTCGGCGATCGGCCTCGTCGCCGTCCTCGCCGGCACGAGGCGCATCGCAGGGCGAACCTCCCCGGCGGCCCCCCAGCGCGGCTGACCCCCGCAGCGCGACCTATCGCGGAGCCGATGACACGGCGCGCTCGTAGAACGTCGTGTCGAACAGCCCTTCCAGCGACGGCGCCTTCGCGAAGTCGCCAAGCTCGACCTGGTAGGCGAGCAGCGCGTCCGTCGCCTTGCGGATGGCGGCGGGATCGTTGACGAAGCGGACGGCCGGCGAAACCAGCGCCCGCGCGATCGTCTCGTCCGAGACGATGCCACCGCCGAGCGTGGCCGTCACGAACGGCGCCGCTTTCGCCGGCTCGGCCTTAAGCAATGCGCTCGCGCGCAGGAACAGAGCCACGAACCTCTCCGCCGCCGCGCGCTGGTCTCTGATCAGCGCGCCCGACGCCGCCAGGACGACGCCCGGCACGTCCGGGAACATCTGCGGCGAATTGACGATGCGCTTGATGCGCGGGTCCCGCTCCGGCACCAGCGTGGCGGAGGGCTCCAGCAGCGTGCCGCCATCGATGGCTCCGGTCAGCATCGCCTGCTGGACGACCTCGATGCCCATCTGCACGATCTCGACATCGGCCGCATCGACCTTGCCGATCCTCCATAGCCAGTGATGCAGCGCGACCGTCGGCACGCCGCCGGGCGGCAGGGTGCCGAGCTTTGCCCGCCGCCCCGTTGCCGCGCGGAAGGCGGCGAAAGCCTTGGCGGGATCGTTCGCGCTGTCCGCGAAGGCCTTTGCGAGGGCCGGCCCGGCGACGAAGGCCGAGCCGCCGACCGCGGCGGCCGCCACCACCGTGGCGTCGAGCCCGCGGGCGCGAGCGACGGCGACCGGAGCGACGCCGATCGCCAGGACGTCCAATGTGCCCGAGGCGAAGGCCTGGATCGCGTTGGGCCCGGAGTCGAATTTCGTGAGCTTGAGATCGAGCCCGGCGGCGCGCGCCGAGCCGTCGCCGGCCATCACGAACAGCGCACTCGCCCCGATCACCGGCACATAGCCCACCCGCAACGTCGTCGGCGCTTGGGCGAAACCGGCCCGTGTCGTGGCCAGGAAGCCCGCCAGAGCGAGCAGGCTGCGTCGATCGATCATGCGTTTTCCCCGGCCGGATCTGCATGGGGCTGTACCATGCCCGGCGGCGGAGGACAGCCTGCTCCTTCGTGCGCCGTCAATCCCGCTCTCTGAAGGTCACGCGAAGACGCGCGCATCCTCGGCCTGGAAGCCGAGCCAGACATCCTCGCCCCGCGCCAGCGTGCCGATCGCCTCGTGGCCGAAGGGGATCCGCACGGCGATCCCGGCGCCCTGCCGGGTCGCGGCCGCGACATGCAGATGATTGCCGAGGCTTCATGGAGCGGAGCCTCCCATCGAAAGCGGATGGACCTGACCGGCGGTCTCGTTGCCGACATAGACGCCGAAATTGCCGAGGCTGCGCTCGGTGTCGAAGCGGCGGAGGATATCGGCCGTCTGCGGCGAGGCGAGCTGGTCGTCCCGCAATGCCGCGATGCCGGTCGACGCAGGAGAACCGGTCTTCGACCGGCTTCGCGAAGGTGTTCGAGACCTGCTTCTGGTCCTCGGCGAGGATATTGACCGCAAACCCGGCCGCTCGGGTCATGGCGAGGTCGTTGCGCGAGGTCTTGGCGATGCAGACCAGCAGCAGCGGCGGCGACAGCGAGACGGAGGCGAAGGAATTCGCCGTGAAGCCGAGCGGCCTGCCGTCATCCCCATCGCGATGACGACGGTGACACCGGTCATGAAGGCGCCGAAAGCGTCGCGCAGGGCGCGCGGATCGAGGCTGGGTTCGCTCATGCCGCGCCGTCCCTTTCGAGCCATTCCGCGAGCGCGGCATTCACGATCTGGGGCGCCGTCAGGTTCACCATGTGACGATGTCCGGGAACGATGACGGCGACGCCGTTCCGGACGGCCGCGGCCATCTGCCGGGACATGTCGGGGGTCGAGTTCAGATCGTGTTCGCCGGTGAGGAACAGGGCGGGACACGCGACGCCGGAGAGCCGATCGGCATAGACGGCATCACCCTCGGCGAAGGCGGCATAGGCGGTGCCGTATCCCGCGATATCGACCGAGGCGAGCCAGTCGCGCACCAGCGCATAGGGCTCACCGCCGATCTCCGACGAGGAGAACCAGCGCGACAGCGGGGCAGCCAGATCGACATGGCCGCGATCGATCTCCAGCGAGCGGGACATCACGGCAGCGCGGGCTTCCGCGGTGCGCCTGTAGACGCCGTTGAGCAGGGCCACGCGCTCGATGCGATCGGCGAATGTCGCGGCCGCGCCGCCCGCGATCAGCGCCCCCATGGAATGGCCTGCGAGCGCGACGCGCGTCAGGTTGAGATCATCGAGAAAGCGGCCCAGCCAGTCCACGAAATCCGGCAGGCGCGCGCCCTGAACCAGTCTTTGGCTGCCGCCATGGCCCGGCATGTCGACCGCGATCACCCGCCGCATCGCCGACAGCGCCGCGATCTGCGGCGTCCAGGCTTCCAGCCGCATGCCGACGCCGTGGATGAGGACGAGCGGCTCGCCATGGCCCTCGTCGAGATAGGTCGTGCCGCTCGCGGTTCTAGACCGCGGCAGGGTTGGAGACGTCATGGCCGAGGTCCTTGAGGTCCTGGTAGCGGTCGCCGATGCGATGATGCGGGCGGCCTCCGACCGAGGCGCCGAGCGCGACGAGGATCTCGTCGGCCGCGGGGGCATCCGGGATCGATGTCTGGATGGTCAGGTAGTGCGAACGGCGTCCTTCGTCGTTCTTGTCCATCAGCGGGATCATGACAGGCGCATTCGCCGGCCCGCGCGTATTGCAGAAGGCGAGATAGGACTTCGCGCTCACCGCGGTGCGATAGTGGTTGCCGAACCTCAGCGTATGGATCAGCGCGGAGCCGTGCTCGACCTCGCCGTCGAGGCCGACCACGGCCGCCTTGCCATAGCCCTCGACCAGCTCGCCCGAGCCGACCGACTTGATGATCATCTCGGTCAGCAGGGCGCCCAGCACCGGCGCGACCCTGTGGATCTCCGGCTTCAGATCCTCGACGAAGCCGCGCCCGGCCCAGGGGTTCTTCACCACCGCCAGCGCCGCATGCAGCACGAGCGGCCTCGGCGCGGCCTTGCCCCCCTCGATGAACGTCGTCTCCACATGGAGCAGGGTCTTGCGGATCTCGACGCTCATCAAGATGGTCCTTCGATCAGGATATCGTATTATGGTATGCCATAAGATGAGGCGTCAAGCGGCGATCGAGACCCCTCCCAGATTTCGTGACATCGACGGAACGCGGGCGCCTGGTCGAGCTCAGCTCTGGGAGGCGGCGTCCTGCTCGAGCATGGCGATGGCGATCCGGCGAGCGCTGTCGACATGTGCGGCCGCCGCCTCCTGCGCCCTCGGGCCGTCACCCTGACGGATCGCTTCGAGGATCGCCGCCATCCGCGTCGGACCGTCCACCGCGCGGCCCTTGGTGCGGATGGTGAGCGAACGCAGATGGTTGATGCGCACCGTCAGCTGCTTCTCGATCTCCCAGGCGACGGTGAGGCCGACGCCCGTGAACAGAAGCTCGTAGAAACCCGTCGTCGCGCTCAGCACGGCGGGCATGTCCTGCGCCTCATAGGCCGCGACGATCGCCGCCAGGGCCCCGGACAGCCGCTCGGCCAGCGCCGCATCGCCGGCCTCGGCGCATTGGCGCGCGGCCATGCCCTCCAGGGCGGCACGGATCTGGTAGATCTGCTGCGCCTCGTCGGCGTCGAGCTCGGCGACCATGGGCCCGCGATTGCCGGGATTGCTGACGATCCCTTCCGATTCCAGATGCCTCAGGACCTCGCGCACGACGGTGCGGCTGACGCCGAGCTGCGCGCACAGATCGCGCTCTACGAGCCGGTCGCCCGGGCGGAAATAGCCATGGGTGATGGCGTCGCGCACCTTGTCGAGAGTCAGTTCGCGCAGCGTCTTGCTCGGGCGCTCGACCCGGATGGCCTCGCTGGAAAAACTGCTCGCCATGTCTGTCCTCTCAAGCTCCGACGCCGCACGCGAAGCTTTCGATCCCTGCTGCCGGGGCCATCATGCGTCCCGGCGCACGCGGTCGCGATGCTCTCGGATAGGATGAGGGCAGCGGATTTTCGCCGAACCGGTTCCCCGTTTTCGATCGGATGCTGTAGCGCCTGCCCATTATGCGATCAACAGGCCGCGCCGGACCGGGCCAAGCCGAGCAGGGGCGCCGCTCGAGAACGACAGGCCTCTCCTGCGTCGGATCGCGCCGGGCGTGAGAGCCGCCGCGTCGCCGAACGGGATCGGCGCGATCCGCGCTCGTCACGGGCTTGCAGGACGTCCGGCACGCATCAGTCGATCTTGATCTTCCCGTCCCGGATGATCGTGGCGTAGGATTCCCGCTCGCGCGCGAGGAAGGCGGCGAGCTCGGCGCCCTCGAGTTTGCGCACGGCGATCGCCTGCTCCGCGAGTTTCGCCTGCAAACCGGGATCGTCGAGCACCTCGGCCGTCGCCTGCCGCAGCCGCGCCAGGATCGGTTCGGGCAGCTTCGCCGGCCCGAACAGCCCGATCCACAGGTCGAGATCGAACCCCTTCAGATCGGGAAACTCGTCGAGCGCCGGGATCTCGGGGGCAAACGGGACCCGCTTGGCAGAGGTGATGGCGAAGGCCTTCGCCTGCCCCGCCTTGATGAAGGACAGGGCCGACGCCAGCGAGGCGACGCCGAGATCGACATGGCCGGCGATGACATCCGTCATCATCGGCGCCGCCCCCCGATAGGGCACATGACGGATCTGCGTGCCGGTCCGCGCCTTCACGGCCTCGCCCGCCAGATGCATGAAGGTTCCCGCCCCCGCGCTGCCGTAGGCGAAGCCGTCCGGCTCGGCTTTCGCCATCGCGATGACCTCGGGCAGGGTCTTGGCAGGGAGGCTCGGCTTGCCGACGAGCACCATCGGTCCGGTGCCGATCATGGCGATCGCGGTCAGGTCCTTCAGGCCGTCATAAGGGGTCGGCTGCAGCAATTGCCGGATCAGGATTTCGGACCCCGCCCCGATCAGCAGCGTATAGCCGTCCGGCGCGGATCCCACGGTGCGCTGCGCGCCCGCCGCGCCGCCCGCACCGCCGACATTCTCGATGGTCACCGGCTGGCCGAGCTTCTTCTCGAGACGCTCGGCGAAGAGCCGGCCGACGATATCGGACGAGCCTCCGGCCGCGTAGGGAACGATGAGCTTGATCGGGCGCTCGGGATAGGCTGCGACCGCCGGGGTCGCCAAAGCCTGGACGACGCCCAGCGCCGCCGCGAACAATAGGTTGATCGTCCGCATGAAAGGCTCCTCGTTCCGCCTCCGGGTCGCCTCCGCGGCGCCTCATGCGAAAAGCTAATATGGTATGCCATATTATGGCAAGCCCATACCCGCGCCTGGAACCTCCGCGACGCATGGCTACGCCATGCGGCGGCTCGGGATGCTGATCGAGGTGAGCGGATCGATCCAGTCACCGATCGTTTGCGTCCGGAATCTTCGGTGTCGAGACCGCCCTGGCCTCGACACCGGATGGTTCCATCACAGCCACAACGCTGAGGACGGTGTGACTGGATCTCTCACCGGAAAGGCGGCGAGTACTGCAAGCCGCCCTGGGTCCAAAGCGCATTAGGGCCCCGCTCGAGCTTGAGCGGAGAGCTTTTGCCGAGATGGCGCTCGAAGCTCTCCCCGTAATTGCCGACCGCGGCGATCATGCGCACCGTCCAGTCATTGGTGACGCCGAGCGCCTCTCCGAATTTGCCGTCCAGGCCGAGAAAGCGCTTGATCTCGGGGTTGTCGGATTTCAGCATCTCCCTGACATTGCCCTTGGTGACGCCCAGCTCCTCGGCATCGACAAGCGCCAGCACGGTGAAGCGGACGAGATTGAACCATCCTTCGTCTCCGGTCCGGACCCAGGGTCCGAGAGGCTCCTTGGAGATCACCTCCGGCAGGATGATGTGGCTCTCCGCGTCCTGCAACTTCAGGCGCACAGCGGACAGCGCGGAGATATCGGTGGTATAGGCGTCGCAGCGGCCTGATTCATAAGCCTTCAAAGCCTCCTCTGAGGTCCCGAACGCCGCCACCTCGTATTTCATCTTCGTGCGCCGGAAATAGTCCGCCAGGTTGAGCTCGCTGGTCGTGCCCTGCGCCACGCAGATCGAGGCGCCATCCAGCTTGGAAGCGCTCGCCACGCCGAGCTTCTTAGGCACCATGAAACCCTGGCCGTCATAGTAGTTGACGGCGGTGAAGGTGACGCCCTGGCTGAGATTGCGCGACAGCGTCCAGGTCGTGGTCCGCGGCAGGACATCGATCTCGCCCGACTGCAGAGCGATCAGCCGGTCCTTGGAGCTGAGCGGGATGAATTTGATCTTGTCCTGATCGTTGAAGATCGCGACCGCGAGCGCGCGGCAGATATCGGTGTCGAAGCCGTTCCAGCGCCCCGTCGCATCCTGGATCGAGAAGCCGGCGACGCCAGGGCTGCTGCCGCAGATCAGCTCCCCGCGGTCCCTGATTTTGGCGAGCGTCGGGCTCGTCTGAGCATGAGCGCCTCCGCAGAACGCAGTGACGAGGCCGAGCGCCATGACGGCTTGGAAGATCGTCTTCACAGTGTTTTCCCCTTGGTTGGTCTGCAGGCCCTGGCTTGGGCAAAATCCTCCCGTCACGGCGCGGGACGCGCGCCGTGTCCGTGTCGTTTCCGGCTTTGAAATCGCCTGTTCGGTCAGGCCGCCTCGGTTGTCCGCGACTGGCCGAGAACCGACAGCAGCAGGCTGAGATCGGCCCACAGCTCGTCGGGGTCCTCAAGGCCTATGCTGATCCGCAGGAGCGGCCCCTTCGCCGTCCAGGCCGTCGCGGTCCTGTCCTGTGCGACGCCCTGCGGCGCGACGAGACTGCGCGTGCCGCCCCATGACGCGCCGATCGCGAACACCCGAAGCGCGCTCAACGCCGCGCTCATCGCCTCGTCGTCGACGGGTTTCAGGACGAGGCTGAACAGGCCGGAGGAGCGGCCCATGTCGCGCTTCCAGATCGCATGGCCTGGGCAGGACGGCAGCGCGGGGTGAAGCACCCGCTCGACCATGGGGTGGTCCACCAGCCGACGGGCGAAGTCCTCCGAGACCTTGCCCATATGCGCGACCCGCAGGCCCATGGTCTCGATGCCGCGCAAGGCCAGCTGGCATTCATCCGGCGAGACACCGATGCCGAAGCCCCGCAGGATCTCCTTCATCTTCTGGCGCAGCGCCATGTCCTTGACGGTGATGGAGCCGAGCAGCAGGTCGGAATGCCCGCCGACATATTTGGTCAGCGCCTCGCAGGCGAAATCGGCGCCGTGCTCCAGCGGCTTGAAGATCAGCGGCGTCGCCCAGGTGTTGTCGCAGCCGACGAGCGCGCCCTTGGCCTTTGCCGCGGCGACGATGGCCGGCACGTCCTGCACCTCCATCGTGTTGGAGCCGGGGGACTCGACCCAGACCAGCTTGACCGTCTCGTCGATGAGCTCGGCGATGCCGGCCCCGATCAACGGATCATAGACGGTGTGGGCGATGCCGCGAGGCGCCAGATAATCGGCGCAGAAGCTGCGGACAGGCGGATAGGCCGTGTCCGGGATCAGCACCCTGTCGCCTGGCATCAGCACCGAAAGCATGACGATGGTCACCGCCGCCTGCCCGGATGGCACGAGGACGGTGCGGATGCCGTCATGCAGCAGCGTCAGCTGCGCTTCCAGCGTGCGCGTCGTCGGCGTGCCGTGCAAGCCATAGGTATAGCCGTCGAAACCACGATATTTCCGGGCCATGAAGCTCGCCCCATCCGGATAGACGATGGTCGAGGCGCGGTGCGTGGGCACAGCCAGCGAAGCATAGCCCTCCTCGTCGACGGCCGGATGGTGAACGCAAAGAGTAGTGTCGTGCATGGTCGCCTTCCCTTGCCGGGTCGATAGTTAACTCGCTCGACGGACGGCCCCGCCTTCGAGGCGGTCGAGCCCGAGCCACTCGTCGCGAGCCTGTCCCCCGGCGGTGCGGCGAACGTCGTCGATGTCGTCGGACATCGCCTCCCCGGCGCGTTTCGAGAGAGGATAGGCGTCGGTGGCCCGCAGGCAATTCGAGCTGAGGTATAACGCGATGCCGGATTGTTATGGCGTTCAGCGCGCTGCCATGAGGCAGTCGATGAAATCGCGCACCAGCTGCGATTTCGGCTTGTCCGGCGGCAGGATCAGCAGGCTGCGGCTCTGCACGGCAGGCTCGAAGGGCCGCAGCACGAGCTGGCTCTGGTCGTGCCCGGCGATCGCATAGGGGCTGATCAGTCCGACGCCGACGCCTTGTGCCACCAGCGCGCAGACGGTCGCCGCGTAGATCGTTTCGACCACGATGCGCGGCGGGGCCGCTCCCGCTTCCGACAGGATCATGTCGAAGCGCTGCCGGGCGCGATCTTCCGGCACATAGGCGACGAAATCGACACCCGAGAGGTCGTTCGGGCCGATCGTCTCACGTGTCGCGAGCGGATGGCCGAGCGGCATGGCGCAGAGCGCGCGCGGCTGGACGAAGACCTGATGGACCACGCCGGTCACATCGATCTCGTCGGCGGCGAGCCCGATATCGTAGATCCCGGAGGCGACGCCGTCGCGCACGTCGCGGGAGGGCAGGTCCATCAGCGTGACGGTCGCCTCGGGGCGCAGGCTGCGGAAGCGCAGCACGGCGTTGGGGACGATCGAGGAACTCAGCGCCGACAGCGTCGCGACCCGCAACTGGCCGGCGCCATAGTCGCGGATGCGGGCGGCGCCGGCACGCAGCCGGTCCATGCCGCGGAAGTTGGCCTCGACCTCGGCGAAGAAGGTTCGTCCTT
>NZ_JBMDWH010000137.1:0-56647 GCF_048595345.1 Allobosea sp.
GATGGCCGCCGTGCCGTCACGCACTGGCATCGCTGCGATGAATTTGCCGGGCGGTGCGGACAGTCCCGGCCCCTCACAGCGCGGTCAGGATGTCCCGCGCCCGCGCGCAATCCGCGTCCATCTGCGCGATCAGCGCCTCCAGCGTGTCGAACTTCGCCTCGCCGCGCAGCCAGTCGACGAAGGCGACGTCGACGACGCGGCCATAGAGATCGCCCTTGAAGTCGAAGACGAAGGTCTCCAGCCGCGGCGCGCCGTCGTCGAAGGTCGGGCGGCTGCCGAAGCTTGCGACGCCGTCGTGCCAGATGCCGTCGATCTTCATGCGCACCGCGTAGATGCCGTATTTCAGCCGGCAGTCGCGGGCGAGATGCATGTTTGCGGTGGGGTAGCCGAGATCGCGGCCCCGCTTGTCGCCATGCAGCACAAGCCCGCGCACCAGCCAGGGGCGCCCGAGGAAGGCGGCGGCGCGTGCGACGTCCCCGGCTTCCAGCGCGAGGCGGATCAGCGTAGAGGAGACCGGCTCGCCCTGCCAGGACAAGGGCGGCACCACCATGACCGGGATCCCGGCGGCCAGCCCATGCGCCTGCAGCAGCTCCGGCGAACCGGTGCGGCCCTTGCCGAAATGAAAATCATAGCCGCAGACGAGGCCGGCCGCTCCGAGGCGCCCGATCAGCAGCTCGTCGACGAAGGCGGCCGCCTCGATCGCCGCGATGTCCTGGTCGAAGGGGAGCACGAGGCTGCGGGCAAAGCCGATCCCCGCCAGCAGCTCGGCCTTGAGCGCCGGCGGCGTCAGCCGGAAGACCGGCTCCTGCGGGCGGAACAGGCTGCGCGGATGCGGCTCGAAGGTGAAGGCCGCCGCGACCGTGCCGCGCTCGCGGGCCAGGTGGACCGCCGCCCGCGCCAGCTCGGCATGGCCGCGATGGACGCCGTCGAAATTGCCGAGCGCCAGCACTGCGCCGCGCAGCGCATCCGGCACCGGCTTGTCGAGATCGAGGACGAAGGCACCCGGCTCGTCCACGGACCGCGCCTCGGCTTGGGCACTCATCGCTCGCCATCACCCTGCAGCAGCTGGCCGGGCGCATCGGCCCGGTTCGAGCCCGTGTTTGGAGTCTCGCCGTGCGAGCGTCAAGCGCTGCCGGGCGGCGGGGCGAGAGGCGGCATCGCGACCCAGGCCTCGCCCTCCATCACCGCCTTGCCGTCGACGAGGCATTCGCAGAAGAAGCGCACGCGCCGGCGCTCCGCCACCATCTCGACCACCTCGACCCGCGCCGTCACGACATCGCCGATGCGCACGGGGGCGAGGAAGGTGAGGGTCTGCGACAAATAGACCGCTCCGGGCCCGGGCAGGCGGGTGCCCAGCACCGCCGAAACCAGACTGGCCGTGAGCATGCCATGGGCGATGCGCTGGCCGAACCTGGTGCCGGCAGCGAAGCTTTCGCTGAGGTGGATCGGGTTGGCGTCGCCCGAGAGCTCGGCGAAGAGCGCGATGTCGCGCTCCATCACCGTGCGCATCAGGCTCTCGCTGCGGCCGATCGCGAGATCCTCGAAGGCGTGGACGCTGTAGCGGCCGGCGGAGTCAGGCTGAACGGACATGGCCCTGCATGGCGGGGCGGCGCCATGCCTCTGGTGTCGGGCAGCAATCGTCTCGCGACCGCACAAGCGGGGCAATAGGACTTTGGTGCAGCGCCGCTTCGGCACCGCACCAGAAGTCGAAGATCGGATTAACGGCTTTGCAAGGCGCAGAGGCTACAACGCTGTCATGAACAGCCGCTGGCTCACCGGCGGCCGGCGCCGGCCATTTCCGGCGCTGCCACAGCCCGTGTCCCGGAGCATCGCAATGGGTCTCGATCCCGCCATGCCGATCCTGGTCGTCGACGACTACCAGACGATGATCCGCATCATCCGCAACCTGCTGCGCCAGCTCGGCTTCGAGAATGTCGACGACGCTTCCGACGGCTCGGCCGCCATCGAGAAAATGCGGGACAAGCGCTACGGTCTCGTGATCTCCGACTGGAACATGGAGCCGATGAGCGGCATCGAGCTTCTCCAGCGCGTGCGCGACGAAGAGGCGCTGGCGAGCACGCCTTTCATCATGGTCACCGCCGAGTCGAAGACCGAGAACGTGGTCGCGGCCAAGAAGGCCGGCGTCAGCAATTACATCGTCAAGCCGTTCAACGCGCAGACGCTGCGCAGCAAGATCGAGTCTGTCTGCTCGGTCTGAAGGCGCGGATCCCGGTTCGCTCGCCGGCGCGTGAGCGACCGTATCGGCCGAGCCGCGTCGCGACGCCGAGCCGGATCGCCCTCACCAGACCAGATGCGGAAGCGCGTAGTCGGGCCGATGCGTCTGCCGGCCGAACCAGCCGTGCCGCTCCTCCCATGTCGCTTCCATGAGATCCTGCGCATGGATGCCCGCCAGCACCATGATTCCGGTGACGCCGAAGGCCGCTGCGCCGGCGATGTCGGTGCGGATGGCGTCGCCGATCGCGCAGATCCGCTCGCGGGGAACCTCGGCGCCGCGCTTCTCCCGCGCGATGGCGAGGGCCATCTCGTAGATCGGGCGGTGCGGCTTGCCGGCATAGATGGCGGTGCCGCCCATCTCCTCATAGGCGAGCGCGACCGAACCGGCGCAGGGCACGATCTCACCGCCGCGCTCGACCACGAGATCGGGATTGGCGCAGATCAGCTCCAGCCCGCGGGCGGCGAAATCCCGCAGCAGCGCGGCATAGGTCTGCGGCGTGTCGGCGGTGTCGTCGTAGAGGCCGGTGCAGAGCACGTAATCGGCCTCGGCCGCCGCCACCTCCGGCGCATCGAGCCCGGCGGTCAGCGGCAGGTCGCGATCGGGGCCGATACGGAACATCGGACGCCCGGCCCGCGCCCCGATCAGGGCACGGCAGACATCACCGGAGGTCACGATCGCGTCCCAGGCGGTGCGCGGCACGCCGAAGCCGTCGAGCTGGCCGGCGATCAGCTCAGCCGGGCGCGGCGCATTGGTCATCAGCACGACGCCGGTGCCCTGCTCGCGCATCCGAACCAGCGCATCCACCGCCTCTGGAAAGGGCGCGACGCCGTTGTGAACGACGCCCCAGACATCGCAGAAGCACAGGTCGAAGCGGCCCGCGAGATCCGAGAAGCCCCTGAGAGCGGCAGTGGGGGCTGAAGCGGTCGTCGACACGATGCTGTTCTCCGGAAGGTCGCCGTGGGTTGGGGCGAGCCCGGTTTAGAGCATCGGACCGAAAAGGTGAATTCGCCGTCCCTGCGTCCTCAGGCGGCGCCCGCGGTAGCGCGCCTCAGCACGGCGCGGAAAGGCAGGCGCTCGGGATCGGCCCCGGCGGCCTGGGTCCCGGCCTGGACGATGGCGGCCCCGGTGAGCGGCGCCTGCGGCACCGGGCGCAGGGAGGCCGAAGCGGGATGGGCCACCACTTCGGCGGAGGCGGCCGGCGGCGCGGGTGCGTGCGCAGCTTCCCCCTGGCTCTGCCGCGCGGCCTCGGGCTCGGCGAAGACCTCCGGCTTGACCGGGCGCGGCGGCGAGAAGGCGTTGCCCTGGCCCAGCGTGATGCCGAGCTCGATCATGTCGGCGGCGGCCGGATTGTCCTCGACCCCCTCGGCGACCAGCGCGATCGAGGCGCGGCCGAGCAAAGCCGCGAGATCGCCCGCCTCGATATCGCTGCGGATGCGGCCTTCCACATGGTCCTGCAACAGATCGGCCGGCACTTTCACGAAGCGGATGCCGCGGTCGAACAGGGCTTGCGGGTCGAAGCGCAGATCCGCGACCTGATCGAGGGCGAAGCGCACCCGGTTGGCCGACATCGCGCCGAGCAGGCCGAGGCTGGTCGGATGCAGCTGCCGGAAGATCGCCTGCGGAACCTCGACGACGAGATGGCCCGCATGGTCGCGATATTTGTCGAGAATCCGCGCCAGCGCCGCCAGAGCCCGGGCCGAGCCCCAGGTCGAGTCACTGAAATTGCACGAGACGAAGATGCTCCCGTCCTTGGCGCCGAGATGGCGGGCGATGGCGAGCGCCCGCGTCAGCACCAGCGCGTCGAGCGTGGCGGCAAAGCCGCGCTCCTCGACGACAGGCATGAATTCATGCGGCATGAGCAGCGTGTTCGCATCCAGCCGCAGGCGCGGCAGCGCCTCGTACCCCTGGGTGCGGCGATGCGGCAGAGACACCATCGGCTGGAGATGGACTTCGAGGCGCCCCTCGCTCAGCGCGGCGCCGATGACCGCGGCCCGCTCGGCCCTCGCCTCCTCCTCCGCCGCGCGGGCGGCGGCCTCCCGCTCGGCGGCGAGACGATCGGCGCGCTCGCGGCGGACCGACTCAGGGTCGAGGACGACGGCGGGAATCTCCACCGGCTCCGGCGCGACCGGCCATGCGGCGCGGGCGAGCTTGTCGTCGTGATCGGCGAGTGTGGTCGCAACCTGATGGATGAGATCGCCGAGCAGCCCGACCTCGGCCGTCAATTCGTTGATCGCGGCACGGGCCGGGGCGGCATCGACGTCCCGCATCGGCATCTGCTCGACCCGCTGCGACAGCGCGTCGATGCGGATCGCGTTGGTGGCGAGCCGCACCTTGACCTCGCCCAGCCCGGCCAGAAGCGTCTCGCGCTGCGCCGCCATGCGCGCCTCGAACATCCGCATCGTCAGCGCGACGCCGGCCCCGGCACAAACCAACCCCAGAGCGCTCCCGAGCCCGCTCGGAATCAGAATGACGACAGCAGCGCCGACCGCAACGCCGGTCACCGTGCCGGCAAGAGGGTGCAGGGCTTTGAGGCGCACAGGAGCCAAGGCAGCGCTCGCGCGTCGGGGTGGCGGAAATGGACGAATCAGGACGCAGTAACCAAGGATAACCGCACAGGCGGCTGCAAGCGAGAGCCGGGTCCCGGGCGCGCTCCGTCAACGCAGCGGAACCAGGCATCGTCGCGGCGCACCCCGCGCTCCAGGCCGCTCCTCAGGGCCCGACGATGCCGAGATCGTCGAGCAGCCGCTTCGTCAGCTCAGGGGCGAAGCTCTTGGCGGCGAATAGCGATTTCGGATCGCGGCGGAAGAGCGGAAGCTTCTGAGCGAGCTGCCGCACCTTCTCGTCCCGGCGCGGCAGATCGCCGTGGCGCGCGGCCTCCAGGGCCTGCACCAGCAGTCCATGGGAGCCGGTTTCGGTCGCCAGCATCGCAAAATGCGCGCTGCGTTTGCTGTCGTCGTCGGTGAGATACGCCGCCAGATAGCCATAGAACACGTACCAGGAAGGACGGCCGGGGCTGAGGCCGATCGCCCGCTCGATGAGGGCACCCCCCTCCTTCGGCTCGTTCATGCGGATGTAGAGCGAGCCGAGACTCGCGAGGATCTGGGGATCGGCAGGATTCATCGCCAGGGCACTGCGGCCGAGCCGGAGCGCCTCCGCCTGTGCGCCGCGAAAGAACAGCGCGTTCGCCACGGCTTCCTGAGCGCGGCCCGAAAAGGGGGAAAGGCGCTGGGCGGCGAGCGCGGCCGAAAGGGCCTCGTCCAGAATGGCCTTGCTGTCGGCATGGCGCCCGGACGTATGGTCCGCGACCAGCAGCGTCGTCAGATGTGCATAGGCGGGATAGAACTTCGGATCGCGCGCGATCAGGCGCCGCAGGCACAGCTCGGCCGGCTCGCGCAGCTCCCAATCCGCCGCCAGCTGGTGATCGAGCGCGCGGTAGAGGCAGTTGGCGGCCGGCGTCGCCGGATTTTGCCGCCCATCGGAGTGGATCGCTCCGAAAGGCTCGGCCAGCCGCGCCGCGAGGCGCTGCATCCGCGCCGACAAATCGAGATCCTGCAGGCCCTCGCCGACAGCCCGCCGCGTCGACGATACCCAGACCACGCGCCCGTCCTTCGTCGCGCGAAGCAGGCCGAAGCCTTCGAGCGTGTCGTCGAGCAGGCGCATGCTCAGTTCGAGGACGTAGTCGGCCGTCTCGGGTGTCAGCGGCGCGCCCTCGGGCAGCGTCTTCACCACGACGAGATCGTCGAACCGGCTCATCGCGTCGACGAGGGCGCTGCTGGCCCGGCGCAACCTGTCGGTGAGTTCGGCGCCGGCCTGCGGCGGCGGCTGGGCGACGACCACGACGCTGGGCAGCTCGTTCGCCGCCGGTGCCGATGACGACGGCGTTTCCCGCAGGCCGCTTTCGAAATAAAGATGCGACACCAGCAGCGCGGCCAGAGTGAGGCACAGGACGAGCAGGACCGGCACCTGCCAGCGCTCCGGACCGAAGGGGCCCCTCGCCTCAAGCACAGGCGCGGGTCGCAGCGGAGCGACGTCCTCGGCCGGCTGCAGGCCGTCATCCTCGGCACCGAGGAAAACCGGCACATAGGCCCCGACCGGGATGGCGATGCGCAGCGGATCGTCCCTGCCTTCGCCCGCATAATACTGCGTCAGTGCCCGGCGCAGCCGCCCGGCCTCGACCCGCACGATCGGGTCGCTCTGCGGATCGAATTCGGGAGGGCGGCCGAGCGCCTCGACGGCGATGGTGTAGCCCTTGAGCTCGGCGCGGCGCCCTTCCACGGCGCGTTCGACGATGAAGCTGAGGAAGGCCGAAAGCTGCGGCGCGGCGCGAAACACCTCCGAGGCGAGCACGCGCTCCAGGCTCGCACGGACCTGGGATGCGGTCTGCTCGTCGAGACGCGCATGGCCGTCGGCGCTGTCTGGCATCGTTTCCCGTCTGCTGACTGCCCTGATCCGGGCCTGGTGTATATCCGCCACGCCGCGGGACCGCGTCTCGCCTGTGTCTGAGAGCGTACCCAGCGTCATACTCGCAATGCAGGCATGCCGCGTCCGGCGGCCGATTTACAGCAGGACTGTGCCTGCTAGGTTGCTGCAACGTTAACTCATCAGGACGCCGCGATGACCTCCGCCTCCAACGCCGTGCCGAACGATCTCCAGGCCTTCTGGATGCCCTTCACGGCCAACCGGTCGTTCAAGGCCAATCCTCGCATGGTGTCGCGTGCCGAGGGCATGTTCTATTACACGCCGGATAACAAGCCCGTGATGGACGGCACGGCCGGGCTCTGGTGCTGCAATGCCGGGCATGCGCGCGAGCCGATCATCCAGGCGATCCAGGCGCAGGCGCGCGATCTCGATTACGCTCCTTCCTTCCAGTACGGGCATCCGAAGGTCTTCGCCGCGGCCGCGCGGATCGCCGCCCTTGCGCCCGGCGATCTCGACCATGTGTTCTTCGCCGGCTCGGGCTCGGAGGCGGCCGATTCGGCGCTGAAGATCGCCCTCGCCTACTGGAACGTCACCGGGAAGGCGTCCAAGACCCGGCTGATCGGACGCGAGCGCGGCTATCACGGCGTCGGCTTCGGCGGCATCTCGGTCGGCGGCATGGTCAACAACCGCAAGTTCTTCGGCTCGCTTTTGACCGGCGTCGACCACCTGCCCCACACCTATGACCGCGAGAAGCAGGCCTTCAGCAAGGGCGAGCCGGAATACGGTGCCCATTTCGCCGATGATCTGGAGCGGATCGTCGCGCTGCACGACGCCTCGACCATCGCCGCGGTGATCGTCGAGCCCATGGCCGGCTCGACCGGCGCGCTGCCGCCGCCGCAGGGCTATCTCAAGCGCCTGCGCGAGATCTGCGACAAGCACGGCATCCTGCTCGTTTTCGACGAAGTGATCACGGGCTTCGGGCGGCTCGGCTTCGCCTTCGCGGCCGAGCGCTACGGCGTGATCCCGGACATGATCACCTTCGCCAAGGGCGTGACCTCAGGCACCGTGCCGATGGGCGGCGTGATCGTGCGCAAGCACATCTACGACGCCTTCATGGGCGGCCCGGACAATGTGATCGAGCTGTTCCACGGCTATACCTATTCGGGCCACCCGCTGGCCGCGGCAGCCTCGCTGGCGGCGCTCGACATCTATCGCGAGGAGGGGTTGTTCGAGCGTGCGCGCGGGATGGAGGACGCCTTTGCCGATGCGGTGATGAGCCTCAAGGGCGAACCCAACGTCGTCGACATCCGCACGCTGGGGCTGGTGGGCGCCGTCGATCTCGCGCCGCGTGCCGAGGGCGCGGGCAAGCGCGGCTACGAGGCGATGGACCGCGCCTTCCGCGAGGAAGGGCTGATGATCCGCACCGCCGGCGACACGCTCGCCTTCTCCCCGCCACTGATCATCACGGAAAGCCAGGTGGACGAGCTGATCGGCAAGCTGCGGCGGGTGATCAGGGCGGTGGCGTAAGGCCCCTTTCCGTCATTGCAAGCGCAGCGAAGCAATCCAGGGCAACAGACGGGACAGTCTACCCCGTCCTCCTAGATTGCTTCGCGCCGCTTCGCTTCTCGCAATGACGGCTCTCAGCCCCGCCCCAGCTTCCTGTACCGGGCCACCACCCGCTCCCGCTTCAGCCGCGAGAGGCGGTCGAGCCAGAAGATGCCGTCGAGCTGGTCGATTTCGTGCTGGTGGCAGATGGCGCGGAAGCCTTCTGCCTCCTCGCTCCGCTCCGCGCCGTCGAGGTCGCGATAGCGGATCGTGACTCGCGCCGGGCGCTCGATCTCCTCGGTGATGCCCGGCATGGAGACGCTACCCTCGCTATGGCGCAGCATCTCCTTCGACGCCGCGACCCGCTCAGGGTTGACGTAGACCCCGACCTCGCCCGGCGTCAGCTCCAGCACCACCAGCCGCAAGGCCACGCCGACATGCGGCGCGGTGATGCCGACGCCCGGGGCGGCCCGCATCGTGTCGAGCAGATCGTCGGCGAGCGCCTTCAGATCGGTGTCGAAGCGCGTCACCGGCTCCGCTGCCCGGCGCAGAAGCGAATCCGGGAAGCGGATGATCGGGCGGATGGCCATAGCGGTGGCGCTCAGGCCACCGCCTTCTTCTCGGCCGCGCCGTAGAAGCTCTCGCCGGTCTTGGCCATGCGCTTGAGCAGGCGGTTCGGCTTGAAGCGCTCGCCATGGCGCTTGGCGAGCTTCTCGCAGAGCTTCACGAAGGCGGCAGCGCCCATATTGTCGATGAAGGAGAGCGTGCCGCCCGAATAGGGCGCGAATCCGAAGCCGATGATCGAACCGACATCGGCCTCGCGCGGATCGGTGACGACGCCTTCCTCATAGGTCTTGGCCGCTTCCAGCGCCTGGGTGACCAGAAGGCGCTGCTGCAGCTCCTCCATATCAACGAGTTCGGGCGCCAGGCGCCCGCCGACGATGTCGGCGAGGCCCGGCCAGAGCCGCTTGGGGCCGCCGCCTTCCGGATAGTCGTAGAAGCCCTTGCGGTTCTTGCGGCCGAGGCGGCCATGGGTCTCGACCATCTCGGTCAGCAGCTTCTCCTGCGCCGGGTCGATGGCCTCGGGGCCGAGCTGCGCCTTCGTCGCCTTGACGATCTTCAGCGCGAGGTCGATCGCCACCTCGTCATTGAGCGAGAGCGGGCCGACCGGCATGCCGGCCTGCTTGCCGGCCGCCTCGATCATCGCCGGGGGGATGCCTTCCATCAGCATCAGATGGCCCTCGCGCAGATAATTGCCGACGCAGCGATTGGCATAGAAGCCGCGCGCGTCGTTGACGACGATCGGCGTCTTCTTGATGGCGCGGACATAGTCCAGCGCCATGGCGAGCGCCTTGTCGCCGGTCTTCTTCGCCATGATGACCTCGACCAGCAGCATCTTCTCGACGGGCGAGAAGAAGTGGATGCCGATGAAGTTCTTCGGCCGCTGGCTGGTCTGGGCGAGGCCCGTGATCGGAAGCGTCGAGGTGTTGGAACCGAAGATCGTCTTGGGGCCGACGGCCGCCTCGACCGCGGCGATGACCTCGGCCTTGACCTTCGGGTCCTCGAACACCGCTTCGATCACGAGGTCGCAGCCCTTCAGCGCGGCATAGTCGGCGCTCGGCGTGATGCGCGCGAGCAGCGCGTCGCGATCGGCGGTCTTGGCGCGGCCCTTCATGATCTGGTCGGAGACCAGCTTGTGGGAGTAGGCCTTGCCCTTCTCGGCCGCCTCGATGTCGCGGTCGATCAGCACGACATCGAGCCCGGCGAGCGCGGTGACATAGGCGATGCCGGCGCCCATGAAGCCGGCGCCGACGATTCCGACCTTCTTCAGCTTCGAGGGGGGCACCTCGGCCGGGCGGCGGGCGCCCTTATTCAGCTCCTGCATCGAGACGAAGAGGGAGCGGATCATCGAGGCCGCCTCCTTCGTCCGCAGGATCTTGGCGAAGTAGCGGCTCTCGACCTTCAGGGCGAGGTCGATGGGCAGCTGGAGCCCCTCATAGACCGCCGAGAGGATCGCGCGGGCGGCGGGGTAGTTGTCGTTGGTTTCGCGACGATAGATCGCGCTGGCCGGCGGCCAGATCTGCATGCCGGCCGGCGAATGCACCTTGCCGGAGGGCAGCTTGAAGCCCTTCTGGTCCCAGGGCTGCGTGGCCTGCGGGTTGGCCTTGAGCCAGTCCCTGGCGTTCTGGACGATGTCGGCGCGCGGCGCGACGGCATGAACGAGGCCGGAATTGCGCGCCGGCAGCGGCTTCACCTGCTCGCCCTTGAACATCATCTGGAGGGCATCGCCGGTCTGCATCAGCCGTGCCACGCGCTGGGTGCCGCCGGCGCCGGGGAACAACCCGACCTTGATCTCGGGCAGGCCGACGCGGGTCGAGGCATCGTCGGAGACGACGCGATACTGGCAGGCCAGCGAGAGCTCGAAGGCGCCGCCGAGGCAGACGCCATGGATCGCGGCCGCGAAGGGTTTTCCGCAGGTTTCGAGCTTGCGGTAGAGCAAGGAGAGCTTGCGGCTCTCGTCGAAGAAGCTCTGCAGCGCTACCTGTTCGCCCTTCTCCTTGGCGAGCTTCACATAGAGGTCGCGCAGGCCCTGGAGCATGGTGAGATCGGCGCCGCCGGAAAAGCTCTCCTTGCCGGAGGTGATCACACAGCCCTTGATCGCCTCGTCAGCGACGACGGCATCGATGATCTGGTCGAGCTCGCCCATCACCTCGGGGGTGATCACGTTCATCGAGCGGCCGGGCATGTCCCAGGTCGCGGTGGCGATGCCGTCGGAGTCGGCCTCGAAGCGGAAATTGGTGAGGTTCATGGTCGCTCTCCTCAGACCCGTTCGATGATGGTGGCGACGCCCATGCCGACCGCGACGCAGAGCGTCACCAGGGCGGTCTGCTTGTCCTGCCGCTCCAGCTCGTCGAGGACGGTGCCGAGCACCATGGCGCCGGTGGCGCCGAGCGGATGGCCCATGGCGATGGCGCCGCCATTGACGTTGAGAATCTCGTCGTCGATGTCGAGCGCCTGCTGGTAGCGCAGCACGACCGAGGAGAAGGCTTCGTTCAGCTCGAACAGGTCGATGTCCTTCTTCGACATCCCGGCCTTGCGCAGCACCAGTTCGGTGACGTCGACCGGGCCGGTCAGCATCAGCGCGAGGTCGGAGCCGACGGTGGCGAAAGCCCTGATCCGGGCGCGAGGCTTCAGCCCAGCCGCCTTGCCGGCCTTCTTGGAGCCGACGAGGACGGCCGCAGCGCCATCGACGAGGCCCGAGGAGTTGCCGGCATGGTGGACGTGGTTGACGAACTCGACATCGGGATGGGCCGAGGTGGCGACCGCGTCGAAGCCGCCCATCTCGCCCATCTGGACGAAGGAGGGCTTCAGCGCCGCCAGCGCCTGCATGTTGGTCTCGGGCCGGATCGTCTCGTCGCGGTCGAGGATGGTCAGGCCGTTGACGTCGGTGACGGGGATGACCGAGCGCTTGAAGCGCCCCTCCGCCCAGGCCTTGGCGGCGCGCTGGTGCGAGCGGACGGCGAAGGCGTCGACATCGTCGCGCGAGAAGCCGTATTTCGTCGCGATGAGGTCGGCCGAGATGCCCTGCGGCATGAAATAGGTGTCGATGGCGACGCTAGGGTCGACCGCGATGCCGAAGCCGGAGGCGCCCATGCCGACGCGGGACATGGATTCGACGCCGCCGCCGATCGCCATCTCCTTCTGCCCGGACATGACCTGCGCTGCGGCGAGGTTCACCGCATCCAGCCCCGAGGCGCAGAAGCGGTTGATCTGCACGCCCGGCACCTCCTTGCCGTAGCCTGCCTTGAGGGCGCAGGTGCGGGCGATGTCCGCCGCGGCCTCGCCGACCGGATCGACGCAGCCCATCACCACATCCTCGACGAGGAGCGGATCGAGATCGTTGCGGTCCTTGATCGCACGCAGGGCCTGGGTGCCGAGCTCGATCGCCGTTACCTCATGCAGCGAGCCGTCGGCCTTGCCCTTGCCGCGCGGCGTGCGGACATGGTCGTAGATGAATGCGTCTGCCATTGGGGGCCTCCCGGGTTTCTTTTTAGGCAGTCGGCAATGGGCAGTCGGCAGTCGGGTTAACGGAGGTTACGACTGCCTCATGCCGACTGCCCCGATCAGAACTGCTCAGCGCTCAGCGCCATGGTCGAATCGGCGCCGGCCGTGATGCGGGCGAGATGAGCCGCCGTCTCCGGCAGGGTGCGCTCCATATAGAAGCGGGCGGTCACCAGCTTGGCGTTCATCCGCTCGGTCGCGCCGTTCGCGCCGGCCTTGAGCTTCTCCTGCGCGGCCTTGGCCATCTTGGCCCACATATAGCCGATCGAGACCAGGCCGAGCAGGTGCATGAAGTCGGTGGCGCCGGCGCCGGCATTGTCGGGCTTGGCGAGGGCGTTGTTCATGAACCACATGGCGGCCTGCTGGAGATGCCCTAACGAGATCTGAAGCGGCCCGAGGAGCGGCTTCAGCGCCTCGTCCTCGGCATTGTCCTTCAGGAACCCGCCGACCTCGTTGAAGAAGCCCATGATGGCGCGCCCGCCATCGCGGCCGAGCTTGCGGCCGACGAGGTCCATCGCCTGCACACCGTTGGCGCCCTCATAGATCATGGCGATGCGGGCATCGCGCACGAACTGCTCCATGCCCCATTCGGCGATGTAGCCATGGCCGCCGAACATCTGCTGCGCCTTCACCGCGTTGTCGAAACCGATATCGGTCAGCACGCCCTTGAGCACCGGTGTCATCAGACCGAGCTGGTCGTCCGCCGCCTGGCGCTCGGCCGCGTCCCCGGAGCGGTGGGCGATGTCGGAGGCGAGCGCGTTCCAGAGCATGAAGGCGCGGGCGCCCTCGTTGAAGGCCTTCACCGACATCAGCGTGCGGCGCACGTCCGGGTGCACGATGATCGGGTCGGCGGCCTTGGCCGGCTCCTTGGCGCCGGTCAGCGAGCGGCCCTGAAGCCTGTCCTTCGCATAGGCGACGGCGTTCTGATAGGCGACCTCGGACTGGGCGAGGCCTTGGATCGCGACGCCGAGACGGGCCTCGTTCATCATCACGAACATGGCGTTCAGACCGCGATTCGCCTCGCCGACCAGCCAGCCCTGCGCCCCGTCATAGTTCATGACGCAGGTGGAGTTGCCGTGGATGCCCATCTTGTGCTCGAGCGAGCCGCAGCTGACGTGGTTGTTCTCGCCCACCGCACCATCCGTGCCGATCCGGTTGCGCGGCACGACGAAGAGCGAGATGCCCTTGGTGCCGGCGGGCGCGCCCTCGATGCGGGCGAGCACGAGATGGACAATGTTCTCGGTGATGTCCTGCTCACCGGCCGATATGAAGATCTTGGTGCCGGTGATGGCATAGGAGCCGTCGCCATTGGGCACGGCCTTGGTCTTGAGCAGGCCGAGATCCGTGCCGCAATGCGGCTCGGTGAGGTTCATGGTGCCCGACCAGGTGCCGTCGATCATCTTCGGCAGATAGGTGCGCTTCTGCTCCTCGGACCCATGGACATAGAGCGCGGCGATCGCGCCCATGGTCAGGCCCGGATACATCGCGAAGGCCATGTTCGCAGCCGAGGCGTATTCGTTGATGACGGCGCCGAGCGTGTAGGGCAGGCCCTGGCCGCCATATTCGGGGTCCATGGCGAGGCCGATCCAGCCGCCCCCGGCATACGCTTCATAGGCCTGCTTGAAGCCCTTGGGGGTCGTCACCGTGCCGTCGGCATTGCGGGTGCAGCCTTCCAGATCGCCGGAGCGGTTGAGGGGCTGGAGCACCTCCTCGCAGAGCTTGGCCCCCTCGCCCAGCACAGCCTCCACGACATCGGGGCTGGCATCGGCGAAACCGGGCAGATTGTTGTAGCGCTCGATGTTGAAGACGTCGTTGAGCAGGAACAGCGTGTCCTCGACGGGCGCCTTGTAGACCGGCATCTCGACCTCCCTGTTGGCCCGCGGCCCCACGCGACCGGGCGGGTCGGGGGTATGCCGGCTCTTGATAGTTCACATATAAACTATTCTGCTGCGACTGCGCAAGGCCACATCCTGGGAAAGCGCCGGACCCTGCCGCGGCGGCCGCGCCACAGGATGGCCCCGGCGCCAAGAAAAAAGCCCCGGCACGGACCGGGGCTTCCTGGATAAGCGGTGCGCGGGCGGCCTCAGGCGGAAGGCACCTGAGACAGCGAGGCTTCCAGCTCGGCGATGGCATCGTCGATCTCGCTACGCTGGCTCCGGAGCAGTTCGAGCTGCTCCATGATCTGCTCGCGCGTGAGATGAAGCCCGCCGACGGAGGCCGCAGGCTTGCCCGTGCCGCTCTTCTTTTCTTCGCTTGCGAGCATCGCGCGGATCTCGACGAGGGTGAAGCCGAGCTGCTTGCCCTTGAGGATCAGCGCCAGGCGCGCCCGATCGCGGGCGGAGTAGATCCGCGTCATCCCCGAACGGGCGGGGGTGATCAGACCCCGGGATTCGTAGAAGCGCAGGGTGCGCAGGGTCACGCCGAAATCGCGGGCGAGGTCGCTGATCGTGAAGCCACCCTCCTCGTCGGACGGATCGTGAGAACGGGCTTCAATACTCGAAGAACCCGCCAGAGCGGAGCTGTGGCGCGACATGCGGCGGTCAATCCCTGAAAAACACAGCCTCCCGCCCTGCTTCGGGCGAGACGGCGGAGGTGCCCGCAAGCTAGGCATCTCTTTCCGGCGTCGTCAGGTAATGCCCCGGCATGGGGGGTAAGTTACGGTTATCTGCCCCAGTCCGGCACGGTCTGGACCCCATCTGCTTTGCGGCAAATTAACGAAGCGGCCAATTTCTTAACCTGCTGTTTACCATACCGGCCAAATGTCGCTCCTGTGGTCCGGCCGTCCTCAGCCGGTTACGATTCCTTCAGGAGTCGCCGGATCACGCGGATCGGCAGACGAGGGACTGCCTCCGCTTGCAAGAGGTCCCCTCAGGCGAGCAGGAACAATGGCGAACAGCTTGCCCTGGAGCGTCAAGGGTGTGGACCCGAGAACGCGGGACGCGGCCAAGGCTGCGGCGCGCCGCGCCGGTATGACGCTCGGCGAATGGCTCGACACCAAGATTCGCGACGAGGCGGCCGAGGATCTCGCCGCTGCTCCCGCGCCGGAACAGCTCGACATCGCCGCTTTGTCCCAGCGGCTGGCGAAGCTCTCGGGCAGCCCGATGGACACCGCCTCCGCCCCTGCCCCCGAGCCGCTGCGCGCCGATCCGCGCCAGATCGAAAGCCTGCTTCGGCAGGCCGAACGCACCGAGAAGCTCACGCGCGGACAGGGCCAGCGTACCGCCGACGCGCTCGATTCCATCACCCGCTGGATCGAGCGCACCGAGACGCGGCTCGCCAGCGGCGAGCGGGCGGTCGCCGAACGCCAGGAGCGCGCGACCAGCCTCATCGCCGAGGCGATCAAGACGATGGGCGAGCGTATCGCCGATGTGGAGCGCCGCTCCGCCGAGCCGCGGCTCGAAGCGGCGATTCGCGCCCAGGCCTCGCCGCGCCTCGCCTTCAGCCGCGAAGGGCTGAAGGCCGCCGTCACCGATATCCGCACGCGCCAGCAGGTTCTCGACGGAGCGACCGAAAGCGCCGCGCGCCCGTCCTCGAATGCGCAGGAGCGTATCGCGGCGCTGCGCAGCGATCTGCGCGAGCTGGGCGCCCGGCTCGGGACCGAGAGCGCCCGCCCCGCTTCCCTCCCGGTTCAGCCGGCGCCGCAGCCGCCCGCGAATGACGGCTTGCTCAAGGCGATCGAGAGCCGGATCAACGCCCTCGGCGAAAGGCTCGAGCGGCTGGACCGGCGCGACCATTTCGAGCCGGTGCTGAAGCCGCTCGCCCGCATCGAGGCCGAGGTCGCAAGGCTGTCGCAGGATCGCGGCGGCGAGGCCTATCAGCGCTTCGAGCTGGAGATCGCGCATCTGGCGGCGAAGATCGACGCTCTGGCCCAGCGCGGCGACAGCGCGGCCCTGGCGCCGCTGCTGCGCGACATGGCCGAGCTGCGCGAGATCGCCACCGCAGGCGCGCAGGACGGGCGACTGGAGGAACTCTCCGGCCAGATCGGCACGCTGCATTTCGAGGTCGCCCGGCTGCGCGAGGGGCAGCCAGATCCGCGCGAGCTGCGCAACCTCTCCTCGGCGATCGACGACATGCGCAGCGTGGTGCTCGCCGGCCAGTCGCGCGACGTGCTGTCGGCGCCGCTGGCGGATCTGGGCATGCGGCTGGACGGTTTCGCCCGCAAGCTCGACACCATCGCCAAGCACCGGCCCGACGAGTATATCGACGGCCGCATCGACGCGCTGCAGGCGCGCCTCGACCGCATGGCGGAAGAAGGCCCGGCGGCCATCGCCCGGCAGATCGACAAGCTGGCGGAACGGATCGACGGGCTCGCAGCATCGAACCGCCTGACCCGGATGGTGGGGGAGGATGCCGGCGCGGTCGATCTCGGCCCGATCGAAGCGATGCTCCAGAAGCTCGCCGACAAGATCGACGAAGCCGGCTCGCCCGGCGCAGGCAGCGACTCCTTCGAGGCGCTGGAACAGCAGATCTCGGGCCTCGCGGCCCGGCTCGACGAGGCGGCGGCCACCCGCCAGAGCGAAAGCGGCATCGAGCGGACGCTTCAGGACCTGGTGGTGCATCTGCGCTCCATGCGCGAGGAGAGCGCCGCGGAGCGGGCCGCGCTCGTCCAGGCCAGCACCAAGGCGCCCGATCGCGGCATCGCCGAATTGTCGACCCTCGTCACGGGGCTGCGCGACACGCAGGTCTCCACCGAGCGGCAGACGCAGGACACGCTGGGAGCCGTCCACCACACGCTCGAGGCGATCATGGGCCGGCTGGCCAGCCTCGAGGACGAGCTGGTGGCCGAAAGGCGCGCCGCGCGCGAGCCGGCGCCGTCTCCCGCCCCGATCATGGCCCCGCCGGCCCCGGAGCCTGCGGCCAAGCCGGCGATGGCGGCACAGATGCGCGTCCAGGCCGGGCTCGTCGCCACGGCCGAGGATCGCGCCCCGATCGCGGTCCCGCCCGCCGCCCAGGGCCGCATCGAGCCCAGCCTCGACCTGCAGGACAACGCCTTCGACCTGCCGCTCGAACCCGGCTCCGGCCGACCGCGCCCCGAAAGCCCGGTTGCAGCGGCGCAGGATGCGCAGTCGATCCGCCAGAGCCTGATCGCGGCGGCGCGCCGCTCGGCCAAGGCGGCGAGCGAAGCGGCCGCGACGCCGGCCGCCGCGCCCGAGCAGGCCGCCAAGACGCCGGGCAAGCTCGGCGAGATCATGGCCAAGCGCAAGCGGCCGCTGCTGCTGGCGCTCGCGGCCGTGATCCTGGCCATGGGCACCGCCCATGTCGTCACCGGCGCACTGCGTGGCGATGCGGCGAAGACCGCCCATAACGGCACGCCGGCCGCGACCAGCGACGCAGAGACGGGCGAGAAGGCCATTCCGGCGCCCGCGCCCGCCGCGCCGCGCAAGGACCAGTCCTCCCTCGCGCCGACCGCGCCGGAGACGCAGGCCGCCGCGAGCCTGCCGGCCGACCCGGCCTTGGCCGCGCCGCCGGCGACGATCGCCACGGCGGAGCCGATCCCGGCACAGTTGGAGCCCCCCGCCTCGGCGCCGGCCGCCGATGTGGTTCAGCCGGTCAGCGGCCTCGGCGAGCTTCCGGCCGGGCTCGGCAGCCCCGGCCTGCGCAAGGCCGCGCAGGAGGGCGATGCCCGCGCCGTCTACGAACTGGCGAGCCGGGCCGCCGATGGCCCCGCCGGCCAGCGCGATCCCAAGGCGGCGCTGCGGCTGTTCGAGCGGGCGGCCGTCGCCGGCCTCGCCCCGGCCCAGTTCCGCATCGGCAACATGTTCGAAAAGGGCATCGGCACGCAGCGCGACCTGTCGCTCGCCCGCGTCTGGTACGAGCGCGCGGCCGAGCGCGGCAACGCTAAGGCGATGCACAACCTCGCCGTGCTCTATGCGGAAGGGGCCGCCGGCAAGCCGGATTACGCCACCGCCAACCAGTGGTTCGCGAAGGCGGCCGAGCTCGGCGTGCGCGACAGCCAGTACAATCTGGCGGTGCTGCTCGGGCGCGGTCTCGGCGCGCCGCTGGATCTGGGCCAGTCCTATCTCTGGTTCTCGCTGGCCGCGAGCCAGGGCGACGAGGATGCGGCCAAGAAGCGCGACGAGGTCTCGCAGCGGCTGAAGCCCGAGGAACTCGCCGCGGCCAAGGCCCGCACCGCGAGCTGGCGACCGCGGACGATCGACGCCGCCGCCAACGAGGTCGCGCCGCCGGCCCGGGGCTGGGACGCGACGCCGACCGCCGCCACCGCCAAGCCGGCCAAGCCGGCGCGCAGCTGAGCCTCGTTTCAGCCGCGCCATGTTGACGTCCGTGGATAAAGGATGGCCTTCTGGGGCGGCGCCGCTTCCCGAGGGGAGCGTCGGCGCGCCGGATCGCCACCGACATATCCGTCATGAGACTTTGCCTTAACCCGGGCGCCTGATCCGGGACCGTCGGTGGCGGCAGAGGCCGCATCACCGAGCCAGAGGGGACGCCGTGCAGATCTACCTGCCGATCGCCGAGCTGCCGATCAGCGTGCTGATGGTGCTGGGGCTGAGCGGCGCGGTGGGCTTCATCTCCGGCCTGTTCGGCGTCGGCGGCGGCTTCCTGCTGACGCCCTTCCTGATCTTCCTGGATATTCCCCCGGCGGTCGCGGTCGCGACCGTGGCGGCGCAGGTCGCCGGCTCCTCGACCACGGGCGTCCTCACCTATTTCCGGCGCCGCGCGCTCGATCTCAAGCTCGGCGGGGTTCTGGTCGCGGGCGGCATCGTCGGCACCGTGCTGGGCGTGCTGTTCTTCAACGCCATGCGCAGGCTCGGCCAGCTGGAGCTGGTGATCACCCTCTCCTATGTCACGCTGTTCTCGGTGATCGGCGGGCTGATGCTCTATGACGCGCTGCGCGCGATGATGCGGGTCCGAGCCGGCCGGCCGGCGCGGCTGAAGCGCAAGGGCGGCACGCATCCCTGGTGGATGGGCCTGCCTTTGCGCCAGCGCTTCCAGCGTTCGGGCCTGTATTGCAGCGTCCTGCCGATCGCGCTGCTCGCCACCGTGATCGGCTTCATCGGGGCGGTGCTGGGCGTCGGCGGCGGCTTCATCCTGGTGCCGGCGCTGATCTATTTCTTCCGCATTCCGCCCGCCGTGGTGGTCGGCACCTCGCTCTTCCAGATCCTGGTGACGATGACGGGCGCCACGATTCTGCACGCCGTCACCAACCAATCGGTCGACATCATTCTGGCGACGCTGTTGCTGGTCGGCGGGGTCGTCGGGGCGCAGTTCGGCGGGCGGGCGGCGCGCAATCTCAATGTCGAATCCTTCCGGCTGCTGCTGGCGCTGCTCATCCTCTCGGTCGGCCTGCGTTTCGCGATCGAGCTGCTGATCCCGCCGACCGAGCCCTTCTCGGTGGTCGTGCCGGAGAGCGCGCGATGAGGGGCCTTCTCGCCTTCGCCTTGCTCGCGCTCGCCGCCGCGGCTCCGGCCCGGGCGGAGACGCTGGTGGCGGCGATGTCCAGCCACCAGATCCAGATCACCTCCAACTATACCGGGAGCCAGTTGACCGTTTTCGGGCTGGTGGAACGGGACGGGCGCAGCGGCTCGCGCGCCGAACCGCACGACATCGTCGTCACCGTGCGCGGCCCGCGCCGCATGCTGCTGGTGCGCGAGAAGGAGAGCATCGGCCCGGTCTGGATCAATCGAACGCAGCGGCGCTTCCCGGAGAGTCCCGTCTTCCTGTTCGTGGCCAGCAACCGCCCGATCGCCGAGATGATGAGCCCGGCCATGGCCGAGCGCGAGCGCGTCGGCCTCGCCAATGCCGAGCGCACCCCGCAAGCCTGGTTCGACGACGCGGTGACGGCGCGCTTCCGCGACAGTCTCGTGCGGATCATGCAGGGCAAGGGGCTCTACGATTATCGCGAGCGGGGCGTCACCTTTCTCTCCAGCGCCCTCTTCAGCGCGCCGGTGGACGTGCCCGCCACTGCCCCGACAGGGACCTATACGGTCGATGTCGTTCTCTATGCCGGAGGCGTGCCGCTGGCGCGGCAGCAGACGCATTTCGAGGTGATCAAGACCGGCGCGGAGCAGCGCCTCGCCTCCGCCGCCTATGACTGGCCGCTGTTCTACGGGCTGGCGACCGTGCTGATGGCGCTGTTCCTGGGATGGGGCGCGAGCGTGATCTTCCGGCGGGATTGATCAGGACAAGCCGGCATAGGTCAGGAAGGGCTGGAAGCTGCCCTCCTCCACCTCGCCCAACTGCTCGACGAGCTCCACCAGCCCGTCCGACTGGGCGAGCGAGACCAGCGAGCCGGCGCCGAAGCCGGGATGGCGGCGGGCGATCAGGCCGCCATCGGCGGCGGGTTCGAGCGAAACGCGCAGGAACTCGCGCCGGCCCGGCTGCTTGCGGTAGCCGAAGCCCAGCCTCACCGGCAGGCGCTGCGGGGAATGGAACTCTGCGCCCGCCAGCCGCGCGAGGAGCGGGCGCGCCAGAAAGGCGAAGGTGACGAACACCGCGACCGGATTGCCCGGCAGGCCGAGAAAGGGCGTCGGCCCGATCCGGCCGACCGCGACGGGCTTGCCCGGTTTGATCGCGATGCGCCAGAGATCGAGCGCGCCGAGCGCCGCCACCACCGCCCTGACATGATCCTCCTCGCCCACGGAGACACCGCCCGAGGTGAGAACGAGGTCGCAATCGCCCGCCGCCTGAGCGAGCCGGGCCGACAGGCTGGCGCGGTCGTCACGCAGAATGCCGAGATCGACCGGCTCGGCACCGGCCCGCAGCAGCAGCGCGCGGAGCATCGCCCGGTTCGCGTCATGGATCGCGGCGGGGCCCAAGGTGCCGCCGGGCTCGGCCAGCTCGTCCCCGGTCGAGAACAGGGCCACGCGCGGGCGGCGCAGCACCTCGACCCCCGTGAGGCCGAGCGCTGCCAGCAGGCCGATATCCTGCGGCCGCAGCCGGTGGCCGGCCTCCAGCACCCGGGCGCCGATCGCGATATCCTCCCCCGCCGGGCGGATATGCGCGCCGAGGCGCTGGCCGGGCGGGATGAGCACGCGCTCGGCCTCGCGCCGCACCTCCTCCTGCATCACCAGCGTGTCGGCTCCCTCCGGGACCGGCGCACCGGTGAAGATGCGGATGGCGCCCGCCTGCCTCAGGGGCGCAGCCGGCTGGCCTGCGGCGACGCGGCCGAGAACGGGAAGGTCGGTGACCGCGTCGCGGCGCAGATCGGCATGGCGAAGCGCGTAGCCGTCGACGGCGGCGTTGGCGAAGCGCGGCAGGGCGGCAGGGGCGCCCAGCGGCCGGGCCAGCACCCGGCCATCGGCCTCGGCGAGGCCGATCAGGCGGCTCTCGGCCACGGGCGAGACCAGGCGCGCGGCGCGTGCCCCCGCTTGCTCGATCGTCAGCAGCGGCTCGCCCGCACCCCTTAGCCGCGCCATGGCGCCATCGCCCTTCGCCTCACCCGATGTCCTCACGCCCTTCCCTCTTCGGCGCGGGAGGCGGGGCGGTCAAGCGCCGCATCGCCGGCGGGTTGCCGGTGGCGCGAGGAGCGGCCTATGAACGGGGGATGGAGACGATCCCGCTCGATCTGCGTGGCCTGAAATGCCCGCTGCCGGTGCTGCATGTCCGCAAGGCGCTGCAGGCGGCTGCAGCCGGTAGCCTGTTCGTCGTCCGCTGCACCGACCCGATGGCCGCGATCGACCTGCCCCATCTGCTGCGCGAAACCGGCGACGGGCTGGAGCGGCAGAGCGAGGAGGACGGCACGCTGGTCTTCCACATCCGCAAGGCGGCCGGGCCGCGAGAGGAGCTGCCGAGGTGAGCCTGTCCCAAGCCGATATCCTGCGTGCGCTGGAACTGGTGAAGCTGCCCGCCAGCGGGCAGTCGCTCGCCGCCTCGGGGCGGGTGGCGAACATCCTGATCGACGGCGGCAAGGTGATCTTCGCCATCGGCATCGACGCCACGGAGGCACAGGCGATGGAGCCGGTGCGCAAGGCGGCCGAGAGCGCGGTCGGCGGCCTGCCGGGCGTCTCGCAGGTGCTTGTCGGGCTCACGGCCGACAAGCCGGCGCCCTCGGCCGGGATGCAGGCGCGCCAGCAGGCGCAGCGACCGGCACCGGGCGGCGCCCCGCCCAAGCCGGCCGGCGTGCCGGGGGTGAAGCAGATCATCGCCGTCGCGAGCGGCAAGGGCGGCGTCGGCAAATCCACGACCGCCGCCAATCTCGCGCTGGGGCTGGCGACGCTCGGCCTCAAGGTCGGCGTGCTCGATTCGGATATCTATGGCCCGTCCATGCCGAAGATCTTCGGGGTCGGTGGCCGGCCGCAGGTCGTCTCCGGGCGGACACTGGCGCCGATGGAGGCCCATGGGCTGAAGCTCATGTCGATCGGCTTTCTGGTCGATGAAGAGACGCCGATGATCTGGCGCGGGCCGATGGTGATCTCAGCGATCACCCAGATGCTGCGCGAAGTCGCCTGGGGCGAGCTCGACGTGCTCGTCGTCGACATGCCGCCGGGCACCGGCGACGCGCAGCTGACCATGGCCCAGCAGGTGCCGCTGGCGGGCGCCGTCATCGTTTCGACGCCGCAGGACCTCGCGCTGCTCGATGCGCGGCGGGGCGTCGCCATGTTCCGCAAGGTCGCGGTGCCGATCCTCGGGCTGGTCGAAAATATGAGCTATTTCATCTGTCCGGAATGCGGCCACCGCTCCGACATCGTCGCCCATGGCGGCGCAAGGCACGAGGCGGAGCGGCTCGGCATCCCCTTCCTCGGTGAAATCCCGCTCGCCATGCCGATCCGCGAGACCTCGGATGGCGGCCGGCCGATCGTCGCCAGCGATCCGGGAAGCGCGCATGCCAAGGCCTATGTCGCGCTGGCGCGGCAGGTGCAGGCGGCGCGGGGCGGGGCGACGCGGCCGGCGCCGCGCATCGTCATCGAATAGGGTCAGCGGCCACCAGCATCGCCTCGGCCCTCGCGCGGTCCTCTGGCGTGTTGATGTTGAAGAAGGGGTCGCGCGGCTGCGCCGGCCATGGCACCTCCGCCACGCCGAAGCGGTCGGTGACCGCACGCAGGCGCCGCTCGCCAGCCTCCAGCCGATCGCGCAGCGCCTGGCGGATGGAGACCGGCCAGAGTCCGATCGCATGATGCCGCTGATCGCCGGAGGCGGCGCAGGCCAGAGGCGTGCCGGCCTCGCCCCGCGCTGCGTGCAGCCTCGCGACCAGATCCGGCGGCAGGAAGGGCGTATCCGCGGCGGCGGTCACCAGCCATTCCGTGGCCGGCCGGTGCGCGGCGAGCCAGTCCAGCCCTGTCAGAACGCCGGCGAGAGGGCCGGCATGGTCGGGGATGGAGTCGGGAACGATCGGCAGAGCGAAATCCGCCATGCGGGCGGGGTCGCCATTGGCGTTGAGAAGGAGTTCGGCGCATTGCGGCGCCAGGCGCGCGGCCACATGCGCCAGAAGCGGCCGGCCGCCGAGAGGCAGCAGCGCCTTGTCGCCGCCGCCCATGCGGCGGGACAGGCCACCTGCCAGAATGAGCCCGATCGTCTGCGGCTGGGCAGTCATGGCTCCGCGTCACGCCGCCCGGGCGAGCATCGCCAGGGCCCAATGCTCGACCGCATCCTCCTGCGCCGACAATTGCGCCCAGTCGTCGCCGGCGAAATCGCGCCAGGCCGGCAGGAACTCCTGGCGGACCGGGACCAGCAGCGGCACCCCGGCCAGAACCGTGCGCGCGATCTCGTCGCGAAGCCCCTCGCCCATCGCCTCCTGCTTGCCGAAGCGGTTGACCAGCACCAGATCGACCCTGCCCGAAAGAGCACCCGCGAAGGCCGCCGTCGCGGCGGCCAGACCGGTGGCATCGAGCCGGCAGCCGCGCGCCGCCGCTCCGAGATCCTGGCTGATCGGAAAGCGGCGGCCATCCGCCAGATCCTCCAGCGACATCGCCATGCAGCGATCAGCCGCTTCCGGATCATTGTGCTGGACGACGCCGCCGAGGCGCAGACCCGCTTGGCGCAGCCGCGGCACCAGACGCTGGACGAAGTCGTCGATCCCGAAACCGGCCCGATAGGGGATGATGGCGAGAGCGTGCATGGCGTCTCATCTCACGCGCGGGCGACGCGCGCCAGACCCTAAGCCCCGTCATCCGGCGTGGCGAAATGCCCACAGTGTTGCCCGCCCCCTACAGTCGCGCGTCCGGAGCGCCGCTAATCTGGCGCAGGCTGGATCCCGCAGGCGCGGTGCCTTCGGCCTCGCAGCAGCCGGACCGCATGAACCGCTCTCACCCGCCCGCCCCGCTCGACCCCGCCCTCGATGCCGCGATGCTGCTGCGGCGCATCGGCTTCGGCGCGCTGGCGCTCGCCCTGCCGCTGGTCGCCCTGCTGTCGCGCCGCGCGGCGGTACTGCTGGTGCCGATCGCCATCGTGCTGCTGGTCATCGCCGCCCTGATCGAGGAGCCGGGCCGCTTTCTGCGCATCCTGCGCGACGAGGTGCTCAGCCGCCCGGGGCTGATCCTCATCGGCCTCGTGGGCTGGGCCTTCCTCTCGCTGGTGTGGAGCCCCTATCCGTCCGGCGGCTTCGAGAAGGCGACGAACATGACAATCGCGGTCGCGCTCGGCTTTCTCGGCTTGTCGGCGCTGCCGGAGCGCATGCGCTCCTCCAACCTCAACCTCGTCTCGCTCGGCAACGGCCTGGCGGCGCTCGTCGCGCTCGGGCTCATCATCTTCGCGCTGGTCCGCAGCACCGAGCCGCCCCCGGCAGCCGTGGAACGCGGCGTCTCGATCGTGCTGATCATGGCCTGGCCGGCGCTGGCCTGGCTGCTCTCGCGCGAGCGGGGCCTCAGCGCGCTGGGCCTGGCCTTCGTCATCACCCTGCTCGCTCTGACCCGCTTCGACGACGGCGAGACCATCCCGATGATCTTCGGCGCGGTCGCCTTCGGCGCCGTCACGGCCAGCCGAGCCGATGCCACGCGCGTCATCGCGGCGATCGCGGCCGGGCTGATGCTGCTGGCGCCGCTGCTGCCCTTCCTGCTGGCGCCGCTGATCACGGCCCTGCCAAACAATGATTCCGATCTCGCCCAGGCCATGTGGATCTGGGCCGACGTCATCCGCCAGTCGCCGATCGAGCTGATCACGGGCCACGGCCTCGACACGGTGCTGCGCGGGCGGATGAGCGGGGCGCTGCCGCCGGCGGCGCCGAGTTCGCTGCTGTTCGAGACCTGGTACGAACTCGGGCTTGTGGGCGCCTGCGCCGCCGCCGCCGGACTCTATTTCGCGATTCGCGCCGCCGGCCGCATGGCGGGCGCGCTCGCGGCGGGCGGCGTCGCGGCCTTCACCACGGCCTTCGCGCTGGGCGCGCTCGGCTTCGGCCCGCTGCTGCCCTGGTGGCTGATGACGCTCACCGCGGTGATCCTGATGTTCGGCGCGGTCGCGCGCGGGCAATACCGCACCGACCGGCCGGCGGTGCCGTTGCGCATGCGTGCCGCGAGCCCGATCCGTCCCAAGGCGGGCCGGCCGCCAAGCGCGGCCTGAGCTTTCGAGCCGCTGCGAGCGCCCTGATTGTCAGGGATCATCGACCGTCATCCCGGGCTTGCCCCGGGATGACAGCGAGGTTTCGCGCGCGGCGCCGTCCTGCCTCAGCGTGACAGGTCGGCGATCAGGTTGCGGATGAAGGCCGTGCCGGCGTCCAGCTGCGCGATGGCGATGAACTCGTCGGGCTGGTGGGCCTGCGCAATATCGCCGGGGCCGCAGACGACGGTCGACCAGCCCGCGCGCTGGAACAGCCCGCCCTCGGTGCCATAGGCCACGACATGGCGGCCATTGTCGCCGGTAAGGCGCCGGCACAGGGCTTCCGCCTGCCCGTCCTCCTCCGGACCCATCGCCGGCGTGTCGGAGGTGACCTCGAAATCGATTCCGGTCTCAGGCGCGATCGCCCTCATCCAGGTCTCGACCTCGGCGAGCTTCGCCCGGTAGCGGGCGACATAGTCCTCCTGCAGCTCGCCGGGAATGCAGCGGACCTCATGGGTGAAACTGCAATGCTCGGCGGCGATGTTCACCGCCGTGCCGCCCTCGACCACGCCGACATGGAGGGTCGAGTAAGGCGGCTCGAAGCCATTCGTCGCGGGGGTGGAGGCCTTGTTCGCCGCCATGGTCTCGTTGTGCCAGTGCATCAGCTCCGCGGCGACCATCACCGCCGAAACTCCGACATCGATGCGGCTGGAATGGACGGCGTGACCGCGCACGGTGGTGCGCATCCTCAAGCCTCCCTTGTGGCCGGTCACGACCTTCATCATCGAGGGCTCGCCGACGATGACGGCAGAAGGGGCGAGCCCGTCCTTCGCCATCGCCTCGATCATCACCCGCGCACCGCGGCAGCCGACCTCCTCGTCATAGGAGAGCGCGATGTGAACAGGCCGCTTCAGCGGTGCGGCGAGCATCTGCGGCACCAAAGCCAGAGCGATCGCGTCGAAACCCTTCATGTCGCAGGTGCCGCGTCCATAAAGTTTGCCGTCACGCTCGGTCAGCGTCCAGGGATCGGAGGACCAGGCCTGGCCGGCGACCGGTACCACATCGGTGTGGCCGGAGAGCACGACGCCGCCGGCCGCGGCCGGGCCGATCGTGGCGTAGAGATTGGCCTTCTCGCCATCCGGGCTCGGCGCCAGCCGGCTCTCCACCCCGAGGCTGGCGAGATAGTCCCGGCAGAAATGAATGAGGTCGAGATTGCTGCGCTGCGACTCGGTGTTGAACGAGACGAGCTTGGCCAGCATCTCCCGGGGCGTCATGGTCACGAGGTGTTCTCCCAAATGCCGGTCACAGGCGAATTTCGTGCCGCAGGCTAGGCCGTCCCGGTCATTCCCGACAAGCCGTCGCCGGCACATATGCTTGACGCGCGGGTCTTCTGCTTGACGCGTGGGTCTTCGCCGCGCTCTCGTGCAGGCCGCAAGTGCCTCTCAGGAAAATCTCGCCCATGTCGTTCGACGTCACGCTCGCCGATGTCCAGGCGGCCGCCACCCGCATCGCCGGCAAGGTCAGGCGCACGCCGACCTTCCACAGCGCCGGCCTCTCCGCGCGGCTTGGGGTCGAGACCTGGGTCAAGGTCGAGGCGCTGCAGCTCGGCGGCTCGTTCAAGGTGCGCGGCTGCTTCAACCGGCTGATGGGGCTGAGCGAGGCGGAGCTCAAGCGCGGCGTGGTCACTGTCTCGGGCGGCAACCATGCGATCGCGCTGTCACTGGTGGCGCGCAGCCTCGGGGCGCGGGCGCTGGTGCTGATGCCCAAGGCGACGCCGGAGCTCAATATCGCGCTGACCCGGCAGATGGGCGGCGAGGTCGAGCTCTGCGAGGATTCGGTCGAGGCCTTCGCCAAGGCCGATGACCATGCCCGGCAGGGCATGGTCCATGTCCATTCCTATGACGACCCGGCGATCATCGCCGGCCACGGCACGCTGGGCCTCGAGCTGGCGACGGATGCCGGCGGCCGGCTCGACCATGTCTTCATCTCGATTGGCGGCGGCGGCTTTTCGGCCGGTGTGGGCGCGGCGCTGAAGGGCCTCGATCCCGCCATCCGCATCCATGGCGTCGAAACCGAAGGCGCGACGACGATGACGCAGGCGCTGGAGGCCGGGAAGCCGGTCTCGATCAGGCCGACCTCGATCGCCCGCACGCTCGGCGCGCCCTTCGCCACCGAGCGGACGATGGCGGCGGCGCGGCAGTTCCTGGAAGAGATCGTCGTCGTTCCGGATGCCGAGGCCGTCGCCGAGATCGTCTGGACGCTGCAGAACGGGCGCGTCCTTCTGGAGCCCGCCGCCGCCTGCGTGGTCGCGGCGGCACTGCGGCGCAAAGAGATGTTCAGGCCCGGAGAACGCATCTGCCTCGTGCTGTGCGGCTCGAATGTCGCGCTCGACGACATCACGCGCTGGCGCGCGGAATACGGGGTTTAACCCGACGTCATCCCGCTCTGGCGGCCGGCGGCGAGCCATCGGGTCTTGCCTTGGCAAGCCCAAGGACAGGCTCCCCGAAGCGAACCAGGAGCGGCGGAGTTTGACGTCCCCCCTGGATTGCTTCGGTGGCGCTCGCAATGACGGTTGAGCGAGGCTGCGCGGATCAGCGACCGTTGCGTGCAAGCCGCGTGTAGTGCCGGCGCTGATAGGCCTTGGCGTAGCGCGTGCCGCGTTTGTGGCCGTGCCAGGAGGCCTCGCGGGTGCCGACATCGGCATGGACGAGGCCATTGGAGTAAGTCCCCACGCCGCCGACCGTCTCGATCGCGCGGGCGGCGGCCGCGGCCTTGCGGGGCGTCGTTTCGAGGGGGCGGAAGTCGATGGCGCGGCCGGCGTAATGCTGGGAATGACGGGCATGGCGGCCGCCGCAGGTGGAGGTGATTTCGATCGGGCCGATCTTCGCGATGAGCGCCGTGATCATCGCCAGCGTCTCGGGCTTGAGGCAGTTCAGATTCTTGACCTGAGGCTGAAAGGAAATCTTGTCGAGGGGAACGTCTGCAAGGGCCAGCCTAGGCAAGAACAGCAACGCACACGCAAGCAACAACGATCGATGCATCATAATCCAGACTTGAAGGGGAGATGTGAGTGATCACAGGCGGCGCCGAGCGTCCTGCCTGATCGGAGAGGCGGCTTGGCTATTGGCTGGTCGTGACCAAATCATGGCTGTGTCGGGATTTGGCTTCTGCGGAACCCTTCTGCCGCGTGTTAAGATTTCGTTCAGGAAATCTCTGACGCGACGCGATCGGCCCGCCATGCCATGCGTGGCCATCGCCCCGGCGCTCCCGGCTTGGACATCGGGGCTCCGCCTGCGCTAGCTTTCCGCGACGGTGCCCGCCTTCCGACGTGAACCGACATCATCTCAGAGGATCAAATGCCCAAGACCGACATCATCGCGGCGCTGACCCCGGAAATCACCGCGATCCGCCGCGACATCCACCGCCATCCCGAGCTGATGTACGAGGTGCATCGCACCGCCGGCCTCGTCGCCGACAAGCTGCGCGAATGGGGCGTCGACGAGGTCGTGACCGGCATCGGCCAGACCGGTGTGGTCGGCGTGATCAAGGGCAGGAATGCCGCCTCGGGCAAGGTTATCGGCCTGCGCGCCGATATGGACGCCTTGCCGATCCACGAGGAGACCAATCTCGAGCATCGCTCGACCATTCCCGGCAAGATGCATGCCTGCGGCCATGACGGCCACACCGCCATGCTGCTCGGCGCCGCCAAATACCTCACCGAGACGCGCGATTTCGACGGCACCGCCGTGCTGATCTTCCAGCCGGCAGAAGAGGGCGGCGCCGGCGCCAAGGCGATGATCGATGACGGGCTGATCACCCGCTTCGGCATCCAAGAGGTCTATGGCATGCACAACAAGCCGGGCGTGCCCGTCGGCCAGTTCGAAATCACCAAGGGGCCGGCCATGGCCGCGGCCGACCGCATCCATATCAAGATCGAGGGCAAGGGCGGCCACGCCGCCGCGCCGCACAACTCCAACGATCCGATCGTCGCCTGCTGCGCGCTGGTGAGCGCCTTGCAGACGGTGGCGTCGCGCAACGTCAATCCGCTGGATTCGATGGTCGTCTCGGTCACCGCGCTCAATGCCGGCGAGGCCTTCAACGTCATTCCGCAGACCGCCGAGATCAAGGGCACCGTGCGCACGCTGACGCCTGAGACCCGCGCGATCGCGCAAAAGCGCATCACCGCGATCGTGGAGGGGGTGATGAAGGCCTTCGACATGAAGTACGAGCTCGAATACCATCTCGGCTATCCGGTGACCTTCAACCACCATGGCCAGACGGACTTCGCGACCAGCGTGACGAAGGAGACCTTCGGCTCGGACGCGATCACGACCGATATTCCGCCGACGATGGGCTCGGAGGATTTCTCCTACATGCTGGAGGAGCGGCCCGGCTCGTTCATCAATATCGGCAACGGCGACTCCGCCGGTCTTCACCACCCCGCCTATGAGTTCAACGACGCGGTGATCCCCGTGGGCGTGAAATACTGGGCGAGCCTGATCGAGATCGCCATGCCGCAGCGCGCGGCCTGAAACCTGCCGCGATGAGCGATATCGATTGCCTGGTGATCGGGGCCGGCGTCGTCGGCCTCGCGGTTGCGCGCGAACTCGCTCTCGCCGGGCGCGAGGTCGTCATCGCGGAAGCGGCCGACGGCATCGGCACCCAGACCTCGGCCCGCAACTCCGAGGTCATCCATGCCGGGATCTACTATCCGCCCGGCTCGCTGAAGGCGCGGGTCTGCGTGGAGGGGCGCAAGCTCCTCTATGCCTATCTCCGTGAGCGCGGCCTGCCGCACAAGGCCTGCGGCAAGCTGATCGTCGCCACCTCCGAAAGCCAGAAGCCGGCGCTGGAGACGATCATGGCCCGCGCGCAGGCTTCGGGCGTCGATACGCTGCGCTGGCTCTCCAGCACCGAGGCGAAAGCGATGGAGCCGGAGGTGCGCTGCGAGATCGCGCTGCTCTCGCCCGAGACCGGGGTGGTGGACAGCCATGCGCTGATGCTCTCCCTGCTCGGCGAATGCGAGGCGGCCGGCGGCTCGCTCGCGCTCAACACACCGATCACCGGCTGGCGGCGGGACGGCGACGGGTTCGCGGTCGATTTCGGCGGCGAGGATCCGGCGACCTATACGGTGCGCACGGTGGTCAATTCGGCGGGGCATGGCGCGCCGAAACTGCTCGGCCTGCTCGAAGGTTTTCCGGTTGAGCATGTGCCGGTGCAGCATTACGCCAAGGGCAACTACTTCGCCCTGACCGGGCGCCAGCCCTTCTCCCATCTGGTCTACCCGGTGCCGGAAGCCGCGGGACTCGGCATCCATGCCACCATCGACATGGGCGGTCGGGTGAAGTTCGGGCCCGATGTCCAATGGGTGGAGAACGACCAGGACCTGATCGTCGATCCCGCGCGCGCGGACAAGTTCTACGCCGCCATCAGGACATACTGGCCGGCGCTGCCAGATGGCGCGCTCGTCGCCGACTATGCCGGCATCCGACCGAAGCTCCATGGGCCGACAGAGCCGATGCCGGATTTTCGCATCGACGGGCCGGCCGTGCATGGCGTGCCGGGGCTGGTCAATCTCCTGGGGATCGAAAGCCCAGGGCTGACCAGTTCGCTGGCGATTGCGGGGCTGGTGCGGGAGACGCTGGCGGCCTGACCGCCCCCGTCATTGCGAGCGCAGCGAATGACGTAAAAGACTTCAGCCCCTCACCTTGGCGAAAGCCTCCTTCGCCTCGCGGGCCAGCGCCGTGATGCGGGTCCAGTCGCCGGCGGCGATGGCGTCGGCGGGGACGAACCAGGAGCCGCCGACGCAAATCACCTGCGGCAGAGCCAGATAATCGCCGATGTTCTTCAGCCCGACGCCGCCAGTGGGGCAGAAGCTCATCTGCGGGAAGGGTCCCGACAGCGCCTTCAGCGCGGGGGGACCGCCGGCCTGCTCGGCGGGGAAGAACTTCGCGATGGTGCGGCCGGCCGCGACCGCGCGCATGCAGTCGGACGCAGTGGCGACGCCCGGCAGCCAGAGCAGGCCCGCCTTGCGCAGCGCCTCGTCGACCGATTCCGAAAAGCCAGGAGAGACCACCGCCTGAGCACCGGCATCCTTGACCTGCTGCGCCTGCGCCGGCGTCACCACCGTGCCGGCGACCGCCAGCGCCTTCGGCACCGATTTCGCGATGGCGGCGAGCGCCTCCATGGCAGCGGGGCGGCGCAGGGTCACCTCGACGACGTCGATGCCACCTTCGACCAGCGCATGGGCCAGATCGACGGCCCGCGAGGCATCCTCGATGACCACCACGGGGATGACGCCGCAGGATTTGAGGCGGGCGATCGCGGTGGCTTCATCCATCTGAACGGTCTTTCAATCGATTGAGCGGGTCCGGCGAGCGGTCTACGCCTTCGCCCAATAGACGTCGAGCCCTTGCGCGCGGCCCAGCAGCAGATCGACCGGCAGCGGCCTCGCACGTTGCGGCGCCTCCGCGATCACCGCCTCCTTCACCGCCCCTGAGATCAGCAGGCTCGCCCAGCCGGCCCCGGTCAGGCGCGCAGGCGAGAGGGACAGGCGCGGCGGCAGGCCCGGCGGGCGGGCAACGACGATGCCGCTGTCCGGCACGGCCGTGAAGCTCGCTTCAGCCCCGGGGAAGAGCGAAGCGACATGGCCGTCGCCGCCCATACCGCTCACCACGAGATCGAGCGGCGGCAGTTCCGCCAGTTGCGCCGAGAGCACGGCGGCGGCCGCCTCGATATCGCTGCCATGGCCGTGGAAGGAGAGGAAACGCACTTGGCCCCGCGCCAGCGGCGCGAATTGCTCCCGCAGCATCCGCTCGTTCGAAGCCGGATCATCGGGCGCGACGAAACGCTCGTCGGTCGGCAGCAGCGTCACCTGCTCCCAGGGCAGATCGCGCCGGCCGAGATCGGCGAGGAAGCGGGCGGGGGTCGTGCCGCCGGGCACGACGAGGCTCGCCTGCCCCTTCTGTGCGAGCAGGGCGCCGAGGCGCACGGACACGGATTCCGCCAGCGCCTCGGAGGCATCGGACAGGGTGGCGAAGCGATGCCAGGCGAGCGGGCCGGGGGCGATGGTCGATGGCATCAGACGAGATCCGGATCGGCCCAGGAGCGGCCGTCGCGTTCGATCAGCCCGATCGCCTGAGACGGCCCCCAGGAGCCGGCGGCGTAACGATGGGGATGGGGCGCGTAATCCTCCCAGCCCTTGATGATCGGATCGACCCAGGCCCAGGCCTGCTCGACCTCGTCGCGATGCATGAACAGGGTCTGGTCGCCGCGAATGACATCGGTCAGCAGGCGCTCATAGGCGTCCGGGGTGCGCTCGTCGAAGGCGGTGGAGTAGCGCAGATCGAGCTGGCGCGGCACGATCTTGAGGCGGCCCGAGCCCGGCACCTTCATCATCAGCTGCAGTTGCACGCCGTCATTGGGCTGGAGGCGGATGAAAAGGCGGTTGGCGTCGAGCCTGTCGCCGCCGCCATTGCCGAAGATCGAATGCGGCACCGGCTTGAAGGTGACGACGATCTCCGAATAGCGCTGCGCCATGCGCTTGCCGGTGCGGATATAGATCGGCACCCCGGCCCAGCGCCAGCTATCCAGCTCGCAGCGGATGGCGACGAACGTCTCGGTGTTGGAGGCGCGGCCGAGCTCCTCGGCATAGCCCTTGACGCGCTGGCCGTCGCTCTGGCCCGGCCCATACTGGCCGCGCACGGTGTAGCGCTGGACATCGGGGCCGACGATCGGCCGCAGCGCCTTCAGCACCTTGATCTTCTCGTCGCGCACGGCGCCGGCCTCGATCATGTTCGGGGGCTCGATGGCGAAGAGGGTGAGCAGCTGCATGATGTGGTTCTGCACCATGTCGCGCATATGCCCGGCCTTGTCGTAATAGCCGGCGCGGCTTTCCAGCCCCACCGTCTCGGCCACCGTGATCTGGACATGGTCGATGTCGCGGCTCGACCAGGAGCGCTCGAACAGGGTGTTGGCGAAGCGCAGGACCAGCAGGTTCTGCACCGTCTCTTTCCCGAGGTAATGGTCGATGCGGTAGGTCGCGCTCTCTGGGAAGATGTTCGCCACCGCGTCGTTGATCTCGCGGGCGGAAGCGAGATCGCGCCCCAGCGGCTTTTCGAGGATCACGCGCGAGGTCGGGGTGCGAATCTCGGCCTTGGCGAGGTTCTCGCAGATCGGAATGAAGAGATCGGGAGGGGTGGAGAGATAGAAGGAGCGTACCCGCTCGGACTCGCCCAGCGCGCTCTTCAGCGCTCCATAGGTCTCGGGCTTCAGCGCATCGAGGAGAACCATGGTGAGACGCTTGAGGAAGGAGGTCACATCCTCCTTCGGAATGCCCTCCTCCTGCAGGCGCTTGGCGATTTGCTTCGGCAGCCCCTCGACATCCTCCTGCTTGCGCACGACGGCGAGGATACGGCTCTCTTCCGGCAGGACGCCCTCGCGGTTGCGCTGGCCGAGGGCGGGAAAGAGCTTGCGCATGGCAAGGTCGCCGCCGGCGCCGAAGATCACCAGATCGAAGGGCGGGACAGGCGTGCGCTCCGGTACGGTTTCGGGGCGAAGCTCACGATCGACGGCGGCATTCATGAGGATTGAAACTCCCGACAGCCAAGCTTGTTCGCATCAGCGAAAGGCTGCCTGGACATTGGGACTGTTCGGCTGGAATGCAAAGGGGGGCGCTGGCGGTGATCGCAACGACCATGAGCGAGACTGCTGCCCCACCCGTCAGCCCGCGCGGCGGAAACCCTCGCTCGCCGTCAGCAATTGCTGGGCATAGGCCGTCTGCGGCTGGCGGGCCGCGAGCGCGGCGACGTCCATCTCCTCGACGCAGCGGCCGAACTGCATGACCATCAGCCGCTCGCACATGTGCCCGACCACAGCGAGGTCGTGGCTGACGAGAATGTAGGTCAGCTTGCGCTCCTTGCGGATGGCCGAGAGCAGGTTCAGCACCTCCGCCTGGATCGAGACGTCGAGCGCGGATGTCGGCTCGTCCAGCAGCAGGATCGAGGGCTCCAGCACCAAAGCGCGGGCGATGGCGACGCGCTGGCGCTGGCCGCCCGACAACTGATGCGGGAAGCGGAAGCGGAAGGAGGCCGGCAGGCCGACATCCGACAGCGTGCGGCCGATGCGCGCCTGCGCATCGCCGATGCCATGGATGGCGAGCGGCTCGGCCAGCGCGTCGTCCACCGTCTTCTTGGGGTGGAGCGAACCGTAGGGATCCTGGAAGACCATCTGCACGGCGCGGTGGAAGGCCTTGTCGCGATGCTTCGGCTGGGCCTTGCCCTCGATTCCGACCTGCCCGCTCCACTCGTGATTGAGCCCGGACAGCACGCGCAGCACGGTGGATTTGCCCGAGCCGGATTCGCCGACGAGGCCATAGCTCTCGCCGGGCCTCACCGCGAAGGACAGATCTTTCACGACATGGGAATCGCCGAAGGAGACGTTGAGCTTATCGACGGAAATCGCAGGGTTCGTCATGCCAGCCGGATCCGTCATGCCAGCCACGCCGGGTCGCGGGTGAGCGTGGAAAGCTTGGCCTGCGGGTGGTCGAGATCCGGCAGGCAGCCGAGCAGGCCGCGGGTGTAGGGGTGGCGGCGCTCGCGCGCGGAGGGGTCGGCCAGTTCCGCGGCGGGCAGCGTCTCCATCACCTTGCCGCCATACATCACGATGACGCGGTCGCAGAAGGACTGCACCAGATGCAGGTCGTGGCTGATGAAGATCAGCCCCATCCCGCGTTCGGAGACGAGCTCATCGAGGATCTTGAGGATCTGGAGCTGCACGGTGACGTCGAGCGCCGAGGTCGGCTCATCGGCGATCAGGATCTCCGGCTCGGCGATCAGCATCATTGCGATCATCACCCGCTGGCCCATTCCGCCCGAGACCTCGTGCGGGTAGAGGCCGTAGACGCGGGCGGGCTCGCGGATTTGCACCGCCTCCAGCATGGCGAGGCTGCGCTCGCGCGCCTCGCGGGCGCCGGCTTTGGCGTGGATGCGATAGGCCTCCGCGATCTGGTCGCCCACGGTCTTGACCGGGTTGAGCGAGTATTTGGGGTCCTGCATCACCATGGAGATATGCCGGCCGCGAAGCTTGCGGCGCTCGGTGCGGTCCATGGCGAGAAGGTCGCGGCCGCGGAAGGTCATGCGGTCCGCGCCGACGACACCGGGATGCGGGATGAGGTCGAGGATGGCGCGGCCGGTCATCGACTTGCCCGAGCCGGATTCGCCGACGATGCCGAGCCGCTCGCGGCCCAGCGTGAAGGAAAGCCCGCGCACGGCATGGACGATGCCGGTCGGGGTGTGGAAATCGACCGTGAGGTTCTCGACCTCGAGAAGCGGCTGGTCGGTCATGGGCTTGTCCGCCTGCATCACCTTGCGTCCATCACGTCGCGCAGGCCATCGCCCAGCAGGTTGAAGCCGAGCGCAACGACGCAGATGGCGAGGCCGGGGAAGGTCGCGACCCACCACTGGTCGAAGATCTGCTCGCGGCCGGCCGAAATCATCGCGCCCCATTCCGGGATCGGCGGCTGGGCGCCGAGGCCGAGGAAGCCGAGGCCCGCGGCGGTGAGGATGATGCCGGCCATGTCGAAGGTGGTCCGCACGATCAGCGAGGGCATGCACATCGGCACGACATGGCGCCAGACGATGCGCCATTGCGAGGCGCCCTGCAGCCGCACGGCCGAGATGTAATCGGCATTGCGGATCACCAGCGTCTCGGCCCGGGCGACGCGGGCATAGGGCGGCCAGGCGGTGAAGGCGATCGCGATGACGGCGTTCTCCAGCCCCGGCCCGAGCGCGGCGACGAAGGCCAGCGCCAGCACGAGGCGCGGGAAGGCCAGGAAGACGTCGGTGATGCGCATCAGCACGGTGTCGACCCAACCGCCGAGATAGCCGGCGGCGCAGCCGATCAGCAGGCCGATGGGGCCGACCGTGATCACGACCAGGAGAACGATGACCAGCGTGACGCGGGTGCCGTAGACGACGCGGCTGAAGATGTCGCGGCCGAGCGCATCGGTGCCGAACCAGTTGAGGCCGGAGGGGGGCCTCAGCCGGTCGCCGAGCGATTGCGCCAGCGGATCATAGGGCGCGATCAGCGGGGCGAAGGCGGCGATGAGCAGCAGCGCCACCACGATGGCGAGGCCCGCCAGCGCCGCCGGATTGCGCCGCAAGGCCAGCCATTGCCGGTAGAGCTGGCCGAGCCGGGCCTGCCGGCGCGAGAGCGGCTCGCTGGTGATCAGCCAGTCATGCCAGCCGCCGCTCTTCAGGGAGGTGTCGGTCATGCTCGCCTCCCTCAGCGCGCGCGCGGATCGGCCAGGCGGCCGATGATATCGGATAGCAGGTTGATGCCGATGAAGACGGCGCCGACCAGAAGCGTGCCGCCGAGAACGGCGTTCATGTCGGCGTTCAGCAGCGAATTCGTCAGATAGCGACCGAGGCCGGGCCAGGCGAAGATCGTCTCGGTCAGCACCGAGCCTTCGAGCAGGTGCATGTAGGACAGCGCGATCACCGTCACCAGCGGAACCACCGCATTGCGCAAGGCGTGGCCCCAGACGACGCGGAATTCGGAGACGCCCTTCACCCTCGCGGCGATGACATATTGCTGCTGCAGCTCGTTGATCATGAAGCTGCGGGTCATGCGGCTGATATAGGCCACCGACAGGATGCCGAGCACCGAGGCCGGCAGGACGAGATGCGAGAAGGCATCGCGGAAGGCGTCCCATTCGCCCTGCAGCGCCGCATCGATCAGCACGATGCCGGTGATCGGGTCGAACAGATCCTGATAGGCGACGCCGACGCGCCCCGGCCCAGCCACCCAGCCGAGCTTGGCATAGAACAGCAGCAGCCCCATCAGGCCGAGCCAGAAGACAGGGATGGAATAGCCGAACAGGCCGACGATTCGGGCGAGCTGGTCCGGCCAGCGGCCCTGATGCGTCGCGGCAAACACGCCGAAGGGCACACCGATGATCACGCCGATCAGCGTGCCGAGCGTCGCCAGCTCGAGCGTGGCGGGGAAGACGGTGCGCAGATCGTCGATGACGAGGTTGGAGGTCAGCACCGAGCGGCCGAGATCGCCGGTGAAGACCTTGCCGATATAGATCGCGAACTGCATCCAGAGCGGCTTGTCGAGGCCGAGGTCGAGCCGCGCCTTCTCATAGACATCGGCCGGAGCGCGATCGCCCACCACGGCGAGCACGGGATCGATCGGCATGACGCGGGCGATGAAAAAGGTGACCAGCAGCAGGCCGAAGATGGTGATCGCGACGGTCGTCAGCTCGCGTCCGGCCAGCCGCCCCCACCGGGCGCCCTGCCCCACCCAACTCGTCGACGCTGCTGCCATGCTACCAACCGATTGAAGAAACGCCGTCCGCCGGCGGTGCGCGGCCTTGCGGCTTGCCGGGCCATGTGGCCCGCCGGCTCCTGCCGCGCCGGCGTTCGCCGGGGGCCGGGGGCGGCCGCACGGGTGGAGCGCCGGCGGCGCCTCCCCCCCCCGAGGCAGCGGAGGCGAGGCCCGTGATCAGCCCTTGGTGATCGGGGCGTAGAGGTTGGTGTCGGAGCTCGGCCCGATGACCCAGCCCTTCACGTTCTTGCGTTCGGCCGTGACTTCGACCTGCTGGAACATGATGACGACGGGCGAGACCTTCTGATGCTCGCGCTGGAGCTCGCCATAGACGGCGGCGCGCTTGGCGGCGTCCGACTCCAGCACGTTCGCCTGCGTCTTCTTGGTCATCTCCGGGATGTCCCAGGCATTGCGCCAGGCCAGCGTCTTGGACTTGGCATCCTCGCCGTTGTTCTCGTTGATCGCGAAGGTCTCGGCATTGGTGTGCGGGTCGAGATAGTCCGGCCCCCACTGGCCGATATAGATGTCGTGGGTGCGGGCGCGGTACTTGGTCAGGGTCTGCTTGCCGTCGCCGGGAATGATCTCCAGCTTGACGCCGGCCTGGGCCCAGGTGGCCTGGATCGCCTGAGCGATATCGGTGATCGGGCTCACCGAGCGGGTGTCCATGGTGACGGAGAAGCCGTTCGGCAAGCCAGCCTTGGCCAGGAGGTCCTTGGCCTTGGCGAGGTCGAATTTGTAGGGCTGGTCGTCGATCGCGCCGAGGAAGCCCTTCGGCAGGAAGGCCTGGTGGCCCTTATAGGTGCCCTCGACGATGTTCTTCTCGATCGCGGCGTAATCGACCAGATATTTCAGCGCCTCGCGCACCTCGGGCTTGGCGAGGTTCGGATTCTTCTGGTTCAGGCCGAGATAGAGAATGTAGCCCTTGTCGCCCTGGACGATCTCGATGTCCTTGTTGGCCTTTACGCCGTCGAGCTGGTCCTTGGAGAGGTTGCGGGCCATGTCGATGTCGCCCTTCTCGAGAAGCAGGCGCTGCGAGGCCGGCTCGGCGACATGGCGCACGACGACGCGTTTGTTCTTCGGCGCGCCCTTGTACCAGCTCTCATTGGCGTCGAGCGCATATTGCTCGTTCGGGCGGTAGGCGCGGACCTTGTAGGCGCCCGAGCCGGCGGAGTTGAGCTTCAGCCACTCATTGCCCCAGTCGCCGTTCTTCTCATTGGCCTTGACCAGCTTGGAGTCGACCACGGCCGCGACGCCCGAGGTGAGGCAGTTGAGGAAGAAGGTCGGCGCGAAGGGCTGCGAGACGGTGATGACGACCGTCGACTCGTCGGGCGCCTTCACCTTGTCCAGCACGGTATCCTTGTTGAGGCCGAACTGGGTGAGGATGAAGCCGGGCGACTTGTTCAGGGTGACGGCGCGCTGGATCGAATAGACCACATCGGCCGCGGTCAGCGCATTGCCGGAGTGGAACTTGACGCCGGGGCGCAGCTTGAAGGTGTAGGTCAGCTGGTCGGGGCTGACGGTCCAGCTCTGGGCGAGTTCGCCGACGAGCTTGTTGCCATTGGCCAGATCGACGCCGATCAACTTGTCATAGACATTGGCGCCGACCTCGACGCCCGAAAACTCGAAGGCCTCGGCCGGATCGAGCGAGATGATGTCGTCGATCTGCTTGGCCATCACCACCGTGTCCTTCGGGGTCTGGGCCATGACCGAGGTGGCGGTGGTCGCCATCAAGGCGGTAAAGGCCGATACGGCCATGAGCTTGGCAAAGTGACGCATTGTCATCCCCGTCTGAGGTTTTCTGGCCGTCCCATCCGGAACGGCTTTCGTCGAAATCTGCGCTGACTTCGCGTCGGCTGTCCAGTCGGACGGAGCCCAGCGTGAGAGCAGATCGGGGGATTGTGCACACCAGATAGGCATCGACCCAGCCGGCTGGCGCGCCAGCGGTCATGACCACCCTTGCGCTGAGTCCACGGCCAGCTAACCTTCGCGGCGCCGGGCCGTTCCGGCCTTGCCGCAGAGACAGGTGCCGACGCCTTGGCCATCATCGCAGCGCTGAACCACGTCACGCATTACCGTTACGACCGCCCGGTCACGCTCGGCCCGCAGATCATCCGGCTTCGGCCAGCGCCGCATTGCCGGGCGGCGATCAACGCCTATTCGCTCAAGGTGACGCCGGCACAGCATTTCGTGAACTGGCAGCAGGACCCGGCGGGCAACTGGCTGGCGCGCTTCGTCTTTCCCGAGGCGGTGAGCGAATTCCGGATCGAGGTGGACGTCGTCACCGAGCTGTCGATCATCAACCCCTTCGACTTCTTCGTCGAGACCGAGGCCGAGACCTTCCCGTTCGACTACGATCCGCAGCTGAAGGAAGAGCTTGCGCCCTATCTCGTCACCGAGCCGGCGGGGCCGCTCTTGGACGATTTCATGGCCGGGCTGCCAACCGAGCCGGTCAACACGGTCAATTTCGTCGTCGACCTGAACGCCCGGCTCCAGCAGATGATCGCCTATGGCATCCGCATGGAGCCGGGCGTGCAGGAGCCGGAACACACGCTCCAGATCCGCTCCGGCTCCTGCCGGGACACCAGCTGGCTCCTCGTGCAGATCCTGCGCCGGCTCGGCCTCGCGGCCCGTTTCGTCTCCGGCTACCTGATCCAGATGAAGGCCGATATCGACCCGATCGAGGGGCCGCGCGGCACCGACAAGGACTTTACCGACCTCCACGCCTGGGCGGAGGTCTATATCCCCGGCGCCGGCTGGATCGGGCTCGACCCGACCTCCGGCCTGCTCACCGGCGAGGGGCACCTGCCGCTGGCGGCGACGGCGCATTATCGCTCCGCCGCGCCGGTCTCGGGCGTGGCGAGCTATGCGGAGACGACCTTCGATTTCCATATGAGCGTCGAGCGCGTGCATGAGGTGCCGCGCATCACCCTGCCGTTCTCGGACGAATCCTGGCAGGGGCTCGACGCGCTGGGCGAGCAGGTCGAGGCGGATCTGAAGGCGCAGGACGTGCGGCTGACCATGGGCGGCGAGCCGACCTTCGTCTCGATCGACGACCAGATCGGCGAGGAATGGAACACCGCCGCCGTCGGCCCGACCAAGCGCCAGCGCGCCGACACGCTGATCCGCCGGCTGCGCGAGCGCTTCGCGCCCGGCGGCATGCTGCATTACGGCCAGGGCAAGTGGTATCCGGGCGAAAGCCTGCCGCGCTGGGCCTTCGCTTTGTACTGGCGCCGCGACGGCCAGCCGATCTGGCGCAACCCGGATCTCATCGCGCGCGAGCCGGGGGCGCAGACGGGCGTCGACCGCGAGCTGGAAGCCCGCGCCTCGATGGCCGATGTCGAGGACTTGGCGGAGGCGCTGGCGCGCCAGCTCGGCATCGAGCCCGATTACGTGCTGCCGGCCTATGAGGACAGCGGCTACTGGCTGCTGAAGGAGGCCCAGCTTCCGGAGAATGTCGACCCGCTCGATCCGCGCCTGGCGGATCCCGAAGAGAGGGCCCGCATGGCGCAGGTGTTCCAGCTCGGTCTCGGCGCGCCGCGCGGCTACGTCATTCCGGTTCAGCGCTGGCAGGCTGCGGCGAGCGACCGGCGCTGGCGCTCGGAAAAATGGCGGCTGCGGCGCGGGCGGCTCTTCCTCGTTCCGGGCGATTCGGCACTGGGCTACCGGCTGCCGCTCGGATCCCTGCCGGTGATCGCGCCGGCGCTCTATCCGCATGTCCATCCGCAGGACCCGCTGGAGGCCCGCGATCCGCTGCCGACGGCGAACCCGCCCCGGAGCCGCTCTGGTGGCGCCGGAGCGGAGGACCGCCCGGCGCCGGCCGCGGCGGCAGCGAGTGCGGACGGCCGGCCCGCCGCGCCGCAGCGAACCTTCGGGAAGGAGAACGAACGGGCGTCCGGCCGGCAGGAGCGCGTCGAGCAGGAGATCGGCGGCGACCACGTTCGCACCGCGGTCAGCCTCGAAATCCGCGACAACGTGCCGTGCATCTTCATTCCGCCGGTCGAGCGCGTCGAGGATTATCTCGATCTGGTGGCGTCGATCGAGGCGGCGGCGGAGGAACTCGGCCTGCCCGTGCATATCGAAGGTTATGCGCCGCCCTTCGACCCGCGCATCGACGTGATCAAGGTCACGCCCGACCCTGGCGTCATCGAGGTCAACATCCATCCGGCCTCGGATTGGCGCCAGGCCGTCGCGATCACGCAGGGGGTGTATGAGGAGGCGCGGCTGTCGCGGCTCTGCGCCGAGAAGTTCATGGTGGACGGGCGCCATACCGGCACGGGCGGCGGCAACCATGTCGTGCTGGGCGGCGTCACCCCGGCGGATTCGCCCTTCCTGCGCCGGCCCGACCTCTTGAAGAGCATCGTGCTCTACTGGAACCGGCATCCCTCGCTGTCCTATCTGTTCTCGGGTCTCTTCATCGGGCCGACCAGCCAGGCGCCGCGCATCGACGAGGCGCGGCAGGATGCGCTTTACGAGCTGGAGATCGCGCTGGCGCAGGTGCCGGGGCCGGGCCAGGGCACGATCCCGCTCTGGCTGGTCGATCGGCTGTTCCGAAACCTGCTGGTCGACGTCTCGGGCAACACCCACCGCACCGAGATCTGCATCGACAAGCTCTATTCGCCGGACGGGCCGACGGGGCGGCTCGGCCTGCTGGAATTCCGCGGCTTCGAGATGCCGCCGGATTCGCGGATGTCGCTGGCGCAGCAACTCCTGCTGCGGGCGCTGATCGCCTGGTTCTGGCGCCAGCCGCAGGAGGGTGCGCTGGTGCGCTGGGGCACCGCGCTGCATGACCGCTTCATGCTGCCCGAACTGGTCTGGCAGGATTTCCGCGATGTGCTCGCCGATCTGCAGCGCGCCGGCTACGCTTTCGATCCGGTCTGGTTCGAGGCGCAGGCCGAGTTCCGCTTCCCCTTCTTCGGCAAGGTCGCCCATGGCGGCGTCGAGCTGGAGATCCGGCAGGCGCTGGAGCCCTGGCATGTGTTGGGCGAGGAAGGCGCGATCGGCGGCACGGTGCGCTATGTCGACAGCTCGGTGGAGCGTCTGCAGGTCAAGGCGACCGGCTTCGTACCCGGGCGCCACATCATCACCTGCAACGGGCGTCGCCTGCCGATGACCGATGTCGGGGTGAAGGGCGAGGCCGTGGCGGCGGTGCGCTTCAAAGCGTGGCAGCCGGCGGCGGGGCTGCATCCCACCATCCCGGTCCACGCGCCGCTGACCTTCGACATCGTCGACAGTTGGGTCGGCCGCTCGCTGGGCGGCTGCGTCTACCATGTCGCGCATCCAGGCGGTCGCAATTACGAAACACCGCCGGTGAATTCTTACGAAGCGGAGGCCAGACGGCTCGCACGTTTCGAGGCGATCGGTCATAGTCCCGGCTCTCTGGCGATTCCGCCAGAGGAACGCAGCGCCGAGTTCCCGTTCACACTGGATCTCAGGCGCGGGGGCTGAAACGAGGCGCGGCTTACCGCTTTCCGTCCGAGCAGGGTGGAGGCCGCGCGCAAGGCTGGGGCTACCGATCACATGGCGGTGCAGGGGCGTATCCGCTCTGGACGCACGAAGGCGGAGCGGCGCGCCGCGCTGCTGGCCGACTATCGCCCGCTGCCCGGAGCCCATGACGAGTTCATCGACGCGAACGGAACGGTGCGCCCGCATTGGGAGCCCTTCCTCGACGAATGGTGCGGGCTCTCGCAGGCGCAGTTGGCGCAGCGCTTCGGCGTCGCCGACAGGCATGTCCACGACACCGGCGTGTCCTATCGCGTCCATGGCGACGTCGATGCGCGCGACCCCAGCGCCGGCGAACGCGCCTGGCCGCTGAGCCATGTCCCCCTCGTCATCTCGGGGGCGGAATGGGCGACGATCGCCGCCGGCGTGGTTCAGCGGGCGGGCCTGCTCCAGACCCTGCTCGACGACATCTACGGCCCCGGCGAGCTCGTCGCCAACGGGCTGCTGCCGGCCGCCGCGATCACCGGCAGCCCCGACTATCTGCGGCCTTTGCACGGGGCGCCGGGCGCTGCGGCGCTGCAGCTCTATGCCGTCGATCTCGGGCGCGGGCCGGACGGGCGCTGGTGGGTGCTGCAGGACCGGGCCCAGGCGCCCTCCGGCACCGGCTATGCGCTGGAAAACCGGCTGGCGATGACCCGCGCCTTCCCGGACATGTTCCGGTCGATGAACATCGAGCGGCTGGCCGCCTTCTTCCAGGGATTCAGGGCGGGGCTGGTCGAGCGCTCCAAGCGGATCGATCCGCGAATCTGCCTGCTGACGCCCGGGCCGCTCAACGAGAGCTATTTCGAGCAGGCCTATCTCGCCCGCTATCTCGGCTTCCTGCTCGTCGAGGGCGCGGATCTGACGATGCGCGAGGAGCGGGTGCATGTGCGCACCATCGCCGGCCTCAAGCGCGCGGATGTGATCTGGCGGCGCATCGATGGCGATTTCGCCGACCCTCTGGAGCTGAACGCCCGCTCCCAGCTGGGCGTCGCGGGGCTGGTGCAGGCGGTGCGCGCCGGCCAGGTCCATATCGCCAACGGGCTGGGCTCCGGCGTCGTCGAGACCCGCGCCCTCATGGGCTTCCTGCCGGCCCTGGCGGAAAAGCTGCTCGGCGCGCAGCTGATCCTGCCCAATATCGCGACCTGGTGGTGCGGCCAGAAGGCGGAGCGCGACACCGTTCTCGACCGGCTGGACGAGATGAGCATCCTGCCCGCTTTCCGCTCCGACCGGGGCGTCGACCCGGCGCCGATCGTCGCCGGCGAATTGCCGCCAGCCGAGCGCGAGGCGCTGTGCCGGCGCATCGCCGCGGCCGGCCCGACCTTCGTCGGGCAGGAGGTGGTGCGGCTCTCGACCATGCCGGTCTACGAGGAGGGCCGGCTGAAGCCGCATCCGATGACCCTGCGCGTCTTTGCGGCCGCCACCCCCGAGGGCTGGAAGGTGATGCCCGGCGGCTTCTGCCGCATCTCCGACGAACCCGACGCCCGCGCCGTCAGCATGCGCAACGGCGTCCGCTCCAGCGACGTCTGGGTGGCCTCGCAGACGCCCGTCGAGCCGGTGACGCTGCTGCCGGCGGCAGACAGCATCGGCATCCGTCGGATCACCGGCACGCTGCCGAGCCGGGCGGCGGATAATCTGTTCTGGCTGGGGCGCTATCTGGAGCGCGGCGAGGCGACCTTGCGCCTGGTGCGGGCCCTGCTCGGCCGCGTGACCGATGCCGATGCGCCTGCCCCCGGCCGGGCGCGGGCGCAGCGTCAGCTCGCCGAACTGCTCGTTTCCTGGGGCGCGACCTCTGCCGGCAAGGGGCTGACACCGGCCGAGCAGGCCCATGGCGCGCTGCACAGCCTCGAGGATCCAGGCTCGGCTGCCGCCTCGCTGCGGGAAGCGCGGCGCACGGCATCGGTCATTCGCGAGCGCCTCTCGATCGATGCCTGGCGTCTCTTCGGCGATCTCCAGCGCCAGCTGGCTCCGGCGGATGGCCGCAGGCCGCCGGAAGGCGAATCCTTCGAGCTGGCCGACCGGGCGCTGAAGACCCTCGCCGCCTTTTCCGGCCTCAGCCAGGAGAACATGGTGCGCGGGCCGGGCTGGCGCTTCCTCGATATCGGCCGGCGCATCGAGCGCGGCATCGCTACCTGCCGCTTCGCCCGGCAATTCGCCGAAGCCGATGCGCCGAGCGAGGCGCTCGACGCCCTGCTCGACCTGACCGATTCGCAGATCACCTATCGCTCGCGCTATCTGCTCGGCGCCAGCCTGCTGCCGGTGCTCGATCTGGTGATGCTCGACCCCTATAATCCGCGCTCCTTCGCCTTCCAGATCGAGCGGCTGGACGCCGAAATCCGCGAACTGCCGTCGCTCAACGAGGACGGCATGCTGGAGGAGCCGCGCCGGCTGGCGCTGCGGCTGGCGGCGGACTGCCGCACCGCCGAGGCTGGCCGACTCGACCGCGCCCGCATCCAGCTCTTCGAGCAGATGCTCATGGCGCTCTCCTCCGCCATCGCGGACCGCTATTTCCTCCAGAATGGCGGGCCGGAAGGCTCCAGGCTGACGGGGATCGCGTGATCTACGATGTCCGCCACGTCACCACCTACGGCTACAGCCGGATGGTGCCCTTCGCGCGCTGCATCCTGCGGCTGCTGCCGCGCGACGAGCCCGGCCAGCGCGTCGAGAATGGCGAGATCCTGATCACGCCGCGCCCCGCCGAGCGCAGCGACGGGCTGTGCTTCTTCGGCAACCGCATGACGATGATCTCGGTCACCCGGCCGCATCGCGAATTGCGGGTGGAGATGCGCGCCCGCATCACCGTCGAGCGGGCGCCGCCGCCTCATCCGGGCCTGACCCGGAGCTGGGAGGAGGTCGCGGCGCTGGCACTGGCTTCGGCCAGCCTCGAGCCATCCTCGCCGGCGCATCACCTCTATCCCAGCCGGCTGGTGCCCGCCGTCGCGCCCGTCCTCGCCTATGCGCGCGAAAGCTTTCCGACCGGCCGGCCGGTGCTGGAAGCGGCCTGCGAGCTGATGAGCCGCATCCGCCGCGAGTTCACCTACGACCCCGACGCCACCGAGGTTTCGACGCCGCTGGCGGAGGCCTTCGCCGCGCGCCACGGCGTCTGCCAGGACTTCGCGCATATCATGATCGCGGGGCTGCGGGGGCTGGGCCTGCCGGCGGCCTATGTCAGCGGCTATATCCGCACCATCCCGCCGCCGGGGCAGAAGCGCCTGGAGGGCGCCGATGCCAGCCATGCCTGGGCGATGATCTGGTGCGGCCCGGAAATCGGCTGGATCGGGCTCGACCCCACCAACGACCTGATCGTCGGCGACGACCACATCGTCACCGCCATCGGCCGCGACTATGCCGACGTCTCCCCGCTCGACGGCGTGCTGATCGGCCCCGGCTCGCAGAAGATCGCCGTGGCGGTCGATGTGATCCCGGTGGGGTGAGAGAGCCGGAGCGGCGGGCATGTTCATCCTGACGCCTCTGCGCGATTCCCGCATCGGCCTTCTCTGGGGCGCCCAGCTGCTCTCTGCCACCGGCGCCGAATTCTACATGGTGGCGGTGATCTGGATCGCTTCGGGGCTGATCGGTGGCGATGCGGGCTATGTTTCGGCGCTGCAATCCGGTGCGCTGCTGGCTGGGAGCCTGTTCGCCGGCGTGCTGACCGATCGCTGGCGGCACGGCACCACGATGGTCGGGGCCAGTCTTTTCAGGGCCTCGCTGTTGCTTCTGCTGGCGGCAGCGAGCGGCTTCGGCTTCATGTCGCTGCCGTTGCTGGCGGTCATCGCCGGCCTCGTGGCGCTCGCCACCTCGGTCTACGACCCTGCGCTGCAAGCGACGCTGCCGGTGCTTGCCCCCGGCACGGCGGTCCGTCATGCGGTGAACGGGCTCTTCGACGCGACGCGGCGGATGGCGCGCATTCTCGGACCCAGCCTGATCGCGCTGGTGAACGGGCTCGTGCCCATCGGCCAGTTCTTCGCGATCACGGCCGGCGCGTTCCTGCTCTCGGCCTTTGGCGTCAAGGCGGCTCTGCGAGACATCGAGGGGCCCGCGCCCGAGCAGCGCAAGGGCTGGGCCTCGGCCATCGATGCTGTGATCGGCGGGGGGCGGGCCGTGCGGCACCACCGCCTGATGCATTTCGGTCTCGCTGCGGATTTCATCGGCAACGTGACGTGGTCGATGGGCGTGCTGCTCGGCATGGCGCTGTATCTGCGCGCGAACAGCCCCAATCCACTCACCGCCTACGGCCTGATGATGAGCGCCTATGGCGCCGGCAATCTCGCGGCCAACCTCGTGCTGGCGGGCTTCACCCCGCGCCGGCCGCTGCTCTGGCTCGTCATATCCAAGCTCACCTTCGGGCTGGGCGTCCTGCTGATGCCCTTCGCGCCCAATATCGCAGCGCTGATGGCCTGCGCAGCGCTCGCAGCCGTCAACGGGCCGTTCGAGAACCTCGCCTTGCTGCACATCATCCAGCATGATTTCCCGCCGCAGCGGATCGCGCAGGTCTACCGGCTGCAGATGTGCGCGGTCTTCGGCGGCTCGCTCGCCGGCTACCTCGCCGCGCCCACGCTCTTCGCCGCGTTCGGCCTCACACCCGTGATCGCGACGCTCGGTGCGATCACGCTGGCGACGGGGCTCGTTGGGCTTGTGCTCAGGCGGCACCTCGCCTGAGCGAGGCTCCCGGCTGTCAGGCCGGCGTCTCGAATTCCGCTCCGCTCCACTCCACCGGCACCTTCAGCGAGCCGGCGACGATCGCCTGCCCTGCGGCCTCGATCCGGCTGCGGATCTCCGGCGGCACGCTGGGTGCCATGACGAGCCGTACCGCCTCCGGCGTTTCCAGCCCGAGATGCTTGACCTGCCCGACCGCGAGGCGGCCGGCCGCGTGATCGGCGACCGCGTCGTAGAGAGCCCGGCCGGAATCGGCAAAGGCCGAGCCGATGAAGACGTCCGGCGCGATCGCCGTCCAGTCGCCGACATTGCCGATCTGCCTGGCGCCCAGCTCGCGGCAGGCGTCGATGGCTCCGGCGCGGCCGGCATTCAGCATGGTAAAGATCACCCGCGCATCCCTGGCGATCATCGCTCTGGCGATGCGGCCGGAGAGGGCGTTGTCGTCCTGGTTGCCCGAGAAATTCGTCAGCAGCGTCACCTTGGGATCGGCCTGAGCGACGCCGGCTGCATAGGCGGCGCGACCCTTCAGCCCCGGCGTGACGCGGATGCCGGACATGTGGCCGACGACGCCGGTGGGGCTCGTCAAAGCCGCGAGCATGCCGGCGAGGAAGGCCGAATGCTCCTGCAGCACCTCGTAGCTGGCGAGGTTCGGGCCAGTGACGTTGCCTTGCGTGACGACGAAGCGGATGGCGGGAAATTCCGCCGCCACCGCCTTGGCGGCGGCGTTGTTCTGCCCGCCATGGGCGATGACGAGATCGGGGCCCTCGGCGGCGAGCATCCGCAGGGCAGCGGTGAGGTCTTCGGGCTTGGGGGCGACGCCCTGCTGCACGATGGCCCGGGCGCCGAGCCGCTGCTCGGCAAGCTTCAGCCCCTCATAGCCTGCCTGCATGAAGCCGCGATCGTCGATGCGGCCGGCGAACAAGGCGGCGACCTTGAGGCGCGACTGGGCGAGCACCGGCGCGGCGATCAGGGTGCCGGCAAGACCGGCGAGGATGGTGCGGCGGCGATAGCGGGCAGGCGACATGAAAACGGCTCCGGATGACATCCGGAGCCGTGGCAATTGTCGTGCCGGAGAGGGGTGTTCAGGCCAGCGTATAGGCCGTCTTGACCGTGGTGTAGAACTCCTTGGCGTAGGCGCCCTGCTCGCGCGGGCCGTAGCTGGAGCCCTTCCGGCCGCCGAAGGGGACATGATAGTCGACGCCGGCGGTCGGCAGGTTCACCATCACCATGCCGGCCTCGCTGTTGCGCTTGAAGTGCGTAGCGTATTTCAGCGAGGTGGTGCAGATGCCGGAGGACAGGCCGAACTCGGTGTCGTTCGCGACGGCCAGCGCCTCGTCATAGTCCTTGACGCGGACGATGTTGGCGACCGGGCCGAAGACCTCCTCGCGCGAGATGCGCATGGCGTTGGTCGTCTCGGTGAAGAGCGCCGGCTGGAGATAGAAGCCGGGGGTCTCGCGCTTCAAGAGCTCGCCGCCGAAGACGAGCTTGCCTCCCTCGTCCTTGGCGATCTGGATGTATTTCAGATCCTGGTCGAGCTGGTTCTGATCGACGACAGGGCCGATATGCGTGCCGGCTTTCAGCGCGTCATCGACGACCACGCCCTTGAGGCGCTCGATGCAGGCCTCGACGAAGCGGTCGTGGATGCCGGCCTGGACGATCAGGCGCGAGGAGGCCGTGCAGCGCTGGCCGGTGGAGAAGAAAGCGCCGTTCACGGCGACTTCGACCGCCGTCTTGAGGTCCGCATCGTCGAGCACGACGAGCGGGTTCTTGCCGCCCATTTCGAGCTGGACCTTCTTCATCGGGTTTGAGGCGATGCAGGCCGCCGCGACCTTGCGGCCGGTCGCGACCGAGCCGGTGAAGGAGATCGCCGTGACGTCCTTGTGCTCCAGCAGCGCCTGGCCGACGACCGAGCCGCGGCCCATGACGAGGTTCAGCACGCCCTTGGGCAGGCCGGCGCGCTGGATGATGTCGACCAGCGCCCAGGCCGAGCCGGGCACGAGGTCGGCCGGTTTGATGACGACGCAATTGCCCCAGGCCAGCGCGGGAGCGATCTTCCAGGCCGGGATCGCGATCGGGAAGTTCCAGGGCGTGATCATGCCGACGATGCCGATCGGATCGCGGGTGATCTCGACACCGACGCCCGGGCGCACCGAGGGCACCATCTCGCCGCCGAGGCGCAGGCACTCACCGGCGAAGAATGCGAAGACCTGGCCGGCGCGGCCGGCTTCGCCGATGCCCTCGGCCAGCGTCTTGCCCTCTTCGCGCGAGAGCAGGCGGCCGAGTTCCTCCTTGCGGGCGAGGATCTCGTCCGAGGCCTTTTTCAGGATGTCGTAGCGCTCCTGCGGCGTCGTGCGGCTCCAGGCCGGAAAGGCCGCCTTGGCGGCGGCGACGGCGGCGTTCAGATCCTCGACGCTGCCCTGCGCATATTCGCCGACGACATCGTTGGTGTTCGAGGGATTGATGTTGCGGGAGGCATTGGCTCCGCCCGCCCATTCGCCGGCGATGAGGTTCTTGAAGGGGGCGTTCATCAGTTTCTCTCCCAAGCAATCTGCCGGCCCGTTGTTAGCGGTTTTGCACCGCGCTGGCCATTATCCGGGAGGGACGCGGCGTCCCGCTGATCGCAGGACGCCGGAGAGGTCACTTCTTCTCGATCGAGATGCCCTTGTTGCCGACGGAGATCTCGACGCCTTCCGGCTTCTTGCGCTCCTGGTAGAGGGAGTAACCGGTCACCGCCAGAGCCGCGACCAGCACGACGACGAGCAGAACCAGGAGATTGCGGGAAGCGGGCATGGACGAACCTCGATAAAGGCGGCTGGATGCGCCGCGGCGCCGCACAAACGCGCAAGGGGTGCAGAGGTTCCGCCGATGCGCGAGGGGCGCGCGCGGGCAGCATTGGTGCAAGCGAGACGGCATGGCATGATGCCGGGCACGAGGGAGCGCGCCATGCCCGAAAACGAACTTCAGGAGCGGATCTGGACCGCGCTGGCGGACCACCCGGTCGCGATGGTGTCGCTGGCGACTCCCGAGGGCGTGAAGACGCGGCCGATGGCCGGCCATGTCGACCGTGAGCATCACCGGCTGCTCTACATTTCGCATCGCCACACCGGCATCATCGGCGCGGCGTTGCGCTCGCCTGGCGTGTCGGTGGCGATCAGCCAGGAGGATCGCAACTTCTATGCCGCGCTCAGCTGCGCGGCGAGCGAGGAGAACGACCGGGAATGGCTGCGGCGAATCTGGACGCCGGTGGCCGATGCCTGGTTCACCGGGGGCAACGAGGACCCCGATGCGACCATCCTCGCCCTGACGCCGCTGGAAGCGGAAATCTGGGACGGACCGTCCAGCAGCGTGCTCGTCGCCTTCAAGCTGGCGGCGGCGCGCCTGCTCGGCCGCACGCCCTCGCTGGGCGTCAATGCGACGGTGCCGATGCGCTGATCGCAGGCCCGGCGGGATGCGACGGCATCCTCGGGGCAGATGATTCGGTTCAGGCCGGTTCGGCTGCTGCCGCCCAGCGGCCGATCCAGGCGGTGACGAGGCTGGCCCAGGCGAGGCCCAGCAGCCATCCGCCGAGCACGTCGGTCGGCCAGTGGACGCCGAGATAGATGCGGCTGAGCCCGATCAGCACCACCATCACCCAGGCGAGCACCAGACAGAGCCGCGCCATCTCGGAGCGCTTCGAGGCGAGGCCGACGAAGCCGGCGATGGAGAGCATCGTCACGGCCGAGAGGAAAGCGTGCCCGCTCGGAAAGCTCGCCGTGAAGGTCAGCGCCTCATGCGCGACGATATCGGGCCGGTCGCGGCCGATCGCCATCTTGAGGATGGTGCTGGCCAGCAGCGCGGCGAGCACGCTGGCCACCAGCCCAAGCGCAAGCGGGCGATGCCCGCCGAGCCAGAGCGCCAGCGCCGCCGCCAGCGTCATGAAGAACAGGCCGGTGAAGCTGCCGAAGGAGGTCATGTCGCGCACCGCTTCCTGGAACCAGGCCGGCCCGAGCGGGGTGGAAGGGTCCCCCGGCTGGCGCAGCATCAGGATCAAAGTGCGGTCGAGCCCAAAATCATGGCCTGTCGAGATCAACGCGGCGAGGGCGAGGAAAGCGAGCCCGGCTGCGACCGGCAGCAGCAGCCTGGGCTGCAGAATGGAAGGGCTGCGGCTCGCCAGCGTCGGGCGCGCGGGAGTGACGGCGCCGGGGCGCTCGGAGCGGAGCTCGGTCATTCTGCCCCCGCGGGTCGCGCCGCGATCACTTTCAGGGCGCGCGGCAGGAGGCTGTAGGATTGGGTGCCGCTGCGCCGCTCGACCTCGCCGTCGAAGGTCACATGGCCACGGCGCTTGTCGCGGCGGGTCAACGTGACGGCGCTGCCGGTGAAGGAGACGAGGTTCTTGGCTGTGCGCCAGCTGCCTGAGGCGATCGAGAGCGCCGCCTTCGCGCGCGAATAAAGACCGCCGGCATTGAGGACATGCACTTCGAACAAGCCGCCATCCAGCGCGCCCCGGCGCCAATCAGGGCCGTCGAACTGATTGACCGTGACCAGCACGGCGTCGGCCTGGACCATGACGTGTTCGTTGCCGACCAGCAGATCGACCGCGATCGGCCGAGTGAACAGGATCGAACGGGTGGCGGCGAAGGCGAAGGCCACGGCCCGGCTGAAGGGAAAGCGTCGGCGGGCCTGTTCGCGCTCGCGAGCCATGAGGCTGAAGAAGCCCATGCCGGAAATGGAATGGAACATCCGGTCGTTGACCCGGCCGACATCCATCTCGACAGGCGCGCCGCCGCACAGGGCCTTCACCTGCTCTTCCAGCGTGCCGTAGAGGCCAAGATCGCGGCCCAGCACGTTGACCGTGCCCATGGGCAGGATGCCGACCGGCTTGCCAGCCTGGATCAGCACCGGCAGCACGCGGTTGATGGTCCCGTCCCCGCCCGCAATGACCGGCACGGCGTCGTCCGCCTCGATGGCGAGCGACAGCGCATCGTCGAGATCGCGCGGCGGCACGAGCCGGATCTCGGCCTGGGAGCCGCAGGCCGCGAACGCCGCTTCCAGTCTTTTCCGGAAGGCGTCGGCGCCCGCTTCGAGAACGGTGCCGGCGCGGGCATTGGCGATGACGGTGTGACGCATGGTGAAGGACGAGATGGTGCGCGCCACGGTTCTCGCAAGATCAGAGGGAGGGACGCGCCAGGAACGAGGCCCGCGTCACCGGCATCAGCGGCAGGGGCTCTTCCTCGATTTCCTCGGTCATGACCTCGAAATGCTGCAGCGTGTGCGTGCCGAACGAGCTGATCATCGCCGCGTCGGTCGCATCTCGCCCACGGCAGATGACGACCCGGCCGATCCGCGCCTCGTTGTGGCGGGCATCGAAAGTATGCCAGCGCCCGCCGAGATACACCTCGAACCAGGCGTTGAAATCCATCGGCGCCGGATCGCGCGGGACGCCGATATCGCCGAGATAGCCGTTGCAGTATCGCGCCGGAATATTCATGCAGCGACAAAGCGCCACCGCCAGGTGAGCGAAGTCGCGGCAGACGCCGACGCGCTCCTCGAAAGCCTCCGCGGCGGTGCGGGTCGACCGGGCGAAGTGATACCCGAACGTCAGGTGGTTGTGGACGAAGTCCACGATCGCCTGAACGCGCGACCAGCCGGGGGTGGTGCCGCCGAACAGGCTCCACGCCTGCCCGCTCAGCTTGTCGGTCTCGCAATAGCGGCTGCCGAGCAGGAAGGGCAAGACATCGTCCGGCAGACGCGACGGCGGAACTTCCGCGGCATCGGGGCTCTGACGGTCGGGCTCGCCGGAATCATGGATCACGCCCTCCGATTCGAGGCGCACGCCACCCGCCGGCGCGACGATGCGGCGGCAGATATTGCCGAAACCGTCGAGATGCTGGCTAACGGCGATCTGCCGGCCAGGATCCATCAGTCCCGTCACGCGCATCTCGTCGGGCGACGTCAGATCGTGACGCCGAGAGGGATGGACATCGAGCAATGTGATCAGCGGCAGATCCTGAGCGCAAACCAGTTCGATCCGATATCCGTAGCGGATGAGCATTCCGTACTCCTGAGCGAGAAGGCGATGGCTGCGAGACAGTGTTCGGCGCCGAAGCTGCGTCGGCTCGATATCTGCGGAATAGACGCGGCAGTCTCGACAAGGTTCCGCAACGTCGCGCAGTCGTTTTAGGGAGCCGGGAGGCAGTCACATTGATCGCCGCGCCAAAGCGGCGACAGCGAGGGTTTTCGCGACCCTGAAACGGAAGATGCGGGCCTTTCGGCCCGCAACCCGCCGCCACGACGGTTCGGCTGGGGGGATAGCAACCGCCGCGACAAGCAACTGGCGGCTGGTTACATCATCCAGTACGGCATGGTGCCGTAATAGTCGTGAACCCTCTTGCCGTAAGCCTTGTCTTCCCAGTCGGGCTCGCCCTCGCTGTCATACATCGGGGCCGCCTCGAGCTTTTCCTTGGTCAGCGGAACGACGTAGCCGCCGCGCTGCGGGTCGTAATCCAGGACGCTCCACGGAATGGGATGATATTTCTCGCCGAGGCCGAGAAAGCCGCCGAAGGACATGATCGCATAGGCGACCTTGCCGGACTGCTTGTCGAGCATGACGTCATAGATCTCGCCGAGATGATCGCCGGCGGTGTTGTAGACATCGGTCCCGGCGACGCGGGCGCCGGCGATGAGCGGGTTGCCACTCGTCGAAACGCTGGTCATCGACATGTGCCGTCTCCTCTCGCTTGTGGGCTGCGACCGGGGAGCCGTTGGTGGAAGGCGAAGCCCGATCGAATTCACGGCACCAACTCCGCCACTTCACGGAAGGTTCCCACCCGATCTCATGTCGAGACGGATTGTCCGCGCTCGGGAGACGCTCTTTCGCATCCCGCTTCTTGCCGGCACTGCTTAGCCCGGCCGTCTGAACGCACGGCCGAGCCGACTTCCGTAGCAGATGGTCGGCGAGATCGGACGCGCGCGGAACCTTTGCCCCTCACTCCTGTTGTTCGCCTCGACACAGAACGCGATCCGCGGAGGAGAATTCCATGAAGAAGCTCATGCTCATCGTCGCCTGCGGTGCCGCCATCGGCGCCTGCACCCCGCGTGAACAGAATGCCGGCACGGGCGCCCTGATCGGCGCCGGTGCCGGTGCCGTCATCGGCGGCGCGGCGACGGGCCGGGCTGGCGGCGCTCTCGCCGGTGCGGCCATCGGCGGCGCCAGCGGCGCCATCATCGGCGGCGCGGCCACCCCGCAATACTGCTATGGCCGCGACGAATACGGTCGCCGCATCACCTATTCCTGCTGATCCGCTCGCGGTTTGGACGGACAGAGGGCTCGCCGGAGACGGCGGGCCCTTTTTCTATGCCGACCGGCCGGAAGCTATGCCATAATGCGCCAGGTGCCGCGCCGCCCGCGTGCCGGTCAGGCCGGCCCATAAGGTCCGAAGCGGCCGACGAAGCGGTGGCGGGGGCCGGGGTAGAGCAGTTGCACCGCCGTCACGGCGCGGTCCTGGGCCCAGGTACGCCTCTCCACCAGGAGGCAGGGCGCGCCGGACTCGATTTCCAGCAGCTCAGCCTGTTCGGGCGTCGCGCCGACCGCGCTCAGCGCGTGTTCCGCTTGGGACCACAGGCTGTTTTTCAGCAGCCAGTCGCCGGGGGGCGTCTGTGCGAAGCGCTCGGTCGCGGCGGCGGGCACGGCGGCGAGGTGGATGATGCGCTCCTCGAGCACGTGAGGGCGCCCGTCGGCGCGGTGGAGCGTGACGAGATGAACCACCTTTTCCGAACGGCGCAGGCCGAAGCGCTCCGTCAGCTCCGGGCTCGGCCGGCCGTCCGTCCGCTCCAGTACCTCGTAGCCATAGGCCTGCCCGAGCTTCGCCACCTCTTCGGGAATGGAGAGGATATCGAACATGGCGTGGCTGGCGGGCGGGCTCGCGACGACGGTTCCCGAGCGGCGCCGGCGCGTGATCAGCCCTTCGCGCGCCAGTTGCACCAAGGCGCGATGCACGGTCATCCGCGAGGCGCCGAGCTGCTCCATCAAGGCGTGCTCGGGCGGCACGGGCGTGCCGGGCGGCCAGGCGCCGCCTACGATCAGATCGCGGATCGCCCGGCGGATCTGGTCGTAGACCGGCCCGGTGCCGTCGAGCTTCACCCTCTCAAGCTCCGGCTCCATCGGCTTCCCCTTCAGGCCGCGAGCAGGCGGCGCATCACCGCAGCGAAGCGGGTTCGCACCCCCTCGCGGGCGTGGTGGCGCCCGTTTTCGACGAGCATGCGCCCGCCGACAAGCACATCCCGCAGGGGAAGAGCATTGGCGGCGAAGATCGCGCTGTCGAGCGCATCGGCGCCGTCGCGGCCGACCAGGGACGGATGGTCGAGATCGAGCGTGACCAGATCGGCGCGGCAGCCGGGCGCGATCTGCCCGATGGCGCGGCCACAGGCCTGCGCGCCGCCGGCGCAGGCCATCCTCCAGAGCGCGAGCCCGGTCGAGGCCTCCTCTTGGGCGAAGAGCGCGCGGCGCCTGTCGCGCAGGCG
>NZ_JBMDWH010000138.1:0-17828 GCF_048595345.1 Allobosea sp.
GTCGCGTCCTCACCCGTCACCGCCATGCCGCCGACATTGGGCATGCCCTCGGCGGCGGGCGGCGGCTCCGCCGGCCAGGTGCTCGCGATGGCGGCGGCGGTGTAGCGCCGCAGGGTCAGGCGCGGCGCTTCCGCCGGCGGCCCGAGCACGCGCAGGCATTGGTCGAGCCGGGCCAGATGCCCGGCGAAGAGCGAGCGATTGCGATCGGCGAGATCGAAGGCGGAACGCGCGGAGGACAGTTGCAGGCTGAGCACCAGCGCCGCGAAGGTGACGAGCAGCCCGGTCACGAGCCGCAGCGCATCCATGGTTTCCTTGGTCAGATGAGCTTCGCCCAGCCGGTCCCGCAACACCGTGCCACCGAGCGCACTCATGCAGAACAGCATGAGAAAGGCGAATCCGACGAGAATGTCCATGTCACCGTTCCAATGGCCGCAGGGACGCTAAAGCATCGCACCGAAAACGGAAATCGGACCGGATGGACATCCGTTGCGGTCGAAAGAGGGGCGACCGGTCGGATCGCGCCGCGCGAAGGCGCGAGGCTCGAGGACGATCCCGGCGCATGGCGACCGCGTCGGTTCCGAGGCGCGATGGTCTAGCCGAGCCGGCGCGTCACGCCACGGCCGAGGGGCTGTGCCGGCAGTCGCGGCGGCGGAGCCGCGCCGCCCGGCACGGCATAGGCCCCGCCGAGGCCGAGCGCCGGCCAGCCATGATCCATGTAGCCGTCGAGTTCCCAGCACCGCAGGCGGACGCGCTCGGCCTCGGTGGTCGCGTCCGCGCACATCGAAACCTGCGAGCGCCGCCAGAAGGCGCGGGCTTCTCCCGATGGCAGGACGGCGGCGCAAAGCAGCATGGCAAGCAGCAGCCGGTGCATCGAAAGCTCTCCCTCTGCAGCCAGCACATGCGCCGCTTTGCCTTGCGGAAGCCTTAAGCCCCGTGGAACCGTGAGGCCTTTCGGCCGTCGATAGACCGGCAGCCGGACCGGCCTGGCTGCCTCACCGGCAGGAGAGATCTGATGAAAGAGCCCATCGTGATCCACAGCGAAGAAGATTACGACCGCGCCCAGCAGCGGGTCGAGGAGCTGAACGCGGCCGCCGACAGCCCGGAAAAGGACAAGGAGCTGGAAGCGATCGCGGAGGCGATGCTGGCGTTCGAACTGCGGCGAGACGAGGCGCAGGATTGAGGCGGCAGCGAAAAGCGCAGCCGGCTCAATAATCGTTGCTGGAGTTCAGTTGCTCCGGCTTCAGCCCCTCATCGGCGGCGTCGCTCTGCGAGCCGCCATAGGCTCGTAGCGCCTGCTCCACGATCGCGGCGATCGCGGCCTGCCTGCCGCTGCCGGGGGCCGTGGCCGCGATGTAGCGATCGAGCGCCTCGATCTGGGCGTCGTCCATTGAAATCTCGATCCCTGCGGACATCATGCATCCTTTCATGGAACAGCCGCGCTGCTGCGGCGTTTCTCAAGCATACAGGACCATGTCGCGGCGATGACGGCAAGATCATCGGCGCAGTCACATCGGGCGGGACCCTCGCAGGTGTCCGGATCGATTTGCCTTCGTCGATCGTGATCTGGCGGATCTGCGCGGCATGAGACGATCTCGTCCTGGAGCATTCGTTCAACACGACAGCTCGATGCGAGCTCAACAGGAGGACATTCCATGAAGCGTCACCTTATTCTCGCCACGCTCAGCGCCACTCTGCTGGCCGGCGCCGCCATTGCCCAGACGGCCTCGCCGAACCCGCCGTCTTCGACGACCGCCCCCGCCGCCTCGACCACCAGCAAGGCCGGCGAGACCAATCTCACCGGCCAGGGCAAATGGCGCGCGTCGAAGCTGATGGGCGTGGACATCTATGGCCCGGACGACAAGAAGGTCGGCGACGTCACCGAGGTCATCTTGGACAAGACCGGCAAGATCGAGATGGTGACCGTTGGCGTCGGCGGCTTCCTCGGCATCGGCTCGAAGGATGTCGCGATCCCGTTCGAGCAGGTCACCTGGAGCGATCAGCCGATGGCTGCGGCCGCCCCTGCCCCGGCGGCGGGCGCTCCGGCGGGGACCACCGCCAGCCCGAGCAGCATGCCGGCGGCTCCCGCCAGCGCCACGGCGCCGCGTGCTCCGATGATGTATCCCGACCACGGCAAGATCACCATGACCAAGGATCAGCTGAACGCCGCCCCGGCGGTGACCTATTCGGGCTCCTGATCCCGAGCATCCGATCTGTTGGAGGGCCCGCCGCAAGGCGGGCCTTCTGCCGTTTCAGGGGCAACGCCCCGTCGTCGCGCCATCCGCCTCACCCCGCAGGCAGGCCTCGCATCAGATGCGGCAACGCCTCCGGCAGGTCGTCGGCGATCAGGCCGAAGCCGAGTTCCTCACCCGCGCGCCCATGCAGCCAGACCGCGGCGGCAGCGGCCTCGAAAGCTGGCATGCCCTGCGCGAGGAGACCCGCGATCATTCCGCCCAGGACGTCGCCGGAGCCTGCGGTGGCCAATGCGGCGCTTCCCGTCGTGTTGATCGCCGCGCGACCATCGGGCGCGGCGATGACGCTGTCTGCCCCCTTGTAGACGAGCACCGCACCGCTGTGGCGGGCGGCCGCTCTGGCGCGTTCGAGCTTGGAGGGAAGCGATGCAATCTCGGGCATAGCGCCGAACAAGCGCTGAAACTCTCCCTCATGCGGCGTCATCACCAGCGGCCTGCCGCGGTCGGCGAAGGGAAGAAGCCCTTTCCGAGCGATGAGCGTCAACGCATCGGCATCGAGCACCGTGGCGAGATTGGCGCCGGTCAGCGTCTGCAGCAATCCTTTCGCCCGCGCATCCAGCCCCAAGGCCGGACCGGCCAGAACCGCACCGAGCCGTCGATCCGAAAGCACATCGGCAAGCGCGTCCGCATCGGCGAGCGGCCGCTGCATCACAGCGTCCGGTCCGCGCGAGGCGTGGGCCAAAAGCGCCGAGGGCGCGCAATGGATCGTCACAAGCCCGGCCCCGATCCGCAGGGCCGCCCGGCCTCCCAGGCGCGGCGCCCCGACGCTTGCAACGCCGCCCGCCAGCACGGCGACAGCGCCGCGCGAGAATTTATGCGTGCCGGCATCATGCGCCGGCCAGGACGACCGCCAGAGCTCGGGCGCATTGCGCCAGGTTTGCGGGTCGAGTTGATCTAGCACTTCGGCGGGAATGCCGATCTCAGCCAGAGTGACCATGCCGCAGAGCGCGCGGCCGGGCAGCAGCAGATGGCCCGGCTTGAGCCGAAAGAAGGTCACCGTCTCGCTCGCCCGCACCACGGGCCCATGCGCCCCCCCGGTGTCGGCATCGAGCCCGCTCGGTACATCCACGGCGAGGATGGGCAGGCCGGAGCCGTTCATGCGCTCGATCGCCACCGCGGCCTCCCCCGCCACGGCCCGCGTGAGGCCGGCGCCGAAGAGCGCGTCGATGAAGAGGCGGGGCGGCGTCGCGATGGCGGTCTCGGCCAGGGATCGAACAGGCCCGTTCCAGCGGCGGAACGCTTCGGCCGCATCGCCTTTCAGCGCTTCCGGCGCTCCCAGCATCCCGATCTCGACAGCAAAGCCCCTCTCGCGCAGCACACGCCCCGCGACGAAACCGTCACCGCCATTGTTGCCCGGCCCGCACAGGATCGCGACCGGCACTGCCCCCTCGGGATTTGCGAGCCCGGCAGCGGCATCGGCGACGGCACGCCCTGCCGCTTCCATCAGGGCGATGCCCGCAATGCCGGTAGCCGTCGCGAAGCGATCCGCCGCGCGCATCTGCTCGACCGTCAGGAGGGCCGCTTCGCTTGCGATCATGCCGTGCTCGTTCATGGCCCGCCTCGATGCCTCATCGTCGACGCTGACGACGCAGGATGGCAACCGCGCGCGATCGGCTCATTTGCATATTTAATAGGCAAATGCTCGATTAAACTGCTGTTTTCTGCCTGATGATCAGGCGCTTCGCGAGGGGTGGGCGCGTAGCCGGGCGAATGCGCCGATGCTATGAGCATTGTCGAATGCGGAGCTTCGGGTCCGGCGCCTTCCACGCCGAGCGTCCGGGGCCTCATGGAACGGAAGCGCGAGGAGGCCTGTCGGCGCATGAAGAAGATCGAAGCGATCATCAAGCCGTTCAAGCTGGACGAGGTGAAGGAAGCGCTTCAGGAGGTCGGGCTGCAGGGGATCACCGTGCTGGAGGCCAAGGGCTTCGGCCGGCAGAAGGGCCACACCGAACTGTATCGCGGCGCCGAATACGTCGTCGACTTCCTGCCGAAGGTGAAGATCGAAATCGTGCTGGGCGACGACATGGTCGACCGCGCCATAGAGGCGATCATGAAGGCCGCGCAGACCGGCCGGATCGGCGATGGCAAGATTTTTGTATCCAGTGTCGAGGGGGCTATCCGCATCCGCACCGGAGAGTCCGGCGCCGACGCGATCTGACGCGCCTTCGACGCGACCGAGATCACGGGCCGCCGGGCGAGTTGGATCCGCCGGGAGCCCGCGAGTTTGAGAAACTGCTGGCAAGAGGAATGCTGACAATGAAAAGCGCCAAGGATGTCCTGAAGGCGATCAAGGACAACGACGTCAAATACGTCGACTTCCGCTTCACCGACCCGCGCGGCAAGTGGCAGCACGTGACCTTCGACGTCACCATGATCGACGAGGACATCTTCGCCGAGGGCACGATGTTCGACGGCTCCTCGATCGCCGGCTGGAAGGCCATCAACGAGTCCGACATGCTGCTGATGCCGGATCCGACCACCGCGGTCATGGATCCGTTCTTCTCGGCGCCGACGATGGTCATCAACTGCGACGTGCTCGAGCCCGCCACCGGCGAGCCCTATGGTCGCGATCCGCGCGGCATCGCCAAGAAGGCCGAGGCCTATCTGAAGTCGACCGGCATCGGCGACACGATCTTCGTCGGCCCCGAAGCCGAATTCTTCGTCTTCGACGACGTCAAGGTCTCCGCCGACCCGTACCATACCGTCTTCAAGCTGGACAATGTCGAGCTGCCGACCAACGGCCAGACCGACTACGAGGGCGGCAATCTCGGCCACCGCATCGCGACGAAGGGCGGCTACTTCCCGGTTCCGCCGCAGGACTCGGCGCAGGACATGCGCGGCGAGATGCTGGCGGCGATGGCGGCCATGGGCGTCAAGGTCGAGAAGCACCATCACGAGGTCGCCTCGGCACAGCACGAACTCGGCATGAAGTTCGACACGCTGACCCACATGGCCGACCAGATGCAGGTCTATAAGTACGCGATCCACAACGTCGCTCAGAGCTACGGCAAGACCGCGACCTTCATGCCGAAGCCGATCTATGGCGACAACGGCTCGGGCATGCACGTTCACCAGTCGATCTGGAAGGGCGGCAAGCCGATCATGGCCGGCAACAAATATGCCGACCTGTCGCAGGAGTGCCTGTGGTACATCGGCGGCATCATCAAGCACGCCAAGTCGCTGAACGCCTTCACCAACCCGTCGACCAACTCCTACAAGCGCCTGGTCCCGGGCTACGAGGCCCCCGTCCTGCTCGCCTATTCGGCCCGCAACCGTTCGGCCTCGTGCCGTATTCCGTGGACGACCTCGCCGAAGGCCAAGCGCGTCGAAGTCCGTTTCCCGGATCCGATGGCGAACCCCTATCTCGCCTTCGCCGCGATGCTGATGGCCGGCCTCGACGGCATCATCAACAAGATCGACCCCGGCCCGGCGATGGACAAAGACCTCTACGACCTGCCGCCGCGCGAGCTGAAGAAGATCCCGACGGTCTGCGGTTCGCTGCGCGAGGCGCTGGATGCGCTGAAGAAGGACAACGCCTATCTCAAGGCCGGCGGCGTCTTCAACGATGACTTCATCGAGAGCTATATCGAACTCAAGATGCAGGATGTGGCGCGCTTCGAAATGACGCCGCACCCGGTCGAGTTCTCGATGTATTACTCCTACTGAGGATCGCGGCCGGCGCCTTGGCGCCTGCCAGATTTCCTCCCGGCCGCGCATGGCGCGGCCCAACTCGACAGCCGGGGCGCCCTGCGCTCCGGCTTTTTCACGTGCAGAACCGGGCACCGGCCCCGCGATCCAGCCCGGGTTAAAGCTTCGGTAGAGTGTCTGATCTAGCCTTCCGGCCGCCATGCGATGGCCGGAGAGGCGGATGTCGAAGATCAAAGAGTCACGGACGACCTATGCCGTGCGCCGGGCACATGACCTGCTCGTCAAGGCGATCGTCCCCAGCGTGCGCCGGCATTTGCCGCCTCAGCCGCGGCTGGCGGTGATCCCCACCGATTATCTCGGGATTTCGATCATCGGCAACGGCATCTATGAACGTCGGGAGATCGCCTTTCTCAAGCGTCTCTTCTCGGATCTGGGCCTGTCCACGGAGGTCTATCTCGATATCGGCGGCAATATCGGCAATCACGCGATCGCCTTCGCGGACACGTTCGGCGAGGTCGTCGCCTTCGAACCGAACCCGCCCATCGCCTCGCTGTTCAAGACCAATCTCTTGCTCTCGGGCGTGACCAATGTCCGGCTGCACGAGGTCGGGCTCGGGCGCACAGACGCCGATCTCAAGTTCTCGCTGCTGCAGGACGGCAATGACGGCAGTGGCAGCTTCGCATCCGGCAAGGGAGACCTCGTCCTGCCGGTTCGCCAGGGCGATCAGTATCTGGCGCAGCACGAGCCTGAGATCGCGAGCGGCGCCAAGCGCATCGGCTTCGTGAAATGCGATGTCGAAGGCTTCGAGGCCGATGTCTTCGCCGGGCTGCGCGGGACCTTCGCCCGGCATCGCCCGATCCTCGCCTTCGAGAGCAATCACAAGGCGGATGGCGAAAAGGCCTGGGCGGAGCTGCGTGCGGCGGGCTTCGACACCCTGTCCTGCCTGCGCGAAACCGGCGACGACGGCAGCCGTCCGGTGCAGGAGCTCAAGCGCTGGGTTCTCGGCTATTCCTGCTGGGCCGAGCCCATCGAAAGCATTCCCGACAGGCGCTGCAACCTGCTCGCCAGCTTCGGGCCCCTGGCGAAACAAGGCTGACGCCGGCCAGCTCCGGCAGAAAACCAGACAGACCCGCACCCTCGACCCTGCCAAGGTCCATGCATCCTTCCTCTCCTTCCGTCGTGATCTTCGGCTCGTCCCGGCCCGTGACCTGCGCGGTGATGGATTACGCGCACCGGCTGGCCGATGCGATCAATGCGCGCCGGCCGGGCTTCATCGCGATCGAGACGATCGAGCCCGAAAGACCGGCCGCCTTTGTCGGGGCGATCGTGAGGGCCCTGCGCAGCGGGCGGATCGTGCATTTCCAGTTGCCCATCGAAGGCTGGGGCAATGCGCTCCTGCCCGGGGTTGTGCTGATGGCGGCGCGGCTGATGACGCGACGCGGCAAGATCGTGATTTCGCTGCATGAATGGATGTCGCTCAACCCGCTGCGCCACCTCTCGCTGGTGCCCGATCTTCTGGCGTCGGACGCCTTCGTCTTCGTCTCCCGCCAGCAGCGCGAGAGCTTCCTGACCACGCCGCTGGTCGGGCGGGCGAAGAAGGAGGCCGCCCCGGTGATCCCGATCGGCCCCAACATCATGCCGGCGCAGATCGATCCCGAGCGGGTCGCGGCAGAGCGCGTCCGCCTGCTGGCGAGCGGCGAGAGGCGGGCGGAGCTGGTGGTGGGTTTCTTCGGCGCGCTCTACACCAGCAAGCGGCCCGACATGCTGCTGCGGACGCTGGCGGCCCTGCACCAGCGGGGAACGAATGCCCGGCTCCTGGTGTGCGGCGATTTCCTCTGGGACAAGCCGCAGGACAGGCAGGCGTTCCTGGACCTCGCGGATGAGCTGGGCATCCGCGACTGGCTGGATTTTCGCGGACGTATCGACGACGAGGGCGAGCTGATGGCGACTCTCTCGGCGGCGGACGTCTTTCTGCTGCCGTTCACCGACGGCATCAGCACGCGCCGCGGAAGTTTCCTCGCGATCAGCCAGATCGCCGCGCCTCTGGTCTCGACGCGGCCCGAGCGAAGCGACGAGTTCGACGACACTCCGGTTCTTCGCGCCAAGATCGAAAGCCCCGCGACGATCCTTTGTGCGGTGGATGCGTCAGCGGACGATTTCGCCGAGGCGATCCTGCTCGCCGACAGGAATCGGGCATCGGCGGCACCGGTCGAGCTGAACGCGCTGTGGGACGACGCCGCGGTCGCGCATCTGGCCTTCTACGACGGGCTGTCGCAGCCATCGCCATCGGCGTCGTAGCGGCCATTCAGGCTCGATGGCGACGGGGCTTGGCCGTAACTGGCGGATCTCGTCAGCGCAGGGCCAGGATGGCGAGCCCAAACCCTGCGATCACTGCGGCGACACACCACAACAACCGGGACGACACCGTGCTCGGAAGGGCCAACGGCTCTTCATAGCCGAAGCTTTCTCCGGCGAGCCGGGCGGAGCGCTCCAGCTTCGCGATATGGCCGGCCGGTGCAGACTGACGCGACTTCACGACGTATCCCCCCGTCTGATTGCCGCCTGTTCCGGGTGTACCGGACGAGCGGTCGTCACTGTGAATCATCCTCACCCGTGCCGCTTAACGCCGGCTGAACGGCGCAGGTTCCCCGCCGCCATCCCAGTCGCCGGTGACGGGAGCGTGACAGCCCGCCATCTCTGCGGCGCACTCCTGCCGCCCCATGTCCGCAGACGGGTTTTTCCAGGGGATGAGGGCGGTTATAACCGGCGCCGCCGGCGCATCCGTGAGATCGATGCGCTAAGATCAGTTTTGGCGAATCGGGAAGTTCTGGCCACGATGACGGAGAATGGCGACCTCTTCGGTGGGGAGCCGGCGCAGCCTGCGTCGGGCGGAGCCGCGCTGCCTCCGGCGCAGCCCCCTGCCCCCGCGACGCCACGAGCGGCTCGCTCGGCCGGAACCGCGGCCAGCACGCCTGCCCCGCCCGCTTCCTCGCCTCGCCCGGGCACGCTGTCCGAAGCGAATTACGACGCTTCGGCCATCGAAGTGCTGGAAGGGCTGGAGCCGGTCAGGCGGCGTCCTGGCATGTATATCGGCGGGACGGATGAGCGGGCTCTGCATCATCTCTTTGCCGAGGTCATCGACAACTCGATGGACGAGGCGGTCGCCGGCCATGCCAGCTTCATCGAAGTCGAGCTGCTGGAGGACGGCTCGCTGGCGGTGACGGATAACGGACGCGGCATCCCGGTCGACCCGCACCCGAAATTTCCGGGCAAGTCGGCGCTCGAAGTCATCATGACCACGCTCCATGCCGGCGGAAAGTTCGACTCCAAAGCCTACGAGACCTCCGGCGGCCTGCATGGCGTCGGCGTCTCAGTGGTCAATGCCCTCTCCGATCGACTCGAGGTCGAGGTCGCGCGCGGCAAGATGCTGTACCGCCAGCGCTTCTCGCGTGGCATTCCTCAGGGGCCGCTGGAAACGGTCGGCGCCGTCGCCAACCGGCGCGGCACCCGCGTCACCTTCCACCCCGACGCGCAGATCTTCGGCGAGCTGGCGCGGTTCGAGCCGGCGCGGCTGTTCCGCATGGCGCGATCGAAGGCCTATCTGTTCGGCGGCGTCGAAATCCGCTGGCGCTGCGCGCCCTCGCTGCTGAAGCCCGAGGGGGATGTCGCGGCGGAGGCGGTCTTCAAGTTTCCCGGCGGCCTGCGCGACTATCTGGGGCGCGAGATCGAAGGCAAGGATCTCGTCGCCGAGCCGATCTTTTCGGGGAAGATCACCCGCGAGGGCAGCCACGGCTCGCTGGAATGGGCGGTGGCCTGGCTCGCCACCGGGGAGGACGGCTTCGCTTCCTCCTATTGCAACACCATTCCGACCCCCGAGGGCGGCACGCATGAGCAAGGGCTGCGCATCGCGCTGCTGCGGGGCTTGCGCGATCATGCCGAGCGCATCGGCCAGTCCAAGCGCATGGCGCAGGTCACCTCCGACGATGTGATGGCGACCTGCGCGGCCATGCTTTCGGTCTTCATCCGCGAGCCGGAATTCCAGGGCCAGACCAAGGACAAGCTCGCCACGCTGGAAGCCTCGCGCATCGTCGAGAACGCCGTGCGCGACGCCTTCGACCACTGGCTCGCGGCAGCTCCGCAACAGGCGCTGCGACTGCTCGACTGGTCGGTCGACCGGGCCGAGGAACGCTTGCGCCGGCGCCTCGAAAAGGAGGTCTCGCGCAAAACCGCGACGCGCAAGCTGCGCCTGCCGGGCAAGCTGGCCGATTGCTCCAATGCCGGGGCGGCGGGCTCCGAACTCTTCATCGTCGAGGGCGATTCCGCCGGCGGCTCGGCCAAGCAGGCGCGCAATCGCGCCAATCAGGCAATCCTGCCCCTGCGCGGCAAAATCCTGAACGTCGCCAACGCCACGCGCGAGAAGCTGAACCAGAACCAGCAGCTCGCCGATCTCATCCTGGCGCTGGGCTGCGGCATCGGCACCCAGTTCCGCGAGGATGATCTGCGCTACGAGAAGGTGATCGTGATGACCGACGCCGATGTCGACGGCGCGCATATCGCCTCGCTACTCGTCACCTTCTTCTGGCGCCAGACGCCGAAGCTGATCGAAAAGGGGCATCTGTATCTCGCCGTGCCGCCGCTCTATCGGCTCCAGCACGGCGGCAAGAGCATCTACGCCCGCAACGACGCCCATAAGGACGAATTGCTGGAGACGGTTTTCAAGGGCAAGAAGCCCGAGATCTCGCGCTTCAAGGGCCTCGGCGAAATGATGCCGCAGCAGCTCAAGGAGACGACGATGGACCCGAGCAAGCGCATCCTGCTCAAGGTCATGGTCGATCACGAGACCAAGGAGGAAACCTCCGATACGGTCGAGCGGCTGATGGGGAACAAGCCCGAAGCCCGTTTCAGCTTCATCCAGGAACGGGCCGCCTTCGCAGCCGAGCTGATCGACCTGTGAGGCGTTGCGAGCCCGGCGCCCTGGCGGCGGCGCGGCTCGGACTGAGCGACGCCCCATTCCGGGCCAGCTGAAGGTGCCGGACCGCGATCTCAGCCTTGCGCTTTTTGCGCCGCCGCCAACCGGCGGCTGGTGCCGGCGACCCAGGTCGCGGCCAACATGAAACGTCTATGGGCACGAGCCGCCCCGCGAGGCCTCAGCCGATGCGCCAGTAACCTTTCGACGATCGTGGAAAGCTCCGGCTAACCAAGCTTTTACCGCTCCCGGCTATGTTTCGATGCATCGGCCCGCTTCACGGGAGCCGCGGAGAGCGCGATGCGCCTGGTCAGCATCTTCTGGAAGAACGAGCGCGGCACGGTCGTGGCCGACATCGCCAAGGCAGGCGCCGGCATCGCCTTCCTCTCCGTCGTGGCCGCGAATTTCGTGTCGCAGAAGACGCCCGATCTCGATCGTGATCGTCTGGCCCAGGCCTCGCTGGCCGCTTCCCGCCGCCAACCCGTCGATCCCATGGTCACCGGCTCGGTCAGCAAGGCGGCGGGCGATACACGGCTCGACCCCTGCGTCATGCCACGCTGACGGCGCGCCTGCCTGACGGGCGCGGCGCGACGGAGCGTTCCCGTCAGGCCAGCCAGCGCCTGAGTGCAGTCGTGACCGGCTCGGGTGCCTCGAGCGTCGACAGGTGGCCGCAGTCTGGGATGATCGCCAGTTCGGCCGTACCGCCCGCCAGCGCGGCCATGTCGCGAGCTTCCTCCACGGGTGTTATCTCGTCCTCCTCACCGACCAGGATCAGCGTCGGCTTGTCGAAGCCGCGCAACAGCGGGCGGGAGTCCGGCCGGCCCATGATCGCGGTCTGCTGCCGCACGAAACCTACCGCGCCGATGGCTTCGGCCATCCCACGCACGACGAGGCGCAGCGGCTCGTCGGTGAGGCGCGCCGGCGCGACGAGCCGTTGCCAGAGCAGAGTGGTGACATTGTCGTAGGCGCCCTTCTGCGCGAGCGCGATCATCTGCGCGCGCGGCTCGTTGGTCTGCGGCGTCGCGGGCTTGGCGCTGGTGTCCAGCAGTGCGAGCCGGGTGACCCGCTCCGGCGCCCGCCGCAGCACTTCGAAGGCGATATAGCCGCCCATCGACAGCCCGCAGAGCGCGAAGCGCGGCGGTGCGGCGGCCAGGAGCCGCTCAGCGATACCGGCGAGGCTGTCGTCCCGCGCATGGTCGGCGACCAGAACTAGCCGGCCGGCCGAGAGCTCAACCCATTGGGGGGCGTAAAGCGCCGCCGTGCAACTGAGGCCGGGAACGAGAACGAGCGGTTCCGTCATGGGCAGCCAGAGTCCTTTTCGAGGCTAGAAGATTGACTTTGCCGCGCTTTCTGCGCATTCCACAGGGGTCCGAAGGCGCGCAAATCCTGTTGTCGCGCCAGCGAGCGGTTGAGCAGGTCATCCCGCCCGCATGCCACCGACCCTGAAGAAGCGCCAAACGCGATGTCATTTGCCGAACTCGGCCTAAGCGAAAAGGTTCTGACGGCCGTCACGGCCGCAGGCTATAGCACGCCGACCCCCATCCAGGCCCAGGCCATTCCCCATGTCCTCGCCCGCAAGGACGTTCTGGGCATCGCCCAGACCGGCACGGGCAAGACGGCGGCCTTCACGCTGCCGATGTTGACCATCCTCGAAAACGGCCGGGCCAGGGCGCGCATGCCGCGTACGCTGATCCTCGAGCCGACGCGCGAATTGGCGGCGCAGGTCGAGGAAAACTTCACCCGCTACGGCTCGAACCAGAAGCTCTCCGTCGCCCTGCTGATCGGCGGCGTCTCCTTCGGCGACCAGGATGCAAAGATCACCCGCGGCGTCGATGTGCTGATCGCCACGCCGGGGCGCCTGCTCGACCATGTCGAGCGCGGCAAGCTGCTGCTCACCGGCGTCGAGCTGCTTGTCATCGACGAGGCGGACCGCATGCTCGACATGGGGTTCATCCCCGATATTGAGCGCGTGTGCAAGCTGGTGCCGTTCACCCGGCAGACGCTGTTCTTTACGGCGACCATGCCGCCGGAGATCACGCGCATTTCCGAGCAGTTCCTTCACAATCCGGTGCGGATCGAGGTCTCCCGTCCAGCGAGCACGGCGACCACCATCACCCAGCGGCTGGTCGCGTCCAATGCGCAGGATTTCGAGAAGCGCGAGACGCTGCGCCGGCTGATCAAGGGCGCCACCGACCTGCAGAACGCGATCGTCTTCTGCAACCGCAAGCGCGATGTGGCGACCCTGCACAAATCGTTGCAGAAGCATGGCTTCCCAGCCGTCGCGCTGCATGGCGACATGGATCAATATGCGCGTATGGCCGCTCTGGAATCGTTCCGGACGGGCGAGAATCCGATCCTCGTGGCTTCGGACGTCGCCGCCCGCGGGCTCGATATTCCGGCCGTCAGCCACGTCTTCAATTTCGACGTGCCGACCCATGCGGAGGACTATGTCCACCGCATCGGCCGCACGGGTCGCGCCGGGCGTCTGGGCGCCGCCTTCACCATCGTGACCCGCCATGACGACAAGCTGGTCGCCGCGGTGGAGAAGCTGACCGGCCAGAGCATCGCCTTCGAGGGTGCGGGGCTGGACTCCCTGCCCCCGGCCGAGCCGCGCGAGGAACGTCGCGGCGGGCGCCGTGACGAGAAGCGCGCCGGTGGCCGGGGCCGGAGCCGCAGTGAGCGGGCCCCGCGCGGGGAGGACGAGGTGCGGGAAGCAGTGCCCTCGCGCGCGCGCGAGGAGCGGCCCGAGCCGCGCCAGCGCGATCGCGAGACGCCGCCCGATCTGCGCAGCTCCCCGCCGCGCGCCGAGCCGGGGGAACAGCGCCGCAATCGCCGCCGCGAGCGCGAGGACGACGACGGACCGCAGGTGAAGGGGCTCGGCGATCATGTGCCGGCATTTCTGCTGCGCCCGGTTCGCTTATAAAATCTTACTATAATCAACAGCATTTTAACCACCTCGCCCTAGGGTCTTGCCGCTGCGGCTGAATAGAGTCGCAGTGAACGGGTGCTTGCCCTCTCTCCGGACAGGACGTCCCGCTTCGAGCGTTTGATCGGATCCGACGCGGCATGAGCCGCGCCCCGTATCGGGTGGGGATGGTGTTGAGATGAGCGACGCCCTGGGTTCCGCGCAGCACGACCTCGCCGATCGCGTCGTCGCGGCCATGCGCCAGTCCGAATCGCCGAGCTATCCGCGCGCGTTCGAGGTCTGGTACGCGCATCTCAGCGGTGAAATGCCTGCGGTCAGCATGGCGTTGAACGCGATCCTCGCCGGGAGCAACGGCAAGGTCACCGCCGCCGATATCGACAATCTCTATGAGCGCTTCATCAGCACCGAACGCTTCGCCAAACAGGCGGAGCGGACGAGCCTGCAAGTGATGGGCGAGATCGACGCCATGATGGCGCTGGTCGACAAGGCGCTCGGCTCCAGCGAAATCTACCATGGCCGCCTGACGGCGATGTCCGAGGATGTGCCACACCCCACCGATCGCCAGAAGCTGCGCGAATGGGTCGAGGCCCTCGTAATGTCGACCCGCGAGGAGGTCACCCGCAAAGCCCAGCTCGAGGCCGAGTTGCGCAACAGCGCCCACGAAATCCGCAACCTGCGCGAAGCGCTGGAATCCACCCGCGCCGAAGCGCTCACCGATCCGCTGACCGGGCTCGCCAACCGCCGCCATTTCGAGGAAATGCTGCAGAAGGCGATCGACGAGGCGACCCTCCGGCGCGAGCCCTTCGCCGTGGTGATGGCCGATATCGATTTCTTCAAGCGCTTCAACGACGCCCATGGCCATCTCACGGGCGACCAGGTGCTGAGGCTCGTCGCGCGCACGATGAAAGACAAGTTCAAGGAGAAGGCGATCATCAGCCGCTTCGGCGGCGAGGAATTCGCCATCATCCTGCCGGAAGCGGATGTGATCGCCGCCAAATTCGGGGCCGAGACCGTGCGTCAGGCGCTGCTGACGCGGGAACTCATCAAACGATCGACCAACGAAAATCTGGGGCGAATCACCATCTCCCTCGGCGTCGCGAGCTATCGCCGCGGCGACACATCAGGCTCCCTGGTGGACCGGGCGGATCAGGCGCTGATGCAGGCCAAGCGAGACGGGCGCAATCGCACCGTCACCGAGGACGCGACCGAGACGGCGAGCCGGGTCGCCTGAGCGGTCTCGCCGAGGCGTTGCCCGCAGCGGCCCTGCCTTCCGTCAGGACGCCGAAAGAGCGCCCTCGCTGCGCGGCTTGATCTCCACCGATTCCCCGCAGCCACAGGCCGATACCTGGTTGGGGTTGTTGAAGACGAAGGTCGCCGAAAAGCGATCGGTGCGGAAATCGAGCTCGGTGCCGAGCAGGAAGAGCACCGCCTTGGCATCGACGATGACGGTGGCGTCCTTCTCGGTCACGACCTCGTCGCCCTTCTCGATCTCGCGGGCGATCTCGAAGGTGTATTCCATGCCGGCGCAGCCGCCTTTCTTGACGCCGACGCGCAGACCGAGAGCGGGCACATCGGCGCCCGCCTGCGACATGATCTGCCGGATGCGTTCGGCCGCTGCATCGGTCAAGGATATGACCTTGAGCCCCGGAATGGAGAACATCGTTTTTCCCTCCTCGACCGGGTTCAAGGCCCGGTGAAGCAAGACATCAGCCCACAAGATAAGGACTGCGGGGCGCCGCGTCGAGATGCGGCGGCGCATGCGCTCCATCCAGCCAAGGCTCGTGCCGCACCATTGCGGCGCCGGGCCGCTCATGCACAGTTCCCGATCAAAGAGGAACGCCATCGCCATGACCCATCGCCTGCATCGGCCAGAAGACCTGCGCCGGCTCGTTCACGCCATGATCCTCGCCGCCGGCTGGACCGAGGCCGAGGCGCAGGAGACCGCCGAGCATCTCGTCCTCGCCAATCTCAGCGGCCATGACAGCCATGGCGTGGGAATGATCCCCCTTTACTTCCAGTCGCTTGCCGATGGGAACCTGAAGCCCGACGCGAAGGGCCGAATCCGCACCGAAGCACCGCCCTTCCTGATCATCGACGGCGCGGTCGCCCTCGGGCAGCCCAATGCCCGCAATGCGGTCGACCGCGCCTGCGCCATCGCCCGCGATCAGGGAGTGGCGATCGTCAATCTGCTGGATTCGCATCATATCGGCCGGATCGGCCATTATGCCGAGGTCGCCGCCGCTGCGGGGCTGGTCTCGTTCTTCTGGGTCAATGTCGCCGGCCGCCCGCCGATCGTGGCGCCCTATGGCGCGCGCGAGGCTCGCTTCGGCACCAATCCGCACGCGATCGGCGTGCCGGTGCCCAGCGGCGACCCGCTGATTCTCGATTTCGCCACCAGTCGCATGGCCCATGGCAAGGCCCGTGTCGCTCTCAACAAGGGCGAGCCGGTCCCCCCTGGCTACATCATCGACGGCCAAGGCCGGCCGACGACCGATCCGCGCCACGTCTTCGCGCAGGGCCTGACGGGCGACGAGACGCTCGGCGCGCTCCTGCCCTTCGGCGACCACAAGGGCGCCGGGCTGTCGCTGATCGCGGAACTGCTCTCCGCAGGGCTGATGGGCGCGGCCCGGATCGACGAGAAGCCCGAGAAGAGCTGGATCATCAATTCGCTCTTCGGCGTGGTGATCGATCCGGCCCGGCTGGAACCGGACGAGAGGCTGCGGCGCCGCCGCATCGACAGCTATCTCGCCTTCGTTCATGCGGCGGCGCCGCAGGACCCCGCCCAGCCCGTGCTGGTGCCCGGCGAGAAGGAAAGGCAGATGCGGGCCGCGCGCGCGGAGATCGGAATTCCGCTCGATGACGAGACCTGGTCGCAGATCGTCGCGGCCGCCGCACGGCACGGCATCGACGCCGAGCGCTACGGCTCGTGACGCGAGACCCGTACAACGCCTTCTGCGCGGGGCTCCCGGCGACGCTGCATGTCGTGCAATGGGGCGGTGCAGACGTCTGGAAGGTCGGCGACAAGGTCTTCGCCGTCGGCCGGCTGCAGGAGAGCGGCGAGATGGCGGTGAGCTTCAAATGCTCGCCGATGGCCTTCGACATTCTCAAGGATCAGCCCGGCCTGCGACCGGCGCCCTATCTCGCCTCGCGCGGGATGAAATGGGTGCAATGGCAGTCGCCCCAGAGCATGCCCGACGAGGTGCTGCGCGACTATCTGCGCGAAAGCCATAGGCTGGTTGCGCTCGGCCTGACCAAGCGGGCGCGGGCCGATCTGGGGCTCAGCTAGATCTCTACCGTGCCTTTGAACATCGGCACGCAACTGCCGCCGACGCGAGAGCGGTAGCCGTCCGCCGTGCGGCGCGCGGTGACGTGGAGCAGGCTCGGCCGGCCCATCTCGACCCCTTGCGTGATGGTGAAGGCGGCGTCATCGGCGCCGTCGAGCTTCAGCAGCAGGGCGCCCAGCGTGGCGCTGGCGCTGCCCGTCGCCGGGTCTTCCCAGGTGCCGCCGATGGGCGCGAACATGCGCGCACGGATGCGCTGGCCCTCGCGCGCATAGAGGAAAAGCGAAAACCGCCCTTCCAGCTCCGGGGTGGCGTCGCGCACGGCGCGGAAATGGCTGAGGTCCGGCGTGGCGCGGGACAGGGCCTCGCCGGTGACCTCGGCCAGCACGAAGAACACGCCCACCGAGGCGCGGACCGGCCGGTGGTTCGCGACGACGATATCCGACGCAGCAAGACCGGTACAGGCGGCGATAGCCTCCACCGACAGCTCGACCGTCGTCGTCAAAGGCTGCGGCGCGGCGATGACGGCACCGGTGACGGCTCCGCTCTCATCGCGCGTGACCTCGACCTCGACGAGGCCGGCGATCTCCTCGAAGCGCAGGGAGCCGCCCTCGCCCACCCGCTGCCGAGCCAGCACGAAGGCTGTCCCGACATTGGGATGCCCCGCGAAGGGCATCTCGACGCTGCGGGTGAAGATGCGCACGCGCGCGGTGTTAGCCGGATCCTCCGGCGGCAGGACGAAGGTCGTCTCGCTGTAG
>NZ_JBMDWH010000139.1:0-7522 GCF_048595345.1 Allobosea sp.
TCCCATGCTGCCCAACGGCGTTCTCGGCACCGGCATTTCCGCCCCCTACCCGAAGGGCGATCTCTCGGACTTCTCCGCGATCCTCGACCGGGTCGAGGCCCTCGGCGTCGAGACGATCGAACTGCCGACCTTCTCGGCCGATCTCGTGATCGGCGGGCGCATTCACCGCCCGCATCTGGAGACGCTGAAGCGCGCCTGCGCCGGGCGCAATGTCCGCTACTCCGTCCATGGCCCGCTCTCGATCAACTTCTTCGACGATCCGGCGCGGCTGCCGCGCCATTTCGAGGTGCTGAGGGCCTCGCTTGAGATCGCAGCCGAGGTCGGCGCGGTCAACTACGTCCTGCATTCGGGCCTGCACCCGGTCGCCGAGGCGCCGGTCCTCGAAGCAGCCTATGCCCGCCAGCGCGAATGGCTCGCCAAGGCGGGGGACGTCGCGGCCGATCTCGGACCGCTGGTCTGTGTCGAGACGCTGTTCGGCGGCCATGAGGGCAAGGTCCATTGCTCCTCGCCGCGGCGCCTGGCGCAGGAGCTGGCCGCCATCGACCACAGCCATGTCCGCGCCACGCTCGATTTCAGCCATTCCTTCCTGCGGGCCGGCTTCCAGGGCGAAGGCTTCGGAACGGAGGAGTTCGTCGCGGATATCGCGGCGCTCGCCCCCTTCGCCAGCCATCTCCACATGCACGATTCCTTCGGCCGGGCCGATGCGATCTGGATGTATCACGACAGCGAGAAGACGGCCTTCGGCCATGGCGATCTGCATCTGCCGGTGGGCTGGGGCGCGATCCCGTGGGAGGAGCTGATGGCGGCCTGCACCTTCCCGGAAGGCGTCATGTTCAACATCGAGCTGAACCAGCGTTACTGGTATGCGGTCGACGAGTGCATCGCGACGACCAAGGCGCTCGCCGCCAAGGCGAAGACGCAGGCGCTCAGGGCCGCCGCCTGATGAGCCCCTCGCCTGTGGCCGACAAGGTCGTCATCTGCGTCTTCGACGGGCTTAGGCCCGATTTCGTGACGCCGGAGCTTATGCCCAACCTCGCCCGCTTCGCCGGGCAAGGCACGTGGTTCCGGCAGGCGCGCAGCGTCTTCCCCTCGATGACGCGGGTCGCCACCACCGCCATCGCCACGGGCGCGCATCCGCGCGTCCATGGCATCGTCGGCAACGCCTTCTACTTCCCGCAGGCGACGACGGCCCATGCCATCGATCTCAGCCGGTGGGACGACGTCTCGCTCGCCATCGAGGCGACCGGCGGGCGCTTCGTCGCGGCCGAGCCGATGGGCGACGTGCTGGCCCGGGCCGGCAAGCGCATGGCCGTGGTCCACACCGGCTCGGCCGGCTCGGCCTATCTGATCAACCCCAATGTCCGCGAGAACGGCCACTGGACCTTCTCGCTGCTCGGGCGCGAGCACACCCGCACGCCGGACGCGGTGGACGAGGTCATCGCGCGTTTCGGCCCGCTGCCGCCGCGCCGCCTGCCGCGCTTCGAGGAGACAGACTATGCCGAGCGCGTCTTCCGCGAGCATGTGCTGGAGACGATCAGGCCGGATGTGGCCCTGATCTGGTTCAACGAGCCCGACACCTCCTTCCATTACCGTTTCCTCGGCGCCCCCGAAACGCTGAACGTCATCCGCACGGTGGACGACGCCTTCGGGCGCATCCTCGCCTGGGTCGATGCCCAGCCGGATGCGGAGCGCTATGCGGTGATCGCCGCCTCCGACCACGGCCAGATCACAATGGCCGACGCGCTGCCGCTCTCCGAACTGCTGCGCGGGGCCGGGCATGAAGGCCGGCGCGCGGCCGAGCGCACGCTGGAAGGCGCGCAATTCACCATGACCGGCGGCGATATGGGCGAGATCCGCATTCTCGACGGCGGCACGGCCCGGCGCGACGCGATCGCCCATTGGCTGATGGAGCAGCCCTTCACCGGGATGCTCTTCACCCCCGGCGGGGACGGCGTCGAGGGGGAGCTGCCCGGCACCTTCTCGCTGTCGCTGGTCGATCTCGACCATGAGCGCGCGCCGGAACTGGTCTTCACCCTGCGCTCGACCGACGATCCCGACGAGTACGGCCATCCCGGCCTCGGCCTGATGACGAAGGGCGACGTGCCGGTCGGCGGCGGCATGCATGGCGGCCTGAACCGGCACGAGCTGAACACCACGCTGGTCCTGCGCAGCGCGGGATCGGCGGAGGGCCTCGTCGATGAAAGGCCCGCGGGCATCATCGACATCGCCCCCACGGTGCTGGCGGCGCTGGGCCTGCCCGCGGCCGCGACGATGACCGGCCGCTCGCTGCTCGGAGCGCCGCTGCCATCGGCCACACCACGCATCTGCGAGACCGGCCGCGGCACCTATCGCCAGCGCATCGAGGTCGCGGAGAGGGACGGCTCGCGCATCCTGCTGCAGGGCGGCCGCGTCGATTGAGGCGCGGAAAAGGCCGGTGCCGGACGGCATCGGATCGCGAGCCATCCGCGCCTGCGATCTGGCCGGAGCGCTGGATTGTTGCGAAAGATTGATTCGGCTTTCCGGAAAAAAGAGATGCTCTAGAACCATCCGGCGCGATAAGGCTCGCGCCTCCCGATTCGGAGCTTTTCGCCCATGGCTGCTTCCGCCTGCTCCGCCGGTCTCGACACCGGCTTCGCCGCGCTCGACTACGGTCAGATGATCGTGCTCGGCATCGTGCAGGGCATCACCGAACTGCTGCCGATCTCCTCGACGGCGCATATGCGCATCGTGCCCGCCCTGCTGGGCTGGCCCGATCCCGGCTCGGCCTTCTCGGCACTGATGCAGCTGGCCGCCCTCGCCGCTGTGATCAGCTATTTCCGTCGCGATGTCGCCCAGATCGGCGTCGGCGCGCTGGAGGTCGTGAAGACGAGGCGGATCGAGAGCGGCCCGGCCCGCATCGCCGTCGGCATCGTGCTGGGCACGATCCCGATCGTGATCGCCGGTCTGTTCCTGGCGCCGCTGCTCAACCGTTGCGGCTCGCCGCTGCGGGCGCTCTGGGTCATCGGCGCGGCTTCGCTCGTGATGGCGCTTCTGCTGGCGCTGACCGAATGGCTGGCCCGGCACCGGCTGCGCGTCGAGCAGGCCGGCGCGCTTGATTTCGTCCTCGTCGGCATCGCGCAGGTCGGCGCGCTGATCCCCGGCGTCTCCCGCTCCGGTTCGACGCTGACCGCCGCGCTCGCCCTCGGCTTCAAGCGCGCCGAGGCGGCGCGCCTCTCCTTCCTGCTCGGCCTGCCGGCGATCGCCCTGGCGGGACTCAAGGAAGCCTATGAGATCGCCAAGGCGGGGATCGACGCTCACGCCGTCTCGCTGCTGGCGGTCGGGCTGCTCGCCGGCTCGGTCGCGTCCTTCGCCGCCATCTGGGGCCTGATGCGTTATCTCGAAAAGATGTCGAGCTGGGCCTTCGTGGTCTATCGCGCGGCGATGGGCCTGTTCCTGCTCGTGGCGGTCATGCAGGGCTGGCTGGCCTGACACGTCGGCCGGGATATCCCCGGGCCGACGCAGCCTTTGCGAAGCGATTGCCCTCAGTCGGTGAAGACGACCGTCTTGCGGCCGTTGGGGATGACCCGGTCCTCGAGATGGTAGCGCACGGCCCGCGCCAGAACGCGCCGCTCGATATCGCGCCCCTTGCGCACGAGATCTTCGGGCGTGTCGCGATGCGAAATCCGCTCCACGTCCTGCTCGATGATCGGCCCCTCGTCGAGATCGGGCGTGACGTAATGCGCGGTGGCACCGATCAGCTTCACGCCCCGCTCATGAGCCTGGTGATAGGGCTTGGCGCCCTTGAAACCCGGCAGGAACGAGTGGTGGATGTTGATGCAGCGGCCTGCCAGCTTGGCCGAGAGCCCGTCCGACAGGATCTGCATATAGCGGGCGAGCACGACGAGATCGGTCTCCGTCTGCTGCACGAGCTGCCAGAGTTCGGCCTCCTGCTCCATCTTGGTCTGCTTGTTGATCGGCATGTGGTGGAACGGCAGATCGCCGATATCGCTCGAGGCGATGTGCTCGCGGGCATGGTTGGAGACGATGCCGGTGATCTCCATCGGCAATTCTCCGATCCGCCAGCGATAGAGCAGATCGGCGAGGCAGTGATCGAATTTCGAGACCAGCAGCATCACCCTCTTGCGGGCGGATGTGTCGCGCAGCGACACCTTCATCGAGAAGCGCTTCGCCAGATCGTCGATCGACACGCGGATCTCGGCGGCGCTGCGGGCGCCCTCCAGCCGGTCGAAGACGACGCGCATGAAGAAGCGGCCGGTTTCGAGATCGTCGAATTGCTGCGCGTCGCGGATATTGCAGCCGGCCTCCGCCAGCAGGGTCGAGACGGCGGCGACGATGCCGGGCCGGTCGGGGCAGGAGAGAGCGAGGATCATGGGGGTGTGGGGCATGGCATCGGTCCGCTCGCGCGGATCCCTGACGAGGATAAGGAGGGAATGGAGGGCTTAGACAGCGCGCGGCGCGCCGCCGTCAACCTCGCCCGTCGCGGATGCGGCAGCCGAACTCGGCGGCGGAGCCGCTGAGCCAGGACCAGAAGCTGACGGCATAGCTGCGCGCCACCATCATCTCGAAGACCGGGCCCTCGGCCCCGTCCGGCAGGCGCCAGAGCTGCACGCCGATATGGGCGACGCTGGTGGCCGCCGCATCGCCAACGGCAAAGGCCGCCGGATGCAGGTCGAGCATCACCCCCTTGGCGAGCGTCTCGCGCAGATGCGGGCCGGAGAGTCGCAGGGCGGCGCGCCCATCGCTCTGGTCGGCAATGGCGGCGTGAGGCGCCAATTCGGCGATCAGCGCCGGGATCTCCTGGCGGGACGCCGTCCGCAGCAGCCATTGGCCCGGCCCGGTGCCGATCGCGTCGTAACCGGCGCAGGAGACCAGGCGCGGCGTCGGCGGCAACGCGAGGCCGAAACGCTCCTCGACACGGCGCGAAAGTGCCTCCGCCTGCCCCGGCGCGGCGATGAGGCTCGCCAGCCCATATCCGTCGAGCAGCGTGACGGTGACGCCCTCGCCGCTCGCTCCGATATGCCCCGGCCCGGCGATACCGGCCCAGGCGCTGCGCGGCGTCCAGTGCGTGACGTCAGCCATGGAGGCGCGCTCCTTCCGGATCGACGAAGACGGGCGAGCAGATCTCGACGACGATGTCGCCCTTGCGGACCGGGTCATAGGCCCGCACGCGATCTCCGATCCGGGCGATGCCGCCCCTGATCAGGCCGAGGCCCATCCAGTGGCCCAGATGCGGCGAATAGGCCACCGAGGTCATGTAGCCCTCGTCGTTCTCCATCGTCGCGGCTTTGCCGATGCCGATGAAATGCGCCCCGGCGCGCGGCCGCTCGCGCGGATCGACCGGCCTGAAGCCGACGAAGGACGGCCGCTCCGCCTCGTTCAACGCCGCGCGTGCGGCCATCATCCGGCCGATATAGTCCTTCTTCGACGACAGCATCTTGCCGAGGCCGAGATCGCGGGCGGTCGTGGTGCCGTTGAGCTCGTTGCCGGCGACATGGCCCTTCTCGACGCGCAGCACGCCGAGCGCCTCGGTGCCATAGGGCGTGATGCCGAAGGCAGCGCCCGCCTGCATCAGCGCCCGCATCATCGCGTCGCCATAATCGGCGGGAACGGCCAGCTCATAGGCCAGCTCGCCCGAGAAGGAGATGCGGAAGAGCCGCGCCGGAATGCCGCCGCCGACCGTGACCGCCCGCGCGGCGAGATAGGGGAAGGCCTCGTTCGACAGGTCGTGCTCCGGATCGACCACGCCGAGCAGGGTTGCGCGCGCCTTCGGCCCGGCGATAGCGACCTGCGCCCATTGCTCGGAAACCGAGACCATGCGGACATCGAGATCGGGCCAGAGCACCTGATGGCAGAACTCCAGATGCTGCATCACCTTGCCGGCATTGGCGGTGGTGGTCGTCATCAGGAAATGCGTCTCGCCCAGCCGCGAGGTGGTGCCGTCATCCATGACGAAGCCGTCCTCGCGCAGCATCAGCCCGTAGCGCGCCTTGCCGACCGGCAGTGCCTTCCAGCCATTGATGTAGACGCGCTCCAGGAATTCGGCGGCGTCACGGCCCTGAATGTCGATCTTTCCGAGCGTCGAGACGTCGCAGATGCCAACGCCGGCACGCACCGCAAGAACCTCGCGATTCACCGTCGTCAGCCAGTCGTTTTCGCCGGGCTTCGGATAATATTGCGCGCGCAGCCACTGGCCGGTCTCGACGAAGACGGCGCCCTGTTCGGCCGACCAGCCATGCGTGGGCGCGAGCCGCGCCGGTCGGAAATCCTTGCCGCGATGATGGCCGCCGAGCGCACCGATCGCCACCGGCGTATAGGGCGGGCGGAAGGTGGTGGTGCCCGTCTGCGGGATCGTCCGGCCGGTCTGCTCGGCCATGATGGCGAGGCCCGTGAGATTCGAGGTCTTGCCCTGATCGGTCGCCATGCCGAGCGTGGTGTAGCGCTTGAGATGCTCGACGGGGCGGAAGCCCTCGCGCGCAGCGAGTTCGACGTCCTTGTCGGTGACGTCGTTCTGATAATCGACGAAGGCCTTTCCCCTGCCCCCGACGACGCGCCAAACGGGCGAGAGTCCTTCGCCTTCTGCGTCGGTCGGCGATGCGGGCTGGGCCGAACGGGTCTCGATCCCGAGATCGCTGAGAGCCTCGCCGGCCAGACGCGCCCCGTCCTCCAGCGCCTGTGCCAGCGCGAAGCGCCCGGCGGCGCTGCCCGCGACGGCCAGCCCGGCGGGCAGCGTGCCCGGCACGAAGCAGTGCAGCGCCTCGTTCCAGACGGCCTTGCCGTTCTGATGCGAGGTCAGATGCAGCGTCGGGTTCCAGCCATTCGAGACGGCGAGCAGGTCGCAGGGCAGCGTAGTGTTGGCGCCGGCTGCGTCACGGATGGTGATCTCGCCCAGCTGGCGCCCGCCGCTCGCCCGCTCGACCACGCCGCCCGCGAACAGCCGGGCGCCGAGCCTGTTGGCGAAGGCCTTGCGGGCCGGATGCGCCTCGGCCCGGGTATCGACGATGGCGGCGACCTTGCCGCCGGCCGCGACGATGTCGCGCGCCGTCGCCCAGCCATCGTCGCTGGCGGTGAACAGCACCGCCTCGCGCCCCGGCAGCACGCCGTAGCGGTTGAGATAGGCACGTACCGCCCCGGCCAGCATCACGCCCGGCGTGTCGTTGCCGGCGAAGACGATCGGCCGCTCGATCGCGCCGGCGGCGAGGATCGCGCGCTTCGCCTGGATGCGCCAGCCCCGCTGGCGGGGCTGGTGCGGAAGAGGCTGCGGCAGATGGTCGGCCACGCGCTCGACGGCGCCGTAGATGCCATGGTCGTAAAGGCCGAAGACCGTGGTGCGCGGCATGATCCGCACGTCGGGCAGGCTCGCCAGCTCCGCCAGCGTCGCGGCGAGCCAGTCGCCCGCAGGCCCGCCGCCGATCTCGCGTTTTTCGGCCAGCAGCCGGCCACCGAGGCGGAAATCCTCGTCGCAGAGGATGACGCGCGCACCGCTGCGGCCTGCCGCGAGCGCGGCGGCGAGGCCGGCGGGGCC
>NZ_JBMDWH010000140.1:0-31303 GCF_048595345.1 Allobosea sp.
GACGAGAAGGGCGAGAAGATGTCGAAATCGAAGGGCAACGTCACCGCGCCGCAGGACATCATCAAGGACTCGGGCGCCGACATCCTGCGGCTCTGGGTCGCGGCGGCCGATTATTCGGACGACCTGCGGATCGGCAAGGAAATCCTCAAGACCTTCGTCGAGACCTATCGCAAGCTGCGCAACACGATGCGCTGGATGCTCGGCACGCTCGCCCATTTCAGCGAGGACATCCGCGTCGCCGAGCCTGCGACCATGCCGGAGCTGGAGCGGCTGATGCTGCATCGGCTGGCGGAGCTCGGGCCGCAGGTCGAGGAGGCCTACCGGACCTATGACTACAAGAAGGTCGTGACTCTGCTCTCGCAGTTCATGAACACCGAGCTTTCGGCCTTCTATTTCGACGTCCGCAAGGACGCGCTCTATTGCGACCCGACATCGAGCCATGTCCGCAAGAGCGCGCTGACGGTCGTCGACCATCTCTTCAGGTGCCTGACGACCTGGCTGGCGCCGATCCTCGTCTTCACAGCCGAGGAGGCCTGGCTCGAGCGCTATCCGGAGCTGAAGGCCGGCGAGGGGTCCGTCCATCTCGAGCTCTTCGGCGAGGCGCCCGCAGCCTGGCTGGACGCGGAGCTGGCGGAGCGCTGGGCCAAGATCCGCAAGGTCCGCCGCGTCGTCACCGGCGCGCTGGAGCTGGAGCGCGCCGCCAAGCGGCTGGGCTCCTCGCTGGAGGCCGCCCCGCAGGTCTTCGTGGCGGATGCCGATCTGCATGCGGCCCTGTCCGGGACGGATCTGGCGGAGATCGCCATCACCTCCGGAATCCGGGTCGAGAGCGGGGAGGGGCCGCAGGACGCCTTCCGCCTGCCCGACGTGCCGGGCGTGGCGGTCGTGCCGCATCGCACTGCCGGGGTGAAATGCGCCCGCTCCTGGAAGTATTTCGATCCTGCGACGGCGCTGCCCGGCTACGCTTCCGTCACGCCGCGTGACGCGAAGGCGCTTCAGGAGCTTGGAGTCCAGCCGCGATGACGCCGGCCCGGCGCCTCGGCCTCGTGACGGTCCTCGTGGTCTTCGTCGCCGATCAGGCGCTGAAGCTCTGGCTGCTTCACGGGGTCGGCCTCGCCGAGAACGGCCCCTTCGATCTGGCACCTTTCCTGACCATCGTGCTCGCCTGGAACCGAGGGATTTCCTACGGCCTCTTCCAGCAGGGCACCGATCTCGGTCGCTGGTTCCTGGTCATAGTGTCCTTCATCGCGGCGATCTGGCTCTGGCGCTGGATGTGGCGGGCGCAGGGGCGCTTCACCGTCCTCAGCCTCGCGCTGATCATCGGCGGGGCGCTCGGCAACGGGCTCGACCGGGCCTGGTACGGCGCGGTGGTCGACTTCGTGCATTTTCACTGGGGCAGCTTCAGCTGGTACATCTTCAACATCGCCGATGTCGCGATCGTTGTCGGCGTGCTGGGTCTCCTGTATGAGTCCTTCCGACCTGCCGGCAGCGAGCCGGCGTGACGACGGTCCCGCCATCCTTTCGCCGTTCGCGCGTGCTTGAGGCTGTCTGAAGGATTGTCCAAAGGGAGATACCACATGGCGCAACGCATCCGCGTGACGCATCTGCTGCTCGCCGGTGGCCTTGCTCTTGCGGCCCAGCCTGCGTTCGCTCAGGAAGGCATGCTGTTCAAGAACCTGATCGAGGGCACCTTCGGCGGCAAGGCCAATGACGACATCGACTATCGCGCCCGCGCGCCTCTCGTCGTGCCGCCGAACACCAATCTGCCGCCGCCGCAGCAGGCCGCCAGCGGCCGCAATGCCGCTTGGCCGAACGATCCCGACGTGCAGCGCCGCAAGGACGACGCGAGCCCGCGCCGCTATGTCCCGGCCGACGGCGTGAAGGACAACCCGATCCTCTCCGCCCGCGAGATCCAGCGCGGCCGCACGCTGGAGCCGCCGCTCCAGGCGACGGCCAAGCCCTATCGCGAGAACGATCTCTACGACAACGTCATCGGCCCGATCCGGATCGGCAAGGAGCAGGCCGCCCGCTACAACGAGCAGGCCGCCGACCAGCTGAAATATGGCGAGGAGCCTCCGCGCCGGACCCTCACCGAGCCGCCGACCGGCTATCGCCGCCCGGCTTCCACCGCCGCGATCGGTCCCGGCAGGGGCGGCCCGGTCGAGGACAAGCAGGCGGTCGGCGAGCGCAATTTCGTGGAAGGCCGCGGCCCGGTGATGCGGCCGCAATGATCGGCAGCCACGGCGACGCTCTTGCCGAACGCGCCTGAGCTGCACAGATTGTTAATTCGGGGCGGGCGCATCGTGCCCGCCCCTTTTTGTCCCCGCGGAGGTTTCGCCCGGTGAACATGCATGCGCGCCAGCCCGCTTTGGCCGAGCCCGTCCGCTTCTTCAGCCTCGCCAACGGGCTGGATGTCGTGGTGGTCAGCGACCGGCGCGCGCCGGTGGTGACCCATATGGTCTGGTATCGCAACGGCTCGGCCGACGATCCGGCGGGCAAGTCCGGGATTGCCCATTTCCTCGAGCATCTGATGTTCAAGGGCACGGCGAAATGGCCGGCGGGCGAATTCTCCAAGATCGTCGCGGGCTATGGCGGCCAGGAAAACGCCTTCACCTCCTATGATTACACCGCCTATTTCCAGCGCGTGCCGAAAGAGCACCTGCGCGCGATGATGGATTACGAGGCCGATCGCATGACCGGCCTGTCCTTCGACGAGAGCGTCGTCGGCCCGGAGCGCGATGTCGTGCTGGAGGAGCGCCGCATGCGGGTCGATGCCGATCCCGCCTCGCAGCTCGGGGAGGAGTTCTCGGCCGCGCTGTTCTTCCATCATCCCTACGGCACGCCGATCATCGGCTGGGAGCACGAGATCGAGCGGCTGAACCGCGACGATGCCTTCGCCTATTACCAGCGCTTCTACACGCCCGAAAACGCGATCCTCGTCGTCGCGGGCGACACGGATGCCGAAGAGGTCCGCAGGCTCGCCGAGGAGACCTATGGCCGCATCGCCGCGCGCGGCGAGGCGCCGGTGCGCAACCGTCCGAGCGAGCCGGATCCGCGCGCCTCGCGCCGCGTCCAGCTCAACGACCCGAGGGTACAGCAGCCGTCCCTGCGCCGCGGCTGGCTGACGCCCACCTATACCAGCGGCACGCGCGGGGAGGTGCTCGCGCTGGAACTCGTCTCGGAAATCCTCGGCGGCGGCACCACCTCGCGGCTCTATCGCCGGCTCTGCGTCGAGCAGGAGCTGGCGGCGGGCGCCAACGCCTATTTCATGGGCTCGATGGTCGATCGCGCCGCTCTCCAGATCTCCGCCAGCCCGCGCCCCGGCGTCGAGATGGCGGCGATGGAAGCCGGGCTCGACGCGGCGCTCGCCGACTTCCTCAGGGACGGCCCGACCGAGCTGGAACTCGCCCGGGCCCGCACCCGCCTCGTGGCGGAAACCGTCTTCGCGCGCGACAACCAGTCCTCGCTCGCGCGCATCTTCGGCTCCTCTCTGGCGGTCGGCGAGACCGTCGAGGACGTGCTGGAATGGCCGCAGCGGATCGAGGCGGTCACGCGCGAGGCCGTGATCGAGGCCGCGCGCCGCTATCTCAGGCCCGATCGCAGCGTCACCGGCCTGCTGCTGCCGGCCTGATGCATTTCTGTTTTTCGACCGGGTGCGACCCGTCCCGCCGACAGGACACGCCATGACCGCGACCCTCACCGCGCCGCTTTCCGTCCCGCCGCTGAACACGCAGGGGCCGGCGCTCGACGTTCAGGTCGTGCGCTCGCAGGGCGGTGTCGAGGCCTGGCTGGTCGAGGAGCGCAGCCTGCCGCTGATCGCGATGGACTTCGCCTTCGATGGCGGAGCCGCGCGCGATCCCGCCGATGCCGCCGGCGGCGCCTATCTGATCTCGGGCCTGCTCGACGAGGGCGCGGGTGATCTCGATGCCGAGGCCTTCCAGGGTAAGATGGCGGATCACGCCATCCATATCGGCTTCGAGGCCCGCCGCGACGATTTCCACGGCTATTGCCAGACGCTGTCCACCCATCGCGACACCGCCTTCGAGCTTCTGGCCCTGGCGCTGAACAAGCCGCGTTTCGATGCCGATGCCGTTGCCCGGGTGAAGGCCCAGATCATCGCCGGGCTTCAGCGCCAGGCGACCAACCCGGACGTCATGTGCCGGAACGCGCTCTACGCCGCGGCCTTCCCCGGCCATGCCTATGGCCGCCCCGAGAAGGGCGATATCGACGGTGTCTCGCGGCTCGATGCCGCCGCCCTGCGGGCGCTGATGCCGTCCCTGCTCGACCGATCGGGCCTGAAGATCGTCGTGGTCGGCGATATCGGCGCGGAGGAACTGGCCGGGCGGCTGGATTCCCTGTTCGGCGCCCTGCCGAACGGTGTGGCGCGCCCTCTGCCAGACGCGCCCCTGCCGATCCAAGGGCTTGGCCAGACCCATGTGATTGACCTTGACGTGCCGCAGACGGTGCTGCGCTTCGTCGGGCCGGGCCTGCTCTGGGACGACCGGGATTACATCCCGGCGAGCGTGCTCAACCACATCCTCGGCGGCTCGGCCTTCACCTCGCGCCTCTTCATGGAGGTGCGCGAGAAGCGTGGCCTCGCCTATGGCGTCTCCTCCAGCCTGTTGCCGCTGCGCGAGGCGGGACTGGTCGTCGGCGGCACCGCCACCCGCAACGATCGCGCCGCCGAGTCGATGGCCGTAATCCGCGAGGAGATGGCCAAGCTCGCCGCCGAGGGTCCGAGCGAGCATGAGGTCGAGGAGGCCAAGCGCTACATCATCGGTTCCTATCCGCTGCGCTTCGACACCTCGCCCAAGATCGCCGGCGAACTGCTGAACCTCGCCCTGCGCGGCGAGACGCCGGAGTTCCTGGCGCAGCGCAATGCCCGCTTCGCCGCCGTCACCCTCGCCGATGTGAAGCGCGTCGCGGCGCGCCTTTTCGGGCACCCCGATCTCCTTGTCCAGGCCGTCGGCAAGCCCGTCGGCCTCGTCTGAACCCCCGTGATGGACAGTGCCATGCTCCAGCAAAGCTTCGATCTCGCGCTCGAATCCAAGGTCGGCAAGGGCGGTATCCCGGATGCCGCCTTCGAGCAGGCGCTGGCCGATCTGAAGCCCGCTCTGGCCAAGCTCCAGGGCCAGGCGAAGGATGGATCCCTGCCGCTGCTGAAGCTGCCGAGCGACACCCATGATCTCGCCCCCGTGAAAGCCGCCGCCGAGCGGCTGAAGAGCGGCGGGGCGACCGATGTGCTGGTCCTCGGCACCGGCGGCTCCAGCCTCGGCGGCCAGACGCTGGCGCAGCTGACCGGCTACGGCATCGCGGGCCTCTCCCAGCTCCAGACCGGCACGCGCGTCCATTTCATCGACAATCTCGACCCGGCGACCTATGCCGAGCTGCTGGCGAAACTGCCGCTGAAGACGACGAAGTTCGTCGCGATCTCGAAATCCGGCGGCACCGGCGAGACCCTGCTGCAATCCATCGCCGCGATCGAGGCGTTGCGCGGCGCCCACCTTTCTGACCAGCAGATCGGCGAGCATTTCCAGGGCCTCTCGGAGCCGGCCAAACCCGGCAAGCTCCACCCGCTGCGCGCCCTGCTCGAGCCCTATGGCGTGCCCTTTCTCGAGCATCACACCGATGTCGGCGGCCGCTATTCGGTGCTGACCAAGTGCGGCCTCTTGCCGGCCGCGGTGCTCGGCCTCGACATCGAGGCGCTGCGCCAGGGCGCCGGCCGCGCCGTCGCGCCGCTCTACGCCGGAAAGGATGTCCGCGAGACCCCTTCGGCGCTCGGTGCCGCGCTGCATCTGGCCGCCATGCGCTCTGGCAAGAACATTGCCGTGCTGATGCCCTATGCCGACAAGCTCGCGCTGCTCACGCGCTGGTGGATGCAGCTCTGGGCCGAGAGCCTGGGCAAGGACGGGCAGGGCACGCAGCCCGTCGGCGCGCTCGGTCCCGTCGACCAGCATTCGCAGCAGCAGCTTTATCTCGCCGGCCCCAAGGACCGCTTCTTCACGGTGCTCACCACCGGCGTGAAGGGCAAGGGCCCGCAGATCGACGCAGGCCTCGCCCAGAAGATCGGGCAGGGCGATTTCGCCGGCAAGACCATCGGCGACATGGTGGCGGCCCAGGGCATCGCCATGATCGACACCTTCGCCAAGAACGGCTGCGCGGTGCGCCGCTTCCACATCGAGCAGATCGACGAGACCAGCCATGGCGAGGTGCTGATGCACTTCATGCTGGAGACGATCCTCACCGGCTACGCCATGGGCGTCGATCCCTTCGACCAGCCGGCGGTGGAAGAGGCCAAGCTCCTGGCCAAGCAGTATTTGGCCGAAGGGCGCAGCTGAACTGAAAGGCCCCGCCTTCCCTTCTCCCCTTGCGGGAGAAGGTGGCTCGGCGAAGCCGGGACGGATGAGGGGTCGCGCGACGGTCATCATCATTGTAAGCGTCGCGCGACCCCTCACCCCAACCCTCTCCCGCCCGGGGAGAGGGGGTAGGTCGAGTTCGCCAAGACCGCTCCAGTGACCCCAGCATGACCGTCCGCCGCCTCGATCCCGTCCTGGTCGACCGCATCGCCGCCGGCGAGGTGATCGAGCGGCCGGCCGCGGCCGTGAAGGAGCTGGTCGAGAACGCGATCGACGCCGGCGCCACCACGATCGCCGTCACTATCGCCGCCGGCGGGCGCGAACTGATCCGCGTCGTCGATGACGGCGCCGGCATGACGGCGCAGGACCTCGAACTCGCGGTCGAGCGCCACGCCACCTCCAAACTGCCGGATGGCGACCTCTTCGCCATCGGCACGCTGGGCTTTCGCGGCGAGGCGCTGCCCTCGATCGGCTCGGTGGCTAGGCTTTCGATCGAGACCCGCAGACGCGACGCGGCCCAGGGCATCGGCCTCGTCGTCGAGGCGGGCGAGAAGGGCGTCGTGCGTCCCGTCGCGGCCGCCCCCGGCACCCGCATCGAGGTCACCGACCTTTTCGTCTTCACCCCGGCCCGGCTCAAATTCCTGAAGAGCGACCGGGCCGAGGCGCAGGCGGTTGCGGATATGCTGCGCCGCCTCGCCATCGCCCATCCCGACATCCGCTTCTCGCTCTCCGGCGAGCATGCCGGCGCCTTCGACTGGCCTGCCGAGCCGTCGGGCCGCGAGGGGCTGCTGCGTCGCCTCGCCCGGGCGCTGGGGCGCGATTTTCCTGACAACGCCCTGCCGATCGAGGCCGAGCGCGAGGCCTTCCGCATCTCCGGCTTCGCCGGCCTGCCGACCTTTCATCGCGGCACTTCGGCGGGGGTGCATCTCTCGGTCAATGGCCGCCCGGTGCGCGACAAGTTGCTGCTCTCGGCGGTGCGCGGCGCCTATGCCGATGTGCTGCCCTCGGACCGGCACCCGGTGCTCTTTCTCGATGTCGGTTGCGAGCCCCGCGCGGTCGATGTCAATGTCCACCCCGCCAAGAGCGAGGTGCGCTTCCGCGACCCGGCGCTGGTGCGCGGCCTCGTCGTCTCGGGGCTGAAGGCCGCGCTCGCCGCCGCCGGCCACCGCGCCACCACGACGGGCGGCGCCCGCACGCTCGACGCCTTCCGCGCGGTCTTCGCCGCCGGCGGTAACGGCCATTCGATCCCGCGCCCGTCCTTCCCGCCGGCCGCACCCTGGCAGGAGGCGTCGCCCTGGCCGGCCGGGCTGGGGGAGGGGGCCGCCCCGCGTGCCGCCGGCCCGGCCCAATCCGGCTTCTCCGATTTCGCCGCAGCCTCGGCGGATGCCCGCGCCCATCTCGCCGAGCCCTCGGCCGACGCGCTCGACCGCCCGCTGGGCGCCGCCCGCGCCCAGCTCCACGAAACCTATATCGTCGCCCAGACCCGCGAGGGCGTCGTGATCGTCGACCAGCACGCCGCCCATGAGCGGCTGGTCTATGAGCGGCTGAAGGCCGAGCGCGCGCGCAACGGCATTGCCCGTCAACCCCTGCTGCTGCCCGAGGTGGTCGAACTCGACCCCGTCGATGCCGACCGGCTGATCGCGGCCGGCGCCGAACTCGAAAGCCTCGGCCTCGTGCTCGAAGCCTTCGGCCCCGGCGCGGTGCTGGTGCGCGAGGCGCCCAGCCAGCTCGCCGGCGGCAATCTCCAGCGCCTCGTCCGCGACGTCGCCGATGCGCTCGCCGAGCACGGCACCACCGGCTCGCTGGAGCGCCGGCTCGACCATGTGCTGGCGACGATGGCCTGCCACAACTCCGTCCGCGCCGGCCGCCGCCTGCGCCCCGAGGAGATGGACGCGCTGCTGCGTGAAATGGAGATCACCCCCAATTCAGGCCAGTGCAACCACGGCCGGCCGACCTATGTCGAGCTCAAGCTCAGCGATATCGAAAGGTTGTTCGGGCGGCGGTGAGCAGAGACAGGCGGTTCGTTCCGGCCGGCTCGACATAAAAGGGATTGCGCGCCAAGGTTGTGTCGTCCGGAGCAAATTCGCACCTGCATCACCGCGTCATCCCGGACAAGCCGCGAAGCGGCGCCGATCCGGGATCCATGCCCGAACCGGCGACGGCAACGCTCCGGCATGGATCCCGGGTCAAGCCCGGGATGACGCCGTAGGCGGAGGCGAACGCGGCGTCGTTGCGAAACGAAAAACCGAGGAAACCCCATGCCCCCGCCCAAGAACACGATCTGCCTCTGGTACGACACCGACGCCGAGGAGGCCGCGACCTTCTACGCCTCGCTCTTTCCCGATAGCCGCGTCACCGGCATCGACCGTGCCCCGGCCGATTTTCCTTCCGGCAAGGCGGGCGACGTGCTCGTCGTGCATTTCACCGTCGCCGGCATTCCCTGCATGGGCTTGAACGGCGGGCCGGCCTTCAGGCACAGCGAGGCCTTCTCCTTCCAGATCGCGACCGATGACCAGGCCGAGACCGACCGCTACTGGAACGCCATCGTCGGAAACGGTGGGCAGGAGAGCGCCTGCGGCTGGTGCAAGGACAAATGGGGCCTCAACTGGCAGATCACCCCGCGCGTGCTCACCGAAGCGCTCGCGGCCGGCGGTGCGGAAGCCGAGCGCGCCTTCACGGCGATGATGGGGATGGGGAAGATCGACGTGGGCGCGATCGAGCGGGCGCGGCAGGGGATTGGCTGACGACGCACCCCCTCCGCTATTGGCCGTATAAGTATCGAGTGAAGTTCCTCGACGGCTCCCGTCCTGCTTCTTCCTTCTCCCGGATGGGAGAAGGTGGCGCGGAGCGCCGGATGAGGGTGTGCCCTGCCCAAAAAAGGCGCGGCGGCTGTCGCTTCGCCCGGATGACCACCGGCGGCCCCTCACCCCTGCCCCTCTCCCACCCGGGAGAGGGGGGCCCCGCCTTGCGGTGCATCACAGAAGCCAAGCCTCACCCCACCCGCAGCAGCAGCACCTGCGTCTCGCCATAGCCGCGCCGCTCCAGCTCCTCGAAACCTTCGGGCAGCGCGATCTGCGCATCGCCCGCCTCTTCCAGCACCACCAATGCGCCGGGCGTGAGCCACCCGCCCTCGCGGGCGGAGGCGAGCGCCTTTTCCCCCAGCCCCTTGCGATAGGGCGGGTCGCAGAAGGCGAGCCCGAACGGCGCCATGCCGGTGATGGGACCGAGCTTCGTCGCGTCGCGGCGGAAGATGCGGCTCAGGCCCGCCAGCCCCAGCGCCATCTGGTTTTCGCGGATCAGCCCGCGCGCCTCGGTGCGGTCATCGACCACCAGGGCGACGCCCGCGCCGCGCGAGAGCGCCTCGAAGCCGAGCGCGCCGGTGCCGGCGAAGAGATCGAGCACGCGCGCGCCCTCCACCGCGTCGTCATAGGCATGGGCGAGCACGTTGAAGAGGGATTCGCGCAGGCGGTCCGAGGTCGGCCTGATGCTGCCGATCCCCGGTTTCGGCCCCGCGAGGGGCCGCCCGCCCAGGCGCCCGCCGACGATCCGCATCGCTCAGTCGCGCTTGCCGCCGGAACGCGGCCCGCTGCCGCCCGAGCGCGGGCCCTTGCCGGGGCCGCCGGGCCGGCCGCCACCGGGACGGCCACCGCCCGGCTTGCCGCCGAAGGGCTTGCCTCCGAAGGATTTGCCGCCGCCGGGCTTGTCGCCAAAGCTACGGCCGCGCGGCTTGTCGCTGGCCGGCCGTTCACTGGATCGGCGCGCCAGGCGCTCACTGCCCTCGCGGGCCGGTCTGTCGCCGCGCGGGGCGCGGTCCTGCCAGGGCCGCTCCTCGCCGCGATCGCGGCCGCCGGCCTCGGCACGGGGGCGCCGCGCCGGACGCTCGCCGCCGTCGCGCTCGAAGGAGCGGGTCGGGCGCGCCTCGCCGCGCTCGCTGCGCGGCTTGCGATCCGGCCTGCGCCGGCTTTCGGCCTCGGCGGGCGCCTCGTCGCGCACGCTGCTGCTGACGCGCTCGACGAGAACGCGCCGGCCCTTGGGATCGGCGATCGCCTTGTCGCGCTTGCGCTCGACCTCGCCCGAGGCTTCGCGGCTTTCGCGTTCCAGCTTGGGGTCCGCGCCACGGCGCGGCGGCGCCTTGCGGGTGCGGGGCGTTTCTTCCTCGTCGCGCCAGACGCCGCGCGTCCAGGGCTTGTCGCCGCGCAGCGTGCGGGGGGCGTCGTCGCCCTGGGAGGAGGCGGCGCTGCGCCGGCGCGGCCGGTCCTCGGCCGAAGGCGCCTCGCGGCGGGGCGGGGCGGCCGGCAGCGCATCGCGGCGCGGCGCCTCGAAATCGGCCCCGGCCTTGGCGGCGAGCTCGATGCCGAGCTGGTCCTGCAAGACGCGCGAGCGGATCTCCTCCACCGCGCCTTCCTCCATCTCGCCGAGCTGGAACGGCCCGAAGGAGATGCGGATCAGCCGGTTCACCGTCAGCCCGAGATGCTCGAGCACGGTCTTGACCTCGCGGTTCTTGCCCTCGCGCAGATCGACCGTCAGCCAGGTGTTGAAGCCCTGCTGGCGCTCATAGCGGGCGATGACCGGCCCGTAATGCACGCCCTCGATCGTCACGCCGTCCTTCAGCGTATCCAGCCTGTCCTGCGTCACTTCGCCGAAGGCGCGCACGCGGTAGCGCCGGAGCCAGCCGGTCTCCGGCAACTCCAGCACGCGGGCCAGGCCGCCATCATTGGTCAGCAGCAGCAGGCCCTCGGTGTTGATGTCGAGCCGGCCAATGGTCAAAACGCGCGGCAGGTCTTCCGGCAGCGTGTCGAACACGGTTGGCCGGCCTTCCGGGTCGAAATTCGTGGTCACGACACCGCGCGGCTTGTGGAAGAGCCAGAGCCGCGTGCGCTCGCGTGCCGGCAGCGGCTCGCCATCGACCAGCACCGTGTCGGTCGGCTTCACGTCATAGGCCGGGCTTTCCAGCACCTGCCCGTTCACGCTGACGCGGCCCTCCGCGATCATCGCCTCGCTGTCGCGGCGCGACGCCACGCCGGCGCGCGCCATCACCTTGGCGATGCGCTCCGGCTCCTGCGCGACGATGAGCTTGGCTTCGACGGGGGCCTCTTCGCGCGGGCGACCGAAGCCGCTGCGGGCCGGCCGTTCGCTCCGCTCGGCTCTCTCCCCGCGCTCGGATCTCGGGCGGTCGAAGCGCTTCTCGCCTTCGGCGCCCTCGCTGCGGCGTGGCGGGCGACCGAAACCGCTGCGGGCCGGCCGTTCGCCGGCCTCGGCGCGCGGCCGAAAACCGCGCTCGGCGCGATCCTCTCCGCCGCGAGCCCGGAACGGGCGCGCCTCGCCTTCGCTGCGGCTGCGTGGGGGCCTCTCGCCCTCGGCGCGCGCCGGCCGCGTACCGTCGGGCTTGCCGAAGCGGCGGGCCGGACGCTCGCCGCCTTCGCGCTCGAACCTGCCGCGGCTGTCGCCGTCACGCGCGCCGAAGCCGCGCCCACCGCTGCCGGCCGGGCGCTTTCCGCCCGAGCCATTGCCGCCCGAGCCATGGCCGCCGAAGCCTCTGCCGCCGGAGCCTTGTCCGCCGCCACGGCTGCCGCTGCCGCCGCCCTTGCGGGGGCCGCGGCCTCTGTTGTCGTTGTCGTCCGCCATGATGACTCCTGAGCCGGCCGAGCACGCCCGCTTTGCGGGAAGGGCCGGGCTCGCTTATTCGCTAGAGCATCGGACCAAAAAGTGGAATCCACTTTTCGGACGGATCCGATGCGCCGCTGATGAAAACGATGCCGGCGCTTGTAGCAGAGGCTCATGCGGGCCGCGAGTTCCGCAACGGGGATTTTTTCGATGCCGCCGCCGGCTTCCAAGCCCGATGCCATCCATGCGGACGCCGTGACGGCTGACGGCATGACCCGTGCCTTCGACGAGGCGCGCGCGGCTGCGGTGCGCGGCGAGGTGCCGGTGGGCGCCGTGGTGGTGCGCGCCGGCGTCGTGCTCGGCGCGGCCGGCAACCGCACGCTGGAGCTGAAGGACCCGACCGCCCATGCCGAAATGCTGGCGCTCCGCATGGCCTGCGAAGCGATCGGCAGCGAGCGGCTGATCGGCTGCGATCTCTACGTCACCCTCGAGCCCTGCCCGATGTGCGCGGCGGCGATCTCGTTCTCCCGCATCCGGCGGCTCTATTTCGCAGCCTCCGACCCCAAGGGCGGTGCGGTCGAGAACGGCGTCAGGCTCTATGACAGCGCGAGCTGCCACCATGCGCCCGAGGTCTATGGCGGCCTGCGCGAGAGCGAGGCTTCGGCGCTGCTGAAGGCGTTCTTCCGGCAGCGGCGGTAGTCGAAAGCGGTCCAGCGACGATCCGCCCTCATCCTGAGGAGTGCTCGCCTCGCAATGGATAGCGCTCAGGTGTCCGACGTCGTCACGCCCAGCTTCTGCGCCAGCTGGACGCGGTCCATGCACGAGACGTCATAGGTCACTTCACGGCCCTTGAAGCCACGTTTGCCGAGCTCCAGCGTCATGTCGCGGGTGATCGCGTCGATCCGCGCCTCACAGGCCTGTGCGGTGATGAAGGCGGCCTCGTTCACGCGCGAGGTGGTGCAGTGCGGCTCGCCCGAGATGCAGGCGACGATGACCATCGTGAAAGCGTCCATCGGCAAGCTCCTGTCCTGACCCCTCCGAGGCTGCGCCGGCATGGTAAATGCCGCGTTAAGAGCAGGGGCCTGCCATCGAGAGGCAGGAACCATGCCGCTCGCTAGGCAAGGCCCCGCCAGCACAGATAGGCGCCGAGCATCAGCAGCCCGCCGAAGAAGCAGCGCTTGAAGGTGGCGGGCGAGATCCGCTCGCGGATGGCCTGGCCCGCTGCCATGCCGGCCAGTGCCGGCAACAGGGCCAGCGCCGATTGCCAGCCGACCGCGAGTGTGAGCGCCCCCGCGCCGGCGAGGCCGAAGGAGAGTGCCAGCGTCGACACGATGAAGGAGACCCCCAGCGCCTGCACCAGCTCGTCCTTGTCGAAGCCGAGGGCCTGCAGATAGGGCACGGCCGGCAGCACGAAGACGCCGGTCGCTGCCGTCACCACGCCGGTGACGAAACCGACCAGCGGGCCGAGCCAGGCCTCCTTGGCCGGCGGCACGCGCAGGCTCGCCGCCTTCAGCCCCACCAGCGCATAGGCGATCAGCGCCAGCCCCAGCCACAGCGTCGCCGCGCCGCCCTTGCTCTGCTGGAGGAGACCGGCGCCGGCCCAGGTGCCGAGGCCAATCGTCAACAGCATCGGCCAGAGTCGGCGCAGGATCGGCTTCAGCGCCGGCCCGGTCGCGATCTGCCAGCCATTGGTGATCAGGTTCGGGATCACGAGCAGCGCCGCCGCCTGCGCCGGCGCCATCACGAGGCCGAGAATGCCGACCGCGATGGTCGGCAGACCGAGCTCGATGACGCCCTTGACGAAGCCGGCGAAGGCGAAGGTGGCGGTGACGAAGGCGAGCAGAGGCAGCTGGTCCATGAGCCGCTTGTGGCAGCGCCCGGCGTGTTTGTCGCCGGTCGATGCTACGGCGCACGCCGTAGCGTTCCGTCTTGCCGGAGCGGGCGAAGGGCGCATGATGCTTAGATGAGCAGCGCGCACGCACCGGCCGGCCCCTCTCTCGCCGAAATCGCCCATCTGATGGGTGATCCGGCCCGCGCCAACATGCTCCATGCCCTGATGGACGGGCGGGCCCTGACGGCGAAGGAGCTCGCCTTCCTCGCCGGTATCGCGCCGCAGACGGCGAGCGGCCACCTCGCAAAGCTGATGCAGGGCGGCCTGATCGACGTGGCCAGCCAGGGACGGCATCGTTATTTTCGTCTGGCCGGCCCCGAGGTCGCAGCCGTGCTGGAGGGGTTGATGCTTCTGGCCGGCGGCACGGGCGGGGGCCGGCGCCTGCCGCAGCGAGTCGCGGCCGAATTGGCGCAGGCGCGCACCTGCTACGACCATTTCGCGGGCCGGCTCGGCGTCGCGATCCACGATGCGCTGCTCGCCGGCGATCACCTCGCCGTCGGCCCGGGCGGCTATGCGCTCACGGCTTCCGGAGAGGCCGCCTTCGCCGCGCTCGGCGTCGATCCGCACGCGCCGGCCAAGGCGGGCCGCGCGGCCCTGCGGCCCTGTCTCGACTGGAGCGAGCGCCGCCCGCATCTGGCGGGTCATCTGGCCGCCGCGCTCGCCTGCCGCTGCTTCGAGGCGGGCTGGGTCCTGCGCGGCAAGGACAGCCGTGCCGTCAGGCTGACCGAAGCAGGCCAAGCCGCGCTGTCTGCCGTGCTGCCGGGCTTTCGCTGCGACACGCCCGAGCCGCCCTTCACGCCGGCTTCGCGAAAGCCCGTTCCAGAGCCCGCTTGACCTCGTCCTTCGCCGGTTCCGAAGCCGCCAGGATCGCCTGTGCCTTGAAGAAGTCGAGCCCGCCGATCCCGTCGAGCCCGCTGCGGATCAGGATGTCCGGCGGGCGCCGTGCCAGCATCTGGCCGACCAGCGCGCGCGTCAAAATCTGCGAGGCGCCGACGATCGCCTCGACCGCTCCGGGGATGCGCGTCTCTCCGGAGGACGAAGGCGGAGCGCTGACATCCACCGCCAGCACGATCCGCTCCGGCGCCAGCAACCGCTCATAGGGCAGGGGATTGATCGCCCCGCCATCGATCAGCACCTGTCCCGCCAGCGCGACGGGCCGCACCAGCCCGGGAATGGCCAGTGAGGCCGCGACGGCCGGCGTCAGCGGCCCGCGGGACAGGCTGACCTCGACATGGGCGTGGTAGTCGGTGGCCATCGCGGTGAAGGGGATCGCGAGCTGCTCGAAGCGGTCCGGCACCGCCTCGGGCCAGAACAGGTCGAGCAGCCTCTCGCCATCCAGAAGAACCGGGTTGCCGAGACCGCGCATGAGATCCGCGAGCTTCCCCACCCGGGCGTCGAGCAGCCGGGTGACGACACGCGCCCGGTCGGAAAAGCTCGCCAGCACATGCTCGCGCAGCGCATGCCCGTTCAGCCCCGCCGCATAGGCCGCTCCCACGATCGCCCCGATCGAGCATCCGGCGATCAGCGCCGGCCGAAGGCCCAGCTCGTCCAGCGCCTCCAGCACGACGATCTGGCTGAGGCCCCGCGCCCCGCCCGCGCCGAGCACGAGGGCGAGTTCGGGCTGCCCTGAGTGAGCCGGCGATCGCGTGGGCATCTCCGCGGGAGGCATGAGGCTAATCTGGCGAGCCTGTTCGTCTCGGGCAACCGCTCCGACCTGCGGCATGAGCGGCGCGGGAGAGCATCGTCACCCGTTCGCTGGGGCTGTCGCCGGCTGGATATCCGTGAGGCCGAAATCCAGCCGCTTGTAGAGAAGGGGCGCGTTCAGTGATTTGGCCAGGGCGTAGGAGAAACAATCCCCCAGATTGAGCCGCGCGGGATGACGCCCTTTGCCGAAGCGAACGAAGGCTTCGGCTGCGAGGAGGCCGGCTTCGCCGGTCATGGCGGCGGGCTTCACCTTCAGCGCCTCGAAAAGCGCCTCGACGGCGGCCGGAGGTGTCGCGGCCCGTTTACCGATCAGGACCATCGCACATTCGGCGAAAGTCACGGGCGAGCAGACGCTCTGCGACGATCGAGCCAGAATGGCACGGAAGAAGGGTGTCTCAGGCTCATCGAGCGCAATGGCGACAATAGCGGAACTGTCCACCACGATCACGAGGGCAGGCCGTTTTCATCATAGCCGAGGATCTCGTCGGCCGTCCTCTCGTCGGTGACGGGATAGGAGCGCAGCCGGGCGAGCACCGCCTCCAGCCGCTCATCGTCGAGCGAACCGCGATGTGCCGCGCCGGCCAGCTTGGCCAGCCGCTCCTGTGCCGCGATCTTCACGGCCTCCGTGATCGTCTCGCCGGTGCGGGCCGTCAGTTCGCGCACGATCCGGTCGGCCTCGGGATCCTTGATCAGAATGGCCACCGAACCCTCCATATATATCCGACTGGGACGAATATATACTTTGGGCTCCGTTCTGTCAGCCCTGCTCGCGCTTCACCGCCTGCCAGCCGATGTCGCGGCGGCAGAAGCCGCCCGGCCAATCGATGGCATCGACGGCCTTGTAGGCTTTCGCCTGCGCCTCGCTGACGCTCTTGCCGAGGCCGACCACGTTGAGCACGCGCCCGCCGGCCGCGACGAGGTCCGGTCCCTTCATGGCGGTGCCGGCATGGAACACCAGCACGTCGACCAGAGCCTCCGCCGCCTCGAGCTTGCGGATCACGCTGCCGGCCTCCGGCTTGGCCGGATAACCCTTGGCCGCCAGCACAACCGTCAGCGCCGCCTCGTCCTTCCAGCGCAGATCGACCGAGCCGAGGACGCCGTCGCAGGCGGCGAGCAGCGCCGGCACGATGTCGCTCATCAGGCGCGGCATCAGCACCTCGCATTCGGGATCGCCGAAGCGGACATTGTATTCGATCAGCTTGGGCCCCTCGGTCGTGATCATCAGCCCGGCGAAGAGGACGCCCTGGAAGGGCGTGCCGCGCTTGGCCATGCCGGCCAGCGTCGGGTGGATGATTTCGTTCATCACCCGCTGCGTCAGCTCCGGCGTCATCACCGGGGCGGGGGAATAGGCGCCCATGCCGCCGGTGTTCGGCCCGGTATCGCCGTCGCCGACGCGCTTGTGGTCTTGCGCCGAAGCGAGCGGCAGGGCATTCGCCCCGTCGCAGATGGCGAAGAAGCTCGCCTCCTCGCCCAGCATCCATTCCTCGATGACGATCTCGGCGCCGGCCGCGCCCATCCCGCCCGAGAACATCATGTCGATGGCATCGTTGGCCTCGTCGAGCGTCTGCGCCATCACGACGCCCTTGCCGGCGGCGAGCCCGTCCGCCTTGATCACGATCGGCGCGCCCTGGCGGGCGACATAGGCCTTGGCGGTATCGGCGGTGGAGAAGCGGCCGAAACCGGCGGTGGGAATGTTGAACTGCGCGCAGAGCTCCTTGGTGAAGCCCTTGGAGCCCTCCAGCTGCGCCGCCGCTTTCGATGGGCCGAAGACCTTGATGCCGGCGGCCCGCAGATCGTCCGCGATACCGGCGACCAGCGGCCCTTCGGGCCCGACCACGACGAGGCCGATGCCTTGCAGCCGGCAGAAATCGACCACGGCCTGATGATCGGCGACGTCGATCACGACATTCTCGCCGCAGGCCTTCGTCCCGGGGTTGCCGGGGGCGATGAAGAGCGTGTCGCAGAGCGGCGAGGCGGAGATCGCCCAGGCCAGCGCATGCTCGCGCCCGCCGGATCCGATCAGGAGAATGTTCATGCTGGCTCCACTCCGCATTGGCGGGTTGAGCCCTCATCCCGAGGCGCGTTCCAGAGGAACTCGCCTCGAAGGATGCTCCAGCACCCTCTGGACCATCCTTCGAGACGCCGCTGACGCGGCTCCTCAGGACGAGGGCTGAGGTTGGCCGAAAAGATCGTTGCGCAATACCGCTCCGTCACGAACACCGCAACGCTTCTGCCGCCGCTGTCCCGCCGCTATGGTCCGGTGATGGACAGCGAATCGCAGAAGCCCGCCGGCAATGCGCCCGAATGGTCGGTCTCTGATCTCTCGGGCGCGCTGAAGCGCACTATCGAGGATTCCTTCGGCTTCGTGCGCGTGCGCGGCGAAATCTCGGGCTATCGCGGCCCGGTCTCCTCCGGCCATGTCTATTTCTCGCTGAAGGACGCCAACGCCAAGATCGATGCGGTGATCTGGAAGGGCGTTTTCGGCCGCATCAAGACCCGGCCCCAGGAGGGGCTGGAGGTGATCGCGACCGGCAAGATCACCACCTTCGCCGGAAAATCGAGCTACCAGATCGTCATCGATTCGCTGGAGCCGGCCGGCATCGGCGCGCTGATGGCGCTGCTGGAGGAGCGACGCAAGCGGCTTGCTGCGGAGCGGCTCTTCGCGCAGGAGCGTAAGCGCGCCATCCCCTATCTGCCGCGCGTCATCGGCGTCGTCACCTCGCCGACCGGCGCCGTCATTCGCGACATCCTGCATCGGCTGGAGGATCGCTTTCCGCGCCATGTCCTGGTCTGGCCGGTCAGGGTGCAGGGCGAAACCAGCGCGGCCGAGGTCGCCAATGCGATCATCGGCTTCAACGCGCTGGCTGACGGCGGAAAAATCCCTCGGCCCGATGTGCTGATCGTGGCGCGCGGCGGCGGCTCTCTCGAAGACCTGATGGGCTTCAACGAGGAAGTGGTGGTGCGAGCCGCTGCCGCCTCCCGCATTCCGCTGGTCTCCGCCGTGGGCCACGAGACCGACACGACGCTGATCGATTTCGCCGCCGATCTCAGGGCGCCGACCCCGACCGGAGCCGCCGAGAAGGTCGTGCCGGTGCGGGCCGAGCTGATGGCGCAGCTCGCCGATCTCGCCCGCCGCCATGCGGGAGCGATGCTGCGCCTTTCCGACCGGCGCCGCAGCGAGCTGCGGTCGCTGGCCCGGGCCCTTCCGGGGGCGGAGGCGGTGCTCTCCGCCCCGCGCCAGCGGCTGGATCTCGCCGCGGCACGCCTGGCGCCGGCGCTCGCCCGCAACGCCCGTGCGCATGAGCAGGGGCTGCTCGTCCTGTCCCGGCGGCTGGAGGCGCGTTCGCCCCGGATCGCATTGGCGCGGTTGAGGGAGAAGCTGAACGGATTTGCCCGAGTGCTCGCATCCGCCCGCAGCAATGCGATGAGCGCCGAGCGCATCCGCATCGGCACCGAGCGGGCGCGGCTCGACGTGCTGGAGACGCGCATGCGCAACGCGCTCGCCCAATCGCTCGACCGGCGCCGCGAGCGCAGCGCCCAGATCGCCGAGCGCGGGACACGCGCCTTCGCCCAATCGCTGACCAAGCGCGGCGAGCGTCTGAATTCGGTCTGGAGCCTGATCCGCTCGCTGGGTCCGCAGGCCGTGCTGGCCCGCGGCTACGCGCTGATCCGCGACGAGAGCGGCGCCCTGATCCGCGGCGTCGCCCAGGCCGAGCCCGGCCGCATGCTCGACATTCAGCTCGTCGATGGGCGCTTCGGCGCGATCGTGGCCGGCAGCGGCGGCCCAGCCCGCCCCCAGCAGCGCCCGGCGCGCAGGGAGACGCCGAAGGGCACGCAGGGCGACCTGTTCTGACCCGCTTGGCTCAGGGGGCTTTCAGGAAACTCTCGACGCGCTTCAGTGCATCGGCGCGGGCCGCGGGGTTGGTGCCGACCGTGGCCTTGCCCGTGGTGGAGTAGGCGACATTGTCGCGCTCCTTCAGCTCCAGCCGGGGGTGGTCGAAATCATGGACCGCGCCGGGATAAACCACGAGGTCGACCGGCTCGCCCCGCATCTGCGCCGCCCGCGTGAGGTAGTTGCAAGGCGCCACGGGCGTCCAGTCGTCATCCGCTCCCATCAGGATCAGCAGCGGCAGGCGGACGGAAAAGCTCGGCGTCTCCGATTGCGCCCGGCAGCCGGGATAGAAGCTGATCGCCCGGCGGAAATCGGGTTGGCCGTCCTGGGGCGCCTTGTCTTTGCGCACCGTGTTGAGCACGGTCGAGCCGCCGCCCGACCAGCCGATCAGCGAGATCGCGGCGGCGTTGATATCGGCCCGGTGCTGCAGGAAGCCGCGCGCCGCCGCGACATCGGCCGTGCGCTCGCGCCCGGCCCGCACCGTCATGTCCTTGACGCCGCATTGCGAGCCGAGGCCGCGCGATCCGTAGCTGTCCGGCATCAGCACCAGGAAACCCGCCGCCGCCAGCCGCTCGCCCCAGTCGCTGTGCCGCACCGAGAGCTTGCCGGGTTCGCGCCAGAGCCCGCCGCAGCCATGGAGCGCCACCACCGCCGGGAACGGCCCGGCTCCCCGCGGACGGAACATGACGCCTTCGAGATGCCCGCCATCCATCGGGATCGCGACGCGCTCATAACCGCTGGCGAAGGCCGGCAGGACGGGCAGCACGAGACTGATCACACACGCCATCAGGCGCCACAGGCTGGACATCGCCGACCAGAGGTTTATCAACACCCGTGACGGAACGGGCCGGAGACTATTCCGGCTTTCCCCTCCGCGAATCAATGATTTGATGCGAAATTGATGAATATCAGCGAGCGCGTTCCCACACCCGGCCCCGAGGCGGCCCTCGATTACGGCCATGGCGAGTTCCGCGTGGTCAAGCCGGGCGGCTTCGTCCGCTGCGCCGTGACGGGTGCGCCGATCCGCCTCGACGATCTGCGCTACTGGTCGGTCGAGTGGCAGGAGCCCTATGCCTCGCCCGAGGCCGCCCTCCTGCGCCTGAAGCGCGCCGGCCGCGCCTGAGGGCGAGGATCGGGAACCGCGCCGTCATCGCGCGGCCAGAACACGCTCCAGCAGCGTCGCGACCAGCCCAGGCTCCTCGAACTCCAGCGTCACCGGCACCGGCACCAGCAAATCCGCATCCTGCATCGGCCAGAGCGGCTGGAGCTTGGTCATGTCCTTCTCGGTCGTCGCGACCAGCGTGCCCAGGCGCCGCGCCTGAGCGATGACATCGGCGACATCGCTCGCGCGATAGGCGTGATGATCGCCGAAGCGCGCCTCGGCGCGGACCTGCGCGCTCATCGCCTCCAGGGTCGCCCTGAACTTCTCCGGCCGTCCGATGCCGGAGAGCGCCAGCACCGGCCGGCCGCGCAGATGGTTCGCGACCGCCTCGTCCGGTCGCAGGGCGCCGCGCAGAATCGGCTTGCCCGTGGCCTTTGCCGCCTGCGCCACCTGCTCCCCGGCCGCCCCGCCGCCGATCAGCACCAGCGCGTCGACCGCCGGCAGCTGCAGCGCGAGCGGCGCCCGCAAGGGGCCTGCCGGCAGGCACAGCCCGTTGCCGATGCCGCTGGCGCCGTCCACCACCGCCAACACGAGGTCCTTGGCCAGTGCCGGGTTCTGCAACCCGTCATCCATCACCAGCACGCTCGCCCCCGCCCGCGCCGCAAGCACCCCGCCGGCAAGCCTGTCCCGCGCGATCACGGTGCGCGCATGGCGGCTCATCAGCAGCGGCTCGTCGCCGACATCGGCTGCGGCATGCGCCGCCGGATCGACCTCCACCGGCCCCGGCAACCGGCCGCCATAGCCGCGCATGAGCACGAAGGGCGTCTCGCCGCGCTGCGCCAGCAGCCGCGTGATCGCGATCGCCGTCGGGGTCTTGCCGGCCCCGCCGGCGATGAAATTGCCGATACAGATGACCGGCCTGCCGATCCGCGCGCCCGGCTTGCGCATCCTTCCGGCAGTGATGGCGCCATAGAGCGAGCCGAGCGGCGAGAGCAGCCGGGCGGGCCAGCCCGGCCTGTCTTGCCACCAGAAGGAAGGCGCCTTCATCAGGGTGCGGTCTCGCGCTGCTCCAGCGCGGCGCGCATCAGCAGAGGCTCGATCGCCTGCAAAGTTCGGTTGATCGCCCCGCCGAGCTGATGGGCGGTCTGCGCGGCCGCGCGTGCCGCCTGCCGGGCGCTCGCCGGGTCGTTGAGCCAGCGATGCACCGCGCCGGCCAGCGCCTGCGCATCCAGGACCTCGCGCGCACCCCCGCCCGCATCGAAGGCGGCGAAGATCTCGGCATTGTTGTGGACGAAGGGGCCGTGCAGCAGCGCGCAGCCAAGCTTGGCCGGCTCGATCGGGTTGTGCCCGCCAATGCCCTCGACGAGCGAGCCGCCGAGGAAGGCGACCTGCGAGAGCCGGTAGAACAGGCCGAGCTCGTTCAGCGTATCGGCGACATAGAGATCGGTATGCCGCTCGGGATTCTCCCCCGCCGCCCGGCGCGCCACCAGCACGCCGTTCGCCTCGGCGAGCGCCGCGATATCACCGCCGCGCTGCGGATGGCGCGGCGCGATCACGGTCAAAAGCTTCGGCAGATGGCGCTTGAGCGCGAGATGGGCGCCCAGCACCAGCTCGTCCTCGCCCGGATGCGTGCTGGCCGCGATCCAGACCGGCCGGCCGGTGGTCATTCCGTCCAGGATGGCGAGCGTGTCGGGGTCCGCAGGGGGGGCCGGCACGTCGAATTTCAGATTGCCGGCGACGCTGACGCGCGGCGCGCCGAGCTGCGCCAGCCGCTCGCCATCCGCCTGGGACTGCGCCAGGCAGGCCTCGAAGCAGGAGAGGATGAAGCGGGCCGAGCGCGGCATCTTGTACCAGCGCGCGAAGGAGCGCTCCGACATGCGGCCATTGACCATGACCACCGGCAATGCCCGCCGCTGGGCCTCGATCAACAGGTTGGGCCAGATCTCGGATTCGCAGATCAGGCACAGATCCGGCCGCCAATGCTCGAGGAAGCGTCGCATATAGCGCGGCACGTCGAGCGGCAGATATTGGTGGATCGCGCCGGCCGGCAGCCGCGCCGCCATCAGCTTGGCCGAGGTGACGGTGCCGGAGGTGACGAGCACCGCCATCCCGCGCTTCTGCAGCTTCGCGATCAGCGGCAGCAGCGTCACCGTCTCGCCGACGCTGGCGCCGTGCAGCCAGACCAGCGGGCGGTTCGGGCGCTTGACGCTCGCCAGCCCGCGCCGCTCCGGCAGGCGCTCGGGATCTTCCTTGCCGCGCCGCTTACGCACCAGCAGCAGCCCGGCCGCCAGCGGCTCCAGCAGTGTGGTGGCGATGCGGTAGATCCGCAGCGGCAATCCCTTGCGGCTCATCGGGCCGGCTCCGCCTCCGCCGGCGCGGGCTCCTGGGCGCCTTTGGACTGCTCGCGCAGCCCGGCTCCCGGATCCGTGCCGCCGACCAGCGCATAGGCGCGGGCATGAACCTCGTCGAGGCTCTGCTGAACCCTGAGGCGTGCGGCCTCCTGCGTCGCTTCGTCGGCGTCGCGGGCGATCGTGATCGGCTCGCCGACCACGATGGCACAGCGCCCGAAGGGCAGGCCGATCGAGGCGCGATCCCAGCTGTTGAAGTCGATGCGGCGGCTCGTCACCACCGCCACCGCCCGGATCGGCCGGCCCGAGGCGCGGGCGAGCGCGACGATGCCGGCCCCCGCCACGCGGGCGCGCTTGGGAATATCGGCGGTCAGCACCATGGATTCGCCGGCCGCCAGCTTGCGCACCATGGCGAGGAAGGCGCTGGCGCCGCCCTTTTCACGGATCTTCTTGCCGAGCGCGCCGGAGCCGCGAATGGCGCCGATGCCGAGCTCGCGCAGCGCCACGGCATTGAAGCCGCCATCGCCATGGCGCGAGACCAGCGAGGCGGCCGGCATCCAGTCCGGCCGCGCGAACGGGATCATGATGTGCTGGCCATGCCACATCGCATAGATCACCGGCAGCTCCGGCCGCACCTGCTCGTAGATGTCGGCCGGCTCGACCACGATCCTGTTGGTGCGGCGCACGAGGCGCAAATAGCCGGCGAGCAGCCGGCCGAGCGTCTCCTGTGCCGTCCTTGTCTTGAGGATCGAAAAACCCATGCGTCCCGATGTCGAATGCCGTGACCGGCGGTTCAGGCCTTGGTGGCGTCCGGATCGAGCAGCCGGTGCAGATGCACCACGAAATAGCGCGTCTGCGCCTGATCGACCGTCTGCTGGGCCTTGGCCTTCCAGGCGCTGTGTGCGCTGGCGTAGTTGGGGAAGATGCCGACGATGTCGAGCTTGGAGAGGTCCTTGAACGTCACGCCGTCGAGCGAGGCGAGCTCGCCGCCGAAGACGAGATGGAGAAGCTGCTTCTGATCCGGTTCCGCGCTCATCATGCACTCCATGGCTGCTCGAATGCCAGGGATATCGCGGTCGTCCTGACGATCCGCATCCTCGATGCTCCCGGCGTTTCCCCATAAGACATCGCGGCGCGCTGCGCGAGATGCTGCGGGTGCGAAAAAATCAGCGTCGCTGCCAATCAGCTCGGCTGCTTGTGCTCCCGCAGCGTGCGCAGGGCCTGCAGCAGCGGGTCGGCGAGAGAGCCGGCACTGGCGGCGAGCATGCCATGGACGGGTGTGGGGCGGTTATAGACCACCGGTTCGCCGGCCCCACCGCTGAGCACGCCGCCGGCTTCCCGCAGCACCAGATCGGCGGCGGCCAGATCCCAGTCGCGCGCATCGGGCGAGATCAGCCCGGCATCGATCGAGCCGTCCGCGATCCGCGTCAGCCGCAGAGCGAGCGAGGGAATCTTGTCGACCGGCTGGAAGGGCGCCACGCGCGCCAGGGCGTCCAGCATCGGCTTGGGCCCGGCGATGCGGGCGCTGCCCAGCCCGTCGAGCGTCGAGGTGGCGATGGTCTCGCCGTTGCGGCGCGCGCCCGCGCCGCGCACGGCGCTGTAGGTGGCGTTGCAGGCAGGGGCGTGAACGATGCCGAGCACGGGCTCGCCGGCATCGAGCAGCGCCACGCACACCGCCCAGTCCGGCAGGCCGGTCATGAAGGCGCGGGTGCCGTCGATCGGGTCGACCACCCAGACCAGCCGCCTGTCGAGGCGCTGCGCGTCGTCGGCGGTTTCCTCCGAAAGCCAGGCGGCTTCCGGCAGCAGCGCGGAGAGGCGCACGCGCAGGAAGGTATCGACGCCGATATCCGCCTCGGTCACCGGCGAGCCGCCGCTCTTCGACCAGGTGCGGGCCGCCGTCTTCTCGCCGAGGCGGAAGAGGTCGAGCGCGATCGCCCCCGCCTCGAGGCAGCTTTCGCTCACCGCTCTCGTCAGGTCGGCGGCGATGGGTAGCGTGGATGCGCTCATCCTGTTCGTATCGGCCGTGGGTGACGCTGTTTCAAGCCGAAAATGCGCCGGCGTGCCGAAAGATTCCGTCAAGCATCGCAGCCGAAACCGGGCCTTCCGGGGCGGAAAACCCTGCCGATACGCTCCCTTAACCTCGCCGATTAAGCGCTCGGACACCCGCCGCCGCCCAACCTCGCATGGCAAGCACGAGAGCCCCGGCATCGACAGAGGGCTCCGCTGCGGCAGGGATTAGAGAGGCGTTATTACCGATGGCCAGCGTCACGCCGGTCGCCGGAGGCAGCGGCTTTGCGCCGTCGCTCTCCGGCGAGCCGATTCACACCGCGATCCTGTCCGGCAACCCGATGCCGCGCCAGCCCTCGGCGCCCGGCATCGAGCGTGTCGGCCCAGTGCGCATCCTGCGTGGCTCCGCCGCCTGGCGCGGCGTCGCGCTTCGGCTGGCGGACCCGCACGGCACCAGCGAACGCTTCGAACTGGCGCTGACGGCCGGGGATGGTCGTTCGGTCGTCGTCGCCACTGCGGATCACGACGATGCGGTCGCCCTCTGGCGTGAACTCGGTCGCGTCAGTGGCCTTCCGCTTCTGCTGGAGACGGTGGACGGCACCATCTCCGAGCCCTTTCCGCAGATCGGCCGCGTCGCGCTGGGCCCGACGCGCCTGCGTCGGCGCTATGCGCTTCTCAGCGACCGCCGCCCCCGGTTCCTCACCCGCCGCAAGCCCGGCCGCGTCGTCGAACTGCCGGTGATGGTGGCGGGTGAACGGCTGACGGATTGAAATCGGCCGGGAGGAGCGGGCGCCTCTTTGGATCGCCGACTTAAAAGCCTGCCAAAGCCGCCCGCGCGGCCCCGTCGAGCGCGAGCCCGGCGGCGAGGATGAGACCCGCTCCTTTGTTCGAGCGGAAGAGCATCAGCGCGTCGGCCCCCTGCGCTCCGGCGATGCGCGAGACCTGCCAACCGAGATGCAGCGCGAAGCCGGCGAAGCCGAGCCAGGCCATGAGTCCGCCGCCCGCCAGCCCGATCGCGATGCCGATCAGTAGCGCCGCCAGTCCGAAGCAGATCGCCACCGCTTCGCGCGTATGGTCACCGAAATAGCGTGCGCTGGACTTGATGCCGGCCATCACGTCGTCTTCGAGATCCTGCATCGCATAGAGCGTGTCGTAGCCGACCGTCCATGCCACCGAGGCGGCGTAGACGAGAAGCGCCGGCGGATCGACCCGGCCGAACATCGCGCTCCAGCCCAGCAGCGCCCCCCAGGAGAAGGCGAGACCGAGCACGAATTGCGGCATGTTGGTCACCCGCTTCATGAACGGGTAGATTGCGACGATGCCGAGCGAGGCGATGCCGAGTAGGATCGTGAACCGGTCGAACTGCAGGAGCACGACGAGCCCGCCCAGCGCCTGCGCGACCATGAAGGCGAGCGCGGCCTTCACCCCGACCTGGCCCGAGGGCAGGGGCCGCCCGCGCGTGCGCGCCACGGCGGCGTCCAGCTTGCGGTCGATGATGTCGTTGAAGGTGCAGCCCGCCCCGCGCATCAGCACCGCGCCGATCAAATACAGCAGGCAGTGCCACGGGTCGGGATAGGGCCTGCCCGCGGCGATGGCGGCGAGCCCGGCCGACCACCAGCACGGCAGCAGCAGCAGCCACCAGCCGATCGGCCGCTCGATCCGGGCGAGCTTGAGGAAGGGGCGGGTAGCGCGCGGCGCTCTGGTATCGACCCAATGGCCTTTCAGCGCATCGGGCAGCGGCGCGTCCGGGGAGGGACCTGTCGCGGCATGGGCGGGATCCGACATGCCGCGCCGGTCCTGCCCTTAGAGCGCGCCTTGCGGAATCCGCAGGCCGCCGCCGGCGCCGCTGGTGATCGAATCGGCGCCGCCGAACGGGTTGGCGCCCTGGGCCTGCTGCTGGGCGCGCTTCTGCATCGCCGCCTGCTGCTTCACCGCGTTGCAGGCCTGGCCGCGCACGGCGACGATCTTCTTGTTGTCTTCCGTCATGCTCTGGATGAACGTGTCGGGAACCTGACACCAATCCTTGTTGGCATTCGCGAATTTCAGCGTCGCTTCGCCGTTGTTGGCCAGCCGGCCGAACAGGGAGCAGGCATCCTGCGGCGTCAGCTTCTTCTTGGATTTCTGCGAGGCGGCGATCCGATCGACCATCGCCTTGCGATCCATCAGCAGCTTCTGCATCGGCTCGCAGCCGGATGCGGCCTGGGCGCGGACGGGCGCGGCGTCGGCGAAGGCCACCGCCGCCAAACCGAGGGTCGCGAACACTCCGGAAGCCATCCTTCGCCGCATGCCGTCCTTCTCCAGATTGCCGGCCGCCCGGCCGATCCTGTGCGCTATGCTTAACAGCAGCCGCTGTTAATGCCAAAGACCCTCGCGAGTCCATGGATCGTCCATCGCCAATTCGCCGCCTTACCGCGTGATTGTGGCGATTTTGGCCGCGGTGCCGCCCGCGGCCGATTCCAGAAGGAGGCGTTCGCGCCGATGTCCACCCCCGATTTCGCTCGCCACAGGCTGTTCATCGACCAGCCTTTCGCAGCCGGCGCTGCCTTGGTCCTCGAACGCGACCAGGCGAATTATCTGCTCAACGTGCTGCGCCTGAAGGCGGGCGAGGGGATCCGCGTCTTCAATGGCCGGGACGGGGAATGGCACGCTCATGTCGCGCCCGAGGGCCGCAAGAGCGCGAGCCTGACGCTGGCCGAGCGGGTGAAGCCGCAGCCGCCGGCCCCGGGCCTGCGCTATCTCTTCGCGCCGCTGAAACATGCCCGCCTCGATTACATGGCGCAGAAGGCGGTCGAGATGGGGGCGGGCGTGCTGCAACCGGTCATCACCCGCCGCACCCAGGTCTCGCGGCTCAATCTCGAGCGGCTGCGCGCCAATGCGATCGAGGCGGCCGAGCAATGCGGCATCCTCTGCCTGCCGCATATCGAAGCCGAAAAGCCGCTGGAGGCGGCGCTGGCGGAACTGCCCGCCGACGAACTGCTGATCTTCTGCGACGAGGACATGGCGCAGGCCAGCCCCGTCGCGGCTTTGTCCGCGCAGCGGGCGGGCGGGCCCATTGCGGTGCTGATCGGCCCCGAAGGCGGCTTCGACGAGGCCGAAAGGCGGCTCGTCCGCGCCCGCCCGAACATGGTGGCGATCTCGCTAGGCCCCCGCATCCTGCGCGCCGACACCGCGGCGGTCGCGGCGCTGGCGCTGGTGCAGGCCGTGCTGGGCGACTGGCCGCGCGGCTGAGCCGGTTCATACTGGCAGCCGGTCCGAGCCGAGGGTTGTCGAAAACGCCGCCACCCCCTTTCGCGAATGCAGCAAGCCGGTCGTTGTCGGGCGTTCGGCGCTCGCCTATGTCTGTCGTCCCCGCGCCGCGCGTCGAAGGCCATCCGGTCTTGTGCCGCGAGCGCTCGTCTTCTGTTCTGCCGGAGCGCCCATGGCTCGCGACGTGTCCGATTCGACCCCGGTCGGCTCCAGGGAGGAGCTGGTCTCCTGGATCGCCGCCGGCGAGAAACCCGAAAGCCGCTTTCGGATCGGCACCGAGCACGAGAAATTCCCGTTCTACCGCGCCGATCTGGCGCCTGTGCCTTATGAAGGCCGCGCCGGCGCCGGCGGCATCCGCGCCCTGCTGGAAGGCATGCAGCAGCGCCTCGGCTGGGCGCCGATCGTCGATGACGGCCACATCATCGGCCTGGCCGGGCCGGACGATGTCGGCGGAGCGATCTCGCTGGAGCCGGGCGGGCAGTTCGAGCTTTCGGGCGCGCCGCTGGAGACGATTCACGAGACCGCTGCGGAGCTGGCGGCCCATATCTCGGATGTGAAGGCCGTCGCCGCGCCACATGATATCGGCTTCGTCGCGCTCGGCGCCTCGCCGCTCTGGACGCGGGGCGAGACCCCGATGATGCCGAAGAGCCGCTACAAGATCATGGCGAACTACATGCCGAAGGTCGGCACCATGGGCCTAGACATGATGTTCCGCACCTGCACCGTGCAGGTGAACCTCGATTTCGCGACAGAGGCCGACATGGTGCGCAAGCTGCGCGTCTCGCTGGCGTTGCAGCCGCTGGCGACCGCGCTCTTCGCCGCCTCGCCCTTTCTGGACCGCAAGCTCAACGGCTTCCAGTCGATGCGCTCCGAAATCTGGCGCGATACCGACAATGCCCGCGCCGGCATGCTCGCCTTCGCCTTTGAGGATGGCATGTCCTACGAACGCTATGTCGATTACGCGCTCGACGTGCCGCTGTATTTCGTTAAGCGCGGCGACACCTATCACGACGTCGCCGGCGCCTCCTTCCGCGATCTGCTCGACGGGCGCCTGACGCAACTGCCGGGCGAAAAGGCGACGATCTCCGACTGGGCGAACCATCTCGGCACGATCTTCCCGGAGGTCCGTCTCAAGCGCTTCCTGGAGATGCGCGGCGCCGATGCCGGCCCCTCCGACATGCTGGTGGCGCTGCCGGCCTTCTGGGTCGGTCTGCTCTATGACGGCGTCTCGCTCGATGCCGCCTGGGACCTCGTGAAGGGCTGGAGCGCCGAAGAGCGGCAGGCGCTGCGGGACGCGGTGCCGCGAGAGGGGTTGTCCGCGACGATCGCGGGCCGCAGCCTCGGCGTGATCGGCCGCGAGGTGTTGGCCCTCTCGCGCCAGGGCCTCGTGCGGCGGGCCCGGAGGGATGCGAAGGGGCACGACGAGAGCGTTCATCTGGCCCCGCTCGAGGCGATCCTCGCCGGCGACCGCACGTTCGCCCAGGAGCTCGTCGCGCGCTATCACGGCGAATGGGCCGAAACGGCCGAGCCGGTGATGACAGCTTTGGCGTTCTGAGCCGGATCTTTCCGGCACTTGCGTGGCATTGCACCGTCGCGATTAACGTTTTTTCGGCAAAATCTTCCTAGGGTTGGCGCATGGGCACGATCACCGCCACCTTCCTGAAGCTGATGCGCGACGAGAGCGGCGCGACCGCGATCGAATATACCTTCGTGGCGGCTCTGGTTTCGATCGGCCTGATCGCGGGTGCGACCCAGATGGGCCAGTCCATCAACGGCTTCTTTGAATCCGCGGCAGCCGGCCTGAAGTAACGCGGCCCGCTACTCCGCCGCCACCTTGAAGCTCGCCAGATTGTCCAGGCTCTGGATGATGTGCTCGGCGAGCGCATTCGACAGAACCGACGGGTCGAAGCGCGTCCGCAACAGGCCGATCTTGCAGGAGGGGAGCGTCGCGAATCCTTCCGAAGGTCCGAGGATCCGCATGCCCGGCCGCACGGCGCTTTCCGGCAGCACGGAAACGGCGAGCCCGGCCACCACGGCCGCGCCGACCGCGGTCGAGTTCCAGCTGGCATAGAGCACCCGGAAGCGGCGGCCCTTGGCCTCCAGCGCTTCGACCGCCGCCTGGCGCCAGTTGCAGTTCGGCCGGCCCAACGCCAGCGGCAGCGGGTCTTCCTCATGGACGCCATGGCGGGCCGAGGTCACCCAGAGCAGGGGCTCGATGCGGATGATCTCACCCTGGCTGCGGCTTTCGACATGGGTGATGATCGCCAGGTCGACATCGCCGGAGGCGATCCGCTCCGCCAGCATCGGCGTGGGCTCGCAGACGACCGTGACCTCCGCGCGCGGGTTCGAGCGGGCGAAGCGGGCGAGGATCTCGGGCAGGTAGCGATCGGCATAATCATCCGGCACGCCGAGCCGGATGCGGCCCTTCAGATCGGCATCCGCGAAGCTGGCGACGCATTCCAGGTTCAGCCGCACGATCCGGCGGGCATAGTCCAGCAGCCTCTCGCCATCCTCGGTGAGCTTGGCGTGACGCCCGTCCCGCCCGAAGAGCGGCCGGCCGACGCGCTCCTCCAGCCGCTTCATCTGCATCGAAACCGCCGATTGCGTCTTGAAGACGATCTCGGCCGCGCGGGTGAACGAACCCGTATCGGCGATGGCGACGAAGGTCTTCAGCTGATCGGCGTCGAGTACATGGGCCATCAAACTTCCCCGTCACCGCGGTCATCAATATTCGTGCTGCCAATGATCATAAGCATTCGTTTGGCTGATGGCTAGCGCCCCGTTACATCTGAAACCGTTCCCCGCAGCCTCACCGGACGAGCCGGTGCACCGGGTGAACGATCCATTGTCCCGATCGCCCCGAGGAGGGTGTCATGTTGCTGTTCACCGCTGCCGCCAAGTCGCTGCCCGCCGTCACGGCCGGCGTCGTGCGCATTGTCGGGTCCGCGGTGACGACGATCGGCGGCGTCGGTCGCGCGCTGCTCCACCGCCGCGAGATCATGCGTCTCGGCGAACTCGACGAGCGGGGCCTCAAAGATATCGGCCTGGTCCGGTCCGACATCGACGGCGCGCTGGCGACGTCCTGGCTCACCGATCCCTCGAAGATCCTGGCGGCCCGCTCCGACGCCAGCGCCGGCCTCGCCGAGCGTCGGCGCC
>NZ_JBMDWH010000141.1:0-3574 GCF_048595345.1 Allobosea sp.
ATGGCCTCCGCAAGAGAAAAAGGCGGCCTCTCGGCCGCCTTTGTGTCGAGGTGACCGCCGAACGCGGTGAACTCAATGTCCGGCGCCCGGGGTGCCTGCGCCCCAGACATAGATCGCGGCGAACAGGAACAGCCACACCACATCGACGAAGTGCCAGTACCAGGCGGCGAACTCGAAGCCGAGATGCTGCTTGGGCGTGAAATGGCCGAGATAGACGCGGTAGAGGCAGACGGCCAGGAAGATCGTGCCGATGACGACATGCGCGCCGTGGAAGCCGGTCGCCATGAAGAAGGTCGCGCCATAGATGTTGCCCGAGAAGGCGAAGGCGGCGTGCGAGTACTCATAGGCCTGGCACAGCGTGAACAGCAGGCCGAGGATGACGGTGAGCCACAGGCCCTGCTTCAGTCCCTCGCGGTCGTCGTTGATCAGCGCGTAATGGGCCCAGGTGACCGTGGTGCCCGAGGTCAGCAGGATCAGAGTGTTGAGCAGCGGCAGATGCCAGGGATCGAAGGTCTCGATGCCCTTGGGCGGCCAGTGCCCGCCGGTGAAGTCGTAGCGCAGATAGTTGATCTTCTCGTAGGAAAAGAGACTGGCATCGAAATAGGCCCAGAACCAGGCGACGAAGAACATCACCTCCGAGGCGATGAACATGATCATGCCGTAGCGGTGATGCAGCTGGACAACGCGGGTATGGTCGCCGTGCTGGGCCTCCTTCACCACATCCATCCACCAGGACAGCATGGTGTAGAGCACGCCGAGCAGGCCGACGCCGAAGACCAGGGGGCCGAGCTGCATGCCGCCGACGGGCATGTGCTTCATCCACATCACGGCACCGATCGCCAGGATCGTCGCGCTGGTCGCGCCGACGAGCGGCCACGGGCTCGGATCGACGAGGTGGTAGTCGTGGTGCTTGGTGTGGGCCCCGGCCATGGTCGGTCTCCGCGTGCGGCTTGTGGTCCGCGCTTCGTCTCGAGCGCGTTTTACAGTTTCGGATGGCTCGCGTCATCCTTCGCGGAGCCGGCCCGGCCTTCGACGACGGGCTGGCCCCCCTTGGAGGCGAAATAGGTATAGGAGAGCGTGATCGCGCCGACCCCGTCGAGCTCGCGGTTCTTGGCGATCTCGGGGTCGATATAAAACACCACCGGCGCCTCGAAGCTCTCGCCCGGCTTCAGCGTGTGCTCGGTGAAGCAGAAGCACTGGATCTTGACGAAATAGGCCGCGCCCTGCTCGGGCGTGACGTTATAGGTCGCGATGCCGGTCACCGTCCGGTCGGAGCGGTTGGTGACCTTGTAGAACACGGTCTGCGTGATGCCGACCTGCGCCTGGATTTCAGGGCTTTCCGGCTCGAACTTCCAGCCCAGCCCCGGCGCGACATTGGCGTCGAAGCGCACCGACATCGTTCTGTCGAGAACGGTGCCGGTCGCGGCGGTGCCGATCTGGGCCGTGCCGATCCTGGGCGTGCCGCCGAAGCCGGTGGCCTTGCAGAACAGGTCGTAGAGCGGCACGGCCGCGAAAGAGGCGCCCAGCATGCCGAAGACCACGCCGACGCAGACCAGCGCGGTGCGGCCCATGTTCTTCGGGCGGGCGGAACCCGGCGCGCCGCTCATCACAGCGGCCTGTTGAGGATGGCGGGGCCGGTCTTCACCAGCGTCACCACGAAGAAGAACACCACGAGCCCGGCCAGCACGAAGGCGAGCGCGACGGAGCGCCGGCGCCGGCGGGCCATGTCCTCGGGCGAAAACGCGGCGGGAGCGCGCGGGGGCTGCCCGTTCTCGCTCATCCGATCACCTTGGGCAGGGCCCACATCAGCCCCAGCCCGTTCTCGACCAGCAGCACGGCGAAGAGCAGGAAGAGATAGATGATCGAGAAGCCGAAGAGCGAATAGGCCGCCTTCACCGCCGCCTCGCCCTCGCTCCGGCGCCAGACGCGAAGGGCCAGGACGATCATGGCGAGGCCCGTCGTTACCGAGGCGACGAGATAGATCATCCCGCCGAACCCCATCAGCGCCGGCAGCACCGCCACCGGGGCCATGATCAGCGAATAGAGCACGATCTGCCGGCGCGTCGCGGCCGGGCCGGCGACGTTCGGCATCATCGGAATGCCGGCGCGGGCGTAATCGCCCGATTTCACCAGGGCGAGCGCCCAGAAATGCGGCGGGGTCCACAGGAAGATGATCGCGAACAGCACCAGCGAGTGCCAGCCGAGATGGCCTGTGACGACCGCTTCGCCGATCATCGGGGGGAAGGCGCCGGCCGCGCCGCCGATGACGATATTCTGCGGCGTCGAGCGCTTCAGCCACATCGAATAGACGACGGCATAGAAGAAGATCGTGAAGGCGAGCAGCCCAGCCGCCAGCATGTTGGCCACCAGGCCCAGAACCAGCACCGCGCCGATCGACAGCGTGAGCCCGAAAGCCAGCGCCTCCGAGCGCAGGATTCGGCCGGACGGGATCGGGCGCTTGGCCGTGCGGCTCATCAGCGCGTCGATATCGGCATCATACCACATGTTGAGGCAGCCCGACGCGCCCGCGCCGACCGCGATCGCCAGCAGCGCGGCGGCAGCGAGCACGGGGTGGATCGAGCCCGGGGCCGTGGCCATGCCGGTCAGCGCAGTCAGGATCACGAGCGACATCACCCGCGGCTTCAGCAGCGCGAAGAAATCGCGCGCCTCGCCCGTGGAGGCGAGGCCGGCATTGTCGGGACGGGTATCGAACGCAGCGGACATCAATCGATTCGTCTTTGGACTCAAAGGGTCGTGGCGCCCCGAGGCGGGCGCTGCGTGCGGCGATTACGGTTGCCGCCCGTCTCCGGAACGTCTCGCTTCGAGGCGCTCCGGGGAAGGGCGGCGGCGGGCGTGAGTGCCCGCCGCCGGATGGTCGTCAGTGATCCGAGCCGGTGATGCGCGGCAGCGTCTCGAACTGGTGGAAGGGCGGGGGAGAGGACAGGGTCCATTCCAGCGTGGTCGCGCCTTCGCCCCAGGGGTTGTCGCCGGCGAGCTCCTTGCGGCTGAACGCCAAGGCGATGCCGTAGAGCCAGACCAGCAGGCCGGCGGCGAAGATGTATGAGCCGATCGACGACCAGAAATGCCAGCCGGCGAAGGCGTCCGGATAGTCGACATAATGACGCGGCATGCCGGCCAGGCCCAGGAAGTGCTGGGGGAAGAACAGCAGGTTGGCGCCGACGAAGGCGATCCAGAAATGCAGCTTGCCGATCCAGTCCGGCATCACATAGCCGCTCATCTTCGGGAACCAGTAGTAGAACCCCGCGAAGATGCCGAACACGGCGCCCAGCGACAGAACGTAGTGGAAGTGGGCCACCACGTAATAGGTCGCATGCAGCGAGCGGTCGACGCCGGCATTGGCCAGCACGACGCCGGTGACGCCCCCGACGGTGAACAGGAAGATGAAGCCGATCGCCCAGACCATCGGCGCGGTGAAGCGGATCGAGCCGCCCCACATCGTCGCGATCCAGGAGAAGATCTTGATGCCGGTCGGCACCGCGATGACCATCGTCGCGAACACGAAATAGCGCTGCGTGTTGAGCGAGAGGCCGGCGGTGTACATGTGGTGCGCCCA
>NZ_JBMDWH010000142.1:0-14982 GCF_048595345.1 Allobosea sp.
CGTGTTCTGGCAGGCCAGCAAGGAATGGGCGCTCTCGGCGGCCTACAACATCCAGGTCTACGGCAAGGCCAAGGGCCAGCCCGGGGATCTCGATCTCACCAATTTCAGCCGCCATGTGCTGAAGGTGAAGGCCGGCTACAGCTTCTGACCTCATAAGGCGAAGCGACGAAAGCGAGAAGGGCGGCAGCCGCGAGGCTGCCGCCCTTCTCGCTTTGACGTCAGGACGCGGACAGGCGGCAGCCCAGCCGGCGCATTGACATACTCCCCCACAGTATCCTAGCGTCCGGCCCGTTCGGAGCCGGAGCCCCATGCCCCATACGCCGGAAGAGAAGAAGCGCGCCGTCACGCGCCTGCGCCGTATCCGTGGGCAGGCCGATGCGCTGATTCTCGCTGTCGAACGCGGTGAGCCCTGCGGCGCCCTGCTCCAGCAGCTCTCGGCCCTGCGCGGTGCCGCCACCGGCCTGATGGCCGAGGTGCTGGAAAGTCATCTGCGCGAAACGATGCTGGGTCAGGGTTGCGGCGACCATGCCGGGGATGCGTCGCCCCCCGCCACAGAGGCTCCCGAGATCGCCGAGATCATGCGCGTGATCCGGCCCTACCTGAAATAACCGCTCCCGGAACCGAGGAAGGAACCACCCGATGAAGACCCGCGCCGCCGTCGCCTGGGAGGCCGGCAAGCCGCTCACCATCGAGACCATCGAGATCGGCGGGCCGAAGGCCGGCGAGGTTCTCGTCGAGGTGATGGCCACCGGCATCTGCCACACCGACGCCTACACGCTGTCCGGCCTCGATTCGGAGGGCAAGTTCCCGGCCATTCTCGGCCATGAGGGCGCGGGCATCGTGCGCGAGGTTGGCGCCGGCGTGACGACGCTGAAGCCCGGCGACCACGTCATTCCGCTTTACACGCCCGAATGCCGCCAGTGCAAAACCTGCCTGTCGCAGCGCTCGAATCTCTGCACATCGATCCGCGCCACGCAGGGCCAGGGCCTGATGCCGGACCGCACCACCCGCTTCTCCTGCGACAGCGGCGAGATCTTCCATTACATGGGCTGCTCGACCTTCGCCAACTTCACCGTGCTGCCGGAGATAGCGCTCGCCAAGGTCCGCGAGGACGCCCCCTTCGACAAGATCTGCTATATCGGCTGCGGCGTCACCACCGGCATCGGCGCGGTGATCTACACCGCAAAGGTCTGGCCGGGCGCGAATGTCGTCGTGTTCGGGCTCGGCGGCATCGGCCTCAACGTCATCCAGGGCGCCCGCATGGTCGGTGCCGACAAGATCATCGGCGTCGACATCAACCCGTCCAAGCAGGAGATGGCGCGCAAATTCGGCATGACCGACTTCATCAACCCCAAGGAGGTTGGCAACGACAAGGTCGTGCAGGCCATCGTCGATCTGACCGGCGGTGGCGCCGACTTCTCCTTCGACGCGACCGGCAACACCAACGTCATGCGCCAGGCGCTGGAGTGCTGCCATCGCGGCTGGGGCGAGTCGATCATCATCGGCGTCGCCGAGGCCGGCAAGGAAATCTCCACCCGTCCCTTCCAGCTCGTCACCGGCCGCGTCTGGAAGGGCACCGCCTTCGGCGGCGCGCGCGGGCGCACCGACGTGCCGAAGATCGTCGACTGGTACATGGAGGGCAAGATCAACATCGACGATCTGATCACCCACAAGCTCAGCCTCGACGAGATCAACCACGGCTTCGACCTGATGCATGAGGGCAAGTCGATCCGCAGCGTCGTGGTCTACTGAAGCCGCCGCGCTCTGGCCTTATCCATGAGCCACTGAAACCCAGCGTCGTCCCGGACAAGCGGCGTCAGCCGCGCCGATCCGGGATGACGGTGGGGGTGCGTTCAGCGCCGAGCAAGAAGCAAAAGGACGGCTTATGGAACTCCTCTCCTCCTCGAAGGCCTTCGGCGGTTCGCAGCGCGTCTACCGCCACCAGAGCGAGACGACCGCCTGCCCGATGACCTTCGCCATCTTCCTGCCGCCCCAGGCGGAGGAAGGCCCGGTGCCGGTGCTGTGGTATCTGTCGGGCCTCACCTGCTCGCACCAGAACGTCATGGACAAGGGCGAGTACCGGGCCGCCGCCGCCGCGAACGGCATCGCGGTGATCTGCCCGGACACCTCCCCGCGGGGCGAAGGCGTGCCGGACGAGCCGGAGAACTGGCAGTTCGGCTGCGGCGCCGGCTTCTATCTCGACGCGACGCAGGAGCCCTATGCGAAGAACTACCGCATGGAGAGCTATGTGCGCGATGAATTGCCGGCGCTGGTCGCCCGGCATTTCGCGCTGGACATGAGCCGCCAGGGCATTTTCGGCCATTCCATGGGCGGGCATGGCGCGATCACGCTCGCGCTGAAGAATCCGGGCCGCTTCGCCTCGGTCTCCGCCTTCGCACCGATCAGCCAGCCCTCGACCGCGGGCTGGTCGCGACCGGCCTTCGAAAAATATCTCGGCACCGACGAATCCGCCTGGCGTGCCTATGATTCCACCCTGCTGATCGCGGACGGGCACCGGCTGGACGAGCTTCTCGTCGATCAGGGCACGGCAGACGGCTTTCTCGAGGAAGGCCTTCGCCCGCAACTGCTGGAACTCGCCTGCGCGACCGCCGGCATCCCCCTGCAGCTCAATCTGCGGGACGGCTACGACCACTCCTATAATTTCGTCTCGACCTTCATGGCCCAGCACATCGCCTGGCACGCTCAACGGCTGGCAGGCTGAGGGGCGGCCGGCGACGGAGCGCTGTGCGCATTCGCACGAATGGCGGCGCTCCGGAACGACCTTGCCAGCTTCCGGTTATGGGCCGGGAGCCCATGATCCGGAGAGACGCCATGGCCAAGCGAAGGTTGCCGCAGAGCGACCGGTCGCTGTTCACCCGCCTGTCCCAGCGCGTCTCGCAATGGGCCGGCAAGCCGCAGACCTTCGTCGGCGCAGCCGGGCTCATCGTGATATGGGGATTGTCGGGGCCGATCTTTGGCTTCAACGACACCTGGCAGCTGGTGATCAACACCTCGACGACCATCGTTACCTTCCTGATGGTCTTCATCATCCAGAACAGCCAGAACCGAGACACGGCCGCGATGCAGATCAAGCTCGACGAGCTGATCAACCGCATCGCGGGCGCGCGCAACGAACTGCTCGATCTGGAGGAACTTGACGCCGACAAGATCGAGGAGATCCGTCAGGAGTTCGAGGCCCTCGCCCGCCGGGCGCGCGGTGATCGCGCCACCGCGACGATCGGCGCGGAACGGCCCGAGAAGCCGGGCTTCAACAAGCAGTAAGGTTAGCGGTTAAGGTTAAGTGTCGGTTAGGAAATTCCTGCCACCGTCCTGGCGTTGGTAACTCGCGCGGGCTTGCGTTCTTCTGCGCCGCGCAAACGCGAAGGACACTGCCATGGGCAGCCTGAAATCTCTTGCGCTTGCGGGAGCCCTGGCTCTCGGCGCATCCGCAGCGGCCCAGGCCGCAGACCTCGCCTACGCCCCGCCTCCCCCGCCGCCGGAGCCGCTCGGGCTCAAGGGCACGATTTCCTCGGGCGTCTATCTGCGCGGCGACATCGGCGTCGGCTCCCAAAGCGTCGGCAAGTATCAGCAGGACGACGTCGCCCAGTATGGCGGTTCCTTCTTCGGCGCCGCCAAGAGCAACGCCGCCTTCTTCGGCGGCGTCGGCATCGGCTATCGCTTCAACAACTGGTTCCGCGCGGACATCACGGGTGAATACCGCGGCTCTTCGTCGATCGGCGTCAGCGACACCCTCTACAACCCCTTCGCGGGCGGTCCGCAGACGAACACCTACAAGGGCAACCTGACCTCGCTGGTCACGCTGTTCAACGGCTATGTCGATCTCGGCACCTGGAACTGCCTGACGCCCTATATCGGCGCCGGCATCGGCTTCGCCAGCAACACCATCTCCGGACTGACCGATCAGGGCATCGTGTTCTCGAATTACCCGTTCGGCCCGGTCTCCCCGTCGCTCGGCACCGCCCAGAGCGGCACCAAGACCGGTCTCGCCTGGGCGCTCATGGCCGGCTTCGGCTACGAGGTGAACAAGAACCTCACGCTAGAATTCGGCTATCGCTACCTCAATCTCGGCGATGCCCGCTCGGGCCGCATCCAGAACGCCTTCCTGGCGGAGAGCTATGCTCCGCTCAAGGCCAAGGACATCGACAGCCACGATTTCCGCATCGGCATGCGCTGGAACTTCAACGACCCGAATTGCTGCGGCACGCCGGAGCCGGTTGCCTACGCGCCGCCGCCGGTGGTCCGGAAATACTGAAAAGATTTCGGTCGAGGCTGACGGAACGAAGAACGGCGCGGGCTCGGCCCGCGCCGTTCTTATTTGGGCAAACTGGTTCAGCGCAGCAGCGACGCGCCGGTCATCTCGGCCGGCTGCGCGACGCCCATCAACGCCAGCAGCGTCGGCGCGATATCGGCCAGCCGTCCATCCGCCAGCGCCTTCGCCTGCCCGCCGATCAGCATCAGCGGCACCGGATTGGTGGTGTGCGCCGTATGCGGCTTGCCGGTGATCGGATCCACCATCAGCTCGGCATTGCCGTGATCGGCCGTCACCAGCAGCGCGCCGCCCTGCCGCTCGACGGCCGCCGCGATAGCCCCGAGCCCGGCGTCGACCGCCTCGGCAGCGGCCATCGCGGCCGAAAGCACGCCGGTATGGCCGACCATGTCGGTGTTGGCGAAGTTGAGGATGACGAGATCGTAGCGCCCGCTGTCGATCGCCTCGACGGCCTTGGCGGTCAGTTCCGGCGCCGACATCTGCGGCTGCAGATCATAGGTCGCGACCTTGGGCGAGGGCACCATCAGCCGGTCCTCGCCGGCGAAGGGCGTCTCCTCGCCGCCATTGAAGAAATAGGTGACGTGCGGATATTTCTCCGTCTCGGCCATGCGCAGCTGCGACAGCCCCGCCTTCGAGACCGTCTCGCCGAGCCCATTGCCCAGCATCTGCGGCGCGAACAGCGCCGGCATCACCTTGTCCAGCTCGGCACTGTAGGAGGTCATGCTGACGGCCTTCGCCAGCTTCGGCACGCGCGGCCGCTCGAATCCGGTGAAATCGCTCTCCAGCACGGCGTTCAGGATCTCGCGGATGCGATCGGAGCGGAAATTGAAGCTCAGCAGCCCGTCGCCATCTTTCATCCCGTCAAAGCCGCCGATGGCCGCGGGCAGGATGAATTCGTCGGTGATCGAGCCCGCATAGGCCGCGGCGATGGCCGAGGCGGCGTCGGGGAAAGCCTCGCCCTGCCCCAGCACCATCGCGCGCCAGGCCTTTTCCACCCGCTCCCAGCGGTTGTCACGGTCCATCGCGTAATAGCGGCCGCTGATGCTGGCGATCGTCGCTCCGGGCGGCAGCGCCGCCTCGAACGCCCTCACATAATCGGCGGCCGATTGCGGCGGCGTGTCGCGCCCATCGGTGAAGACATGCAGCTTCACCGGCACGCCTTGCCCGGCCACGATTTTCGCCAGAGCCACGGCGTGGTCCTGATGGGCATGCACGCCGCCGGGCGAGACCAGCCCGAGCAGGTGGCAGGCGCCGCCGCTGGCCTTCAGCGCCGCGACGAGCCCGCTCGCCTCGATGGCCTGCGCGATCGAGCCGTCCGCGATCGCCTGATTGATGCGCGGCAGATCCTGCATCACGACGCGGCCGGCGCCGAGATTGAGATGGCCCACCTCCGAATTGCCCATCTGCCCCTCGGGCAGCCCGACGTCGAGCCCGGAGGTCTTCAGGAAGGCGCGCGGCGAATTCTGCCAGAACCGGTCGAAATTCGGGGTTTTGGCGAGGCGCACGGCATTGTTCGCGCTGTCCTCGCTCCAGCCCCAGCCATCGAGAATCATCAGCATCACGGGACGGGGCGGCATAGACGTGACCTTCCGGCTTCTGGGCGACTGAGGTTGCCCCGATACCATGTGGGGCAAGTCCCAGGCGAGTGCCAGATCACGAGACTGCGAAGCGCGGCCACCATGCGTGCGCCGCCATTGCGACGCCGGGCGATCTGCGGTCCCATCCCGAGCCAGACGACGCCGAATTGCGGGAGGCCGCCATGATCAGGTTCTATTATCACCCTTCGCCCAACCCGGCGAAGGTCGCACTGTTTCTGGAAGAGGCCGGCCTGCCCTACGAGCTGGTGCCGGTGGACACGCGCAAGGGGGAGCAGTTCGCGCCGGACTTCCTCTCGATCAATCCGAACGGCAAGACGCCTGCGTTGACCGATGGCGATGTCAAGATCTTCGATTCCAACGCGATCCTGCTCTATCTCGCTGAAAAGACGGGGCAGTTCCTCCCGCCGGACACGCCGGAGGCGCGCGGCGACATGCTGTCCTGGCTGATGTTCGTCGCCACCGGCGTCGGCCCCTATTGCGGGCAGCACGTCCATTTCAGCCGCTTTGCGCCCGAGAAGATACCCTATGCCATCAACCGCTATGCCCGCGAGGCCGAGCGCCATTGGGGCCTGATCGAGGATCGCCTGAAGACGCGGCGCTACATGCTGGGCGACACCTATACCCTCGTCGACATGGCGGTGTGGGGCTGGGCGACGCGGCTCGCCTTCGCCGTCGGCGAGAACTGGGAGACGATGTTCCCGCAAGTGAAGCGCCACACCGACGAGATCTCCGCCAGGCCAGCCGCGCAGCGCGCGCTCGCGCTGAAGGACAGCGCCGCCTTCAAGACGGAGGTCGACGAGGCCGCTCGCAAGATCCTGTTTCCGCAGAACGCCCATCTGAAAGGCTGACCGGATCAGCCGCCCTCATCCGCTCCGCCGGCCAGTGCCTCGAAAGGCGCGTCGAGCGTGAAGACGAGACCGCCGGGCAGATAGGCGCTGGCGGTGCCATCGCGCGCGCCGGGGAAGGAGCGCGCGATCAGCCGCGAGCCGAAGCCGGCTCGCGAGGGCGCCGTCACCGGCGGCCCGCCCGTCTCCTGCCAGCGCAGGCGGAACTGGCGCAGGCCCTCGATCTCGTCGATTCGCCAGTTCACCAGCACGCGCCCGCGCTCATTGGAGAGCGCGCCGTATTTGACCGCGTTCGTCGTCAGCTCGTGCAGGATGAGCGTCAGTGCCAGCGCCGCGCGCGGACCCAGCACGAGCGCAGGCCCCGCGATCTCGAAGCGTGACGCATCGCCCTGGATGCCGACGATGCTGCGCACGATGTCGGTGATGTCGGCATCGGCGCGCGGGCCGGCCACCAGCAGATCATGTGCCCGCGCCAGCGCCCCGAGGCGAGCGGTGAAAGCGGCATTGGCGCTTTCGAGCGAATCGGCGCTTCGCAGCGTCTGCGAGGCGATGGCCTGGATCATCGCCATCGTGTTCTTCACCCGGTGCGCCAGCTCCTGCATCAGCAGGCGCTGGTCCGCCTCAGCCTCGCGCCGCTCGGTGATGTCGCGATGGGCGCCGATCAGCCGCTGCGGCCGCCCTTGCGCGTCGCGCTCGATCTGGGCAGTCGCCGAGATCCAGCGCACCTGCCCGTCCGAAGGCCGGACGATCCGGTACTCGGCGTGGTAGTCGGTCTCGGTGCCGGCCACCGCCTCGCGGAAATGGCGCTCCACCCATTCGCGATCTTCGGGATGCAGCCGCGCCACCCAGGATTCATGCGTTTCATGCGCAGCATCGGCGGGCAGGCCGTGGATGGCGAGGTATTCCGGCGAGCGCCGGTTGCGGAAGCCGGAGCGCAGATCGACCTCCAGCCCGCCGACCCGTCCGATCTTCTGCACCTGCGCCAGCTCCCGCTCGCGCCGGCGCAGCAGCTCCTCGGTCTGCACCCGCTCGGTTGTCTCGTGCAGCACGGCCAGGACCGCGACCGTCCGGCCCTGCTCGTCGAAGAGCGGGCTGTAATCGACGTTCAGCCAGACCTCCTCGGGCTGTCCGTTGCGGTAGAGGACGAAAGGCAGATCGCGATAGGACAGGGTCTCGCCGGCGAAGACCCGCTTCACCACCTCGCGATTATAGTCGGCGACCTCGGGCCAGCCCTCGAAGGCGCTCATCCCCAGGATCGTCGGATGGCGCGCGCCGGCGATCGCCGCATAGCCGTCATTGTAGAACATCAGGGCCTGCTCGCCCCAGAGCAACACCATCGGCGCCGGCGAGGGCAGCACCAGATCGAGGCCGTCGCGCAGGCGCTGGGGCCAGGATGCGGGCGGGCCCAGCGGGCATTCGACGCCGGTCCAGCCCTGAAGCAGGGTGGCGACGCCATGATTTCCCGCCGGCCAGATACGACGATCCATCCCCATGCCCCGAGTGCCGCCGACCGCCGGTGAAACGGTCGCGAAGCGGCCTCCTTCGTAACCGGCGGCCCGCTCGCTCGGCAAGGCGGGCCCGACAACCGGACCCGGCAGGGTTAGCAGCCCCAGCCGGTCCGCCCTCTGTCAAAAGACATGGCGCGCCCTGCGGGAAGTCTTCGTCCGCTGCGCGCCAAAGGCGGCACCTCCGCCTGTGCATCGCGGCCGGCGGCGGCACCAAAGCTCTTGGCGCGGCGGCGCCCTTCCGCCAGTGTCTCGCCCGGCCGCGCCCGCAGACGGCGCCGGTGCCTGACACCACCCGAGGGACGGATGCCGACCGACATCGAAATCGCCCGCGCCGCGACGCTGCGCCCCATCGCCGATGTAGCCGAGGAAGCGGGCCTGCCGGCCGCCGCGCTGCACCCCTATGGCAAGGTCATCGCGAAGGTCGATACCGCGGCGGTGCCGGGCTTCTCCGAGAGGCCGGACGGCAAGCTCATCCTAGTCACCGCGATCAGCCCCACCCCGGCCGGCGAAGGCAAGACGACCACCACGGTGGGCCTCGGCGATGGTCTACGCCGCGTCGGCCGCAAGACCATGATCGCCCTGCGCGAGCCCTCCCTCGGACCCTGCTTCGGCATCAAGGGCGGCGCCGCCGGTGGCGGCTATGCCCAGATCGTGCCGATGGAGCAGATCAACCTGCATTTCACCGGCGATTTCCACGCCATCACCAGCGCCCACAACCTGCTCGCGGCCCTGGTCGACAATCACATCTATTGGGGCAACGGGCTGCGGCTCGACGCCCGCCACATCGCCTGGCGGCGTGTTCTCGACATGAACGACCGCGCGCTGCGCTCCATCGTCTCCTCGCTCGGCGGAGCGGGCAACGGCTTCCCGCGCGAGGACGGCTTCGACATCACCGTCGCCTCGGAGGTGATGGCGATCTTCTGTCTGGCCAGGGACGCCGCGGATCTGGAGGACCGCCTGGGCCGCATCGTCGTCGGCCGCGCCTATGACAGGCGTCTGGCCACCGCCGCCGATCTGAAGGCCACCGGCGCCATGAGCGTGCTGCTGAAGGACGCTCTGATGCCGAATTTGGTGCAGACGCTGGAAGGCACGCCGGCCTTCGTCCATGGCGGCCCCTTTGCCAACATCGCCCATGGCTGCAATTCGGTGATCGCGACCAAGGCCGCCCTCAAGCTCGCCGATTATGTGGTGACCGAGGCCGGCTTCGGCGCCGATCTGGGTGCCGAGAAGTTCTTCGACATCAAATGCCGCAAGGCCGGGCTGAAACCGGCTGCGGCGGTCGTCGTCGCCACGGTGCGCGCCCTGAAGATGCATGGCGGGCTGGCCAAGGACGCGCTCGGGCAGGAGGATCTGAAGGCGCTGGAAGCGGGCCTCGCCAACCTCGCCCGCCATGTCGGCAATATCCGCAAATTCGGCGTGCCGGCGATCGTCGCGATCAACAACTTCACCAGCGACACGCCCGCCGAGCACGAACTGATCCGCTCCTTCTGCCGCAGCCATCTCGGCGTCGAGGCGGTGATCTGCCGCCACTGGGCAGAAGGCGGTGCCGGCACCGAGGAGCTGGCCCGCAAGGTCGCCGCCATCGCCGATGGTGGCGAGGCCGATTTCGCCCCGCTCTACCCGGATGCGATGCCGCTGCGCGAAAAGCTTGAGACCGTCGCCCGCGAGATCTACGGCGCCGGCGGCGTCGCCGTCTCGCCCAAGCTGGAAGCCCGCTTCGCCGAACTCGAGTTAGCCGGGTTCGGCGACCTGCCGATCTGCGTCGCCAAGACGCAGTATTCCTTCTCGGCCGACCCCTCTTTGCGCGGCGCTCCTTCGGGCCACATCGTGCCGCTCCGCGAATTGCGGCTCTCGGCCGGCGCCGGCTTCGTCGTCGCCATCTGCGGGGACATCATGACCATGCCCGGCCTGCCGCGCGAGCCGGCGGCCGAGCGCATCCATATCGACGCGAAGGGGCAGATCGAGGGGCTGTTCTGAGAGTGGCAGCCGTCATGCTCGGGCTTGACCCGAGCATCTCAGGCCATGAGCCCCTGGATGCCTGAGCCCCTGGGTGCCTTCGCGTGAAGAGATTCTCGGGTCACCGCTGCGCGGCGTCCGAGAATGAGACCTCAGCCCTCAAGCGAAATCCAGCTGCACCTTGATCGCCTTCGACTTGTCGGCGGCGAGGTCGAAGGCCTCGACGGCGCGGTCCACCGGCACGGTCGCGGTCAGCAGCGGCGACAGGTCGATGGAGCCTGAGCCGATCATATCGACAGCCCAGGCAAATTCCTCGTGGAAGCGGAACGAGCCGCGCAGCTCGAATTCCTTCGCTACGACGACGTTCATCGGCAGCGTGAACTGACCGCCGTTGCCGATCTGCACGATGGTGCCCCCGGAACGAACCACGTCGAAGGCCCCCGTCAGCGCATGCTGGTTGCCGGAGGCCTCGAACATCACGTCGAAGGCGCCCTTCTCGGCCCCGTATTCTTCCTTGAGTCGATCCGGCTCCGCCATCACGTTGATCGCGGCCTTCGCGCCCATCTTGAGTGCCACCGGCAGCGGCCCGTCCACGACATCGGTCGCGACGATCTCGGCCGCGCCCGCAGCCTTCGCCGCGACGATCGTCAGCGCACCGATCGGCCCCGCACCCGTCACCAGCACCCGCTTTCCCAGCAGCGAGCCCGCCCGCTTGGCCGCGTGCAGGCACACCGCCAGCGGCTCGGCGAAGGCCGCCTGCGAAGAGGTGACCCCGGTCGCGACCTTCACCGCCTGCCCCTCCTCGACGACCAGCACGTCGCGGAAACCGCCCTGCACATGCGGAAAGCGCATCGCCGAGCCGTAAAACAGCATGTCGGTGCAATGCTGCTGCAGGCCCATCTGGCAATAGCGGCAATGCCCGCAGGCGCGGCTCGGATTGACGGCGACGCGGTCGCCCGGCTTCACGCGGGAGACCTCCTCGCCCACGGCCTCGACCCGTCCGGCGATCTCGTGACCGAGGATCAGCGGCTCGCGCACCCGGATCGTGCCGAAGCCGCCATGCAGATAGTAGTGCAGGTCCGAACCGCAGATGCCCCCGGCCTCGATCCGCACGCGCACATCGCGGGGCCCGAGCCCCGGCGCATGGGTCGCCTCGACGCGCAGATCCTTCTCGGAATGGATGACGACGGCACGCATGGTTCTGGCCTCCCCATGATGCGGAATGACGAATGCCGCATCGTTGTCTAATCGATTGAAATCTGCTTACCCAAGGCGCCCCACCGAGCGCAAACGCAAACTGCCATCGCAAGACGGCATTCCTGAGGAACCCGCCATGTCCCTGTCGCTGTTCAGCCTCGAAGGCAAGATCGCCCTGATCACCGGCTCGGGCCAGGGCATCGGGCTCGCCATGGCGGAGGGCCTATCGGAGGCCGGCGCCCATGTCGTGCTGAACGGCCGCAATGCAGCCAAGCTCGAGCAGGCCCGCGAGAGCTTGGCCAAGGCCGGCCGCAAGGTCTCCGTCGCGGCTTTCGATGTCACCGACCAGCCGGCCGTGGAAGCGGGCGTCGCCGCGATCGAGGCCGAGATCGGCCCGATCGACATCCTCATCAACAATGCCGGCATGCAGAAGCGCGCGCCGATCACCGAGTTTCCGGTCGAGGGCTGGCACGAGCTGATGAACACCAATCTCCACGCGGTCTTCTACGTCACGCAGGCGGTGACGAAGCGCATGGTGCCGCGCAAGCGCGGCAAGATCGTCAATATCGGCTCGGTACAGAGCGAGCTCGGCCGTCCCACGATCATCCCCTACACCGCCTCCAAGGGCGCCGTGAAGATGATGACGCGCGGTCTCGCCGCCGAGCTCGGCAGGCACAATATCCAGTCCAACGCCATCGGCCCGGGTTATTTCGCGACCGAGCTCAATGCCGCGCTGATGGCCGACGAAGCCTTCTCGAGCTGGCTCTGCAACCGCACCCCTGCTGGCCGCTGGGGCGAGACGAAGGAGTTGATCGGCGCCGCGATCTTCCTGTCTTCCGCGGCGTCCGATTACGTCAACGGCCATCTGCTCATGGTCGATGGCGGGCTGACCGCGGTGGTGTGAGGGGCCTGGCAGTCAGGCCGCCGCCTTCGTCACCGCCTCGACCACATCATCGACCGCGCGCTCGACCAGCACCCGGTCGTCGCCCTCGGCCATGACGCGGATCACCGGCTCGGTGCCCGAGGGACGGATCACGAGGCGCCCGCTCTCGCCGAGCAGTTGCTTGGCGGCCTCGATGGCGCTCAGCACCGGCTGCTGCTCCAGCGGCTTGCCGGCCTTGTAGCGGACATTCTTCAGGATCTGCGGCAGCGGCTCGAAGCAATGGCAGACCTCGGAGACGGGCTTCTCCATCCGCTTCACCACGGCCAGCAGCTGCAGCGCGGCCACCAGCCCGTCGCCGGTGGTGCCGAAATCCGAGAGGATGATGTGGCCGGACTGCTCGCCGCCGAGGTTGAAGCCATGGCTGCGCATATGCTCCAGCACATAGCGATCGCCCACCGCGGTGCGCGCCAGCGAAAGGCCGAGGCCGGCCAGATAGCGCTCCAGGCCGAGATTGGACATCACGGTCGCGACGATGCCCGGCGCGGAGAGCCGGCCATCCTCCAGCCATGAGCGGGCGATCACCGCCATCAGCTGGTCGCCATCCACCACCTGCCCCTGCTCGTCGACGATCAGGACGCGATCGGCATCCCCATCCAGCGCAATGCCGATATCGGCGCGCAGCTCACGAACCTTGCTCACCAGCGTCGCCGGATGGGTCGAGCCGACATCGCGGTTGATGTTGAAGCCGTCCGGGTCCACGCCGATGGTGATGACCTCGGCCCCCAGCTCCCACAGCGCTTCCGGCGCGACCTTGTAGGCGGCGCCATTGGCGCAATCGAGCACGATGCGCAGGCCTTCCAGGCTCATATTGCGCGGCATGGTGCGCTTGGCGAACTCGACATAGCGGGCCGCCGCGCTGTCGATGCGCTTGGCGCGGCCGAGATTCTGGGAGGTGGACAGCCGCGGGCTGAGATCGGCGTCGATCAGCGCCTCGATCTCACGCTCCAGATCGTCGTTCAGCTTGTAGCCGTCCGGGCCGAACAGCTTGATGCCGTTATCCTCATAGGCGTTGTGGGATGCCGAGATCATCACGCCCAAATCGGCGCGCATCGAGCGCGTGAGCATCGCCACGGCCGGCGTCGGCATCGGCCCGAGCAGCATCACATCCATCCCCACAGAGGTGAAGCCGCCCACCATGGCGTATTCGATCATGTAGCCGGAGAGCCGCGTATCCTTGCCGATCACCACCCGGTGGCGATGATCGCCTCGTCCGAAGGCGAGCCCCGTCGCCTGGCCGACCTTCAGGGCGAGGTCCGGCGTGATGACGCCGTTGGCCCGCCCGCGAATGCCGTCCGTGCCGAAATATTTGCGTGTCATTCCGATGTGCTTCCAGCAGGCATCATGCCCGGATCGCCGCGTTCTATAGCGAAAACCGGTTAGCGCCTTCTCACAAATTGTGACGGAGGGTGACAGCGGGCCGATAGCGCCCTATCCAGCTGCGCGTCATTGCGAGCCCTCGGGTCTTGCCTACGGAGCGCCCAAGGACAGGCTCCGCGAAGCAATCCAGGGGTGGCAGCGCTCTACGTCTCCCTGGATTGCTTCGTCGCTGCGCTCCACGCAATGACGGTGCAGCGCGACACGAAAAAGGGCGGCCCTTCGACCGCCCTCTTCAACCTTACCCGCTCCGACCGCCTCAGGCCTGCGGCTGAGGCTCCAGCCCGGCATCGGGCTCGTCGCGCTTGCGGCCTTTGCCGGCACTCGGCACGGCCGAGCCGCGCGGGGCATGCGGCGTGTCGTCGAGATCGCGCGAGGGGCGCTTGCCGGCGATCAGATCGCGGATTTCCTCGCCCGTGAGCGTCTCGAATTCGAGCAACGCCTCGGCGACCTGCACGAACTCCGCGTGATGCTTGGTCAGGATCTCCTTGGCGTCGCGATAGCCTTCGTCGACGAGGCGCTTCACCTCGGCGTCGATCTTCTGAGCGGTGGATTCCGACAGCGACTGGCTGCGGCCCATCGACATGCCCAGGAACACCTCTTCCTGGTTGTCGCCATAGGCCACCATGCCGAGCTCGTCGGAATAGCCCATCTGGGTGACCATGGCCTTGGCCATCTTGGTCGCCTGCTGGATGTCGCCGGTGGCGCCGGAGGTGATGTTCTCCTTGCCGAACGTGATCTCTTCGGCCACGCGCCCGCCCATGGCGACGGCGAGCTGCGAGGTGAACTCCTTGTACTTCATCGAGTACCGATCGCCCTCGGGCAGGAACTTGACCATGCCCAGCGCGCGGCCGCGCGGGATGATCGTCGCCTTGTGGACCGGAACGCCAGCGGGGACATAAAGTCCGACGATGGCGTGGCCCGCCTCGTGATAGGCGGTGAGCTTCTTCTCCTCCTCGGACATCGCCATGGATTTGCGCTCGGCGCCCATCATGACCTTGTCCTTGGCATCCTCGAATTCGGCATGGGTGACCATGCGCTTGCCGCGACGAGCCGCCAGCAGCGCGGCCTCGTTGACGAGGTTCATCAGGTCCGCGCCCGAGAAGCCGGGCGTGCCGCGGGCGAGGATCTTCAGATCGACATCGGGCGCCATCGGGACCTTGCGCACATGGACGCGCAGGATCTTCTCGCGGCCGGCAACGTCGGGATTCGGAACCACGATCTGGCGGTCGAAGCGGCCCGGGCGCAGCAGCGCGGGGTCGAGCACGTCCGG
>NZ_JBMDWH010000143.1:0-4642 GCF_048595345.1 Allobosea sp.
GCGCTTCGGGCGGATCGACGTGCTGGTCAACGCCGCCGGGATCTTGCGCGACGTCTCGCTCGAGGCCGGCGATCCGGCCGGGCTCGACGCGCTGCTGGCGATCAACGTCAAGGCGCCGTTCCGGCTGATCCAGGCGGCGCTTGGGCATCTGAAGGCCGCCGGGGAGGGGAGGGTCATCAACATCGCCTCCCTGTCCGGCAAGCGGGTGCGCAACGCCAATGCCGGCTACCAGATGAGCAAGTTCGCCATGGTCGCGCTTTCTCATGCGGTGCGGCAGGCGGCATTCGAGGCCGGCGTCAGATCGCTCTCGCTCTGCCCCAGCTCTGTCGCGACGGATATGGTGGCGGAGGCGGCCAAGCCGGGCAGCGAGATGACGCAGCCGGAAGACATTGCGCGGATCGTTGCCCTGGTCGTTGCGCTGCCGAACACGGCTTCCATCTCCGAGCTGGTCGTCAATTGCGGCTACGAGGCAATGTATTGAGCGTGCTGCCTCGCGCGCCGCGAGCGCGGGAGGCAGAGGCCATGCGCGCTCACCCGGCGCGGGCGGGCCGCGCCGCTTCTCGCCCCGCGATCTCGCCGAGGCAGACCGCGGTCAGCAGGCCGTTGCCGGAGAGATAGCCGGAAGCGAGAGGGCCGGAGACTCCCACGGCCGCGCCGCCGCAGGCGAAGAGATTGGGCAGGGCCGAAGCGTCCGGGCGCAGCGCGCGGCCGGCTCGGTCGATGCGCAGCCCGCCCTGGGTGTGGAACAGCGCGCCCGTGACGCGCACGGCGCAGAAGGGCGCCTCCAGGTCAGGCGCGTTCCGGAAGTCGCGGCCGAAGCGGTCGCTGCCTTCGCCGCGCTTCAGCGCAGCGACCTCGGCGGCGGTGGCCGCAAGGCTGGTCTCGGGAAGCCCGAGCGCGGCGGCGAGGCCGGCCATGTCCTGCGCCCTGGCGATCGCGCCCTGCGCCTCGGCGTTGCGGAAATCCTCGAATTGGCGGGCGATGCCGGCGATGCGCTCGTCGAAGATCGTCCAGGCCTTGCCCTCGGGCTGGGCGAGCACGGTCGCAGCCTGCTCCGAATAACCGTGGCTCTCATCCGAGAAGCGCTCGCCGGCGGCGTTGACCTGGAATCCCCCCTCCATCACCGTCGCCCAGCTGATTAGGATGCCGTGGGGCTGCGCCACCGAGCCATGGCCCTGATGGCCGGACATATGGACGAGTTCGGCGCCGAGCGCCTGCCCCCAGAGCACCGCGTCGCCCTCATTGCCGGAATGGCCGAACCAAAGCGCGTCTGCCATCTGCGGGATGTGTTTCGCGACGAGATCGCGGTTGCCGCCATAGCCGTTGCAGGCGAGCACGAGCGCCTTGCAGCCGATGCGCTCCTCTCCTCCGCCGGGCCGCGTGCCGGCGATGCCCGCGATGCGGCCGGCCGCGTCGGTGAAGAGGGTGGTCGCGCGGAACTCCGTCAGGATCGGGATGTCGCGGGCTTCGACCGCCTCGCGCAGCCGGTCGATCAGCTCCGAGCCGGTGCGCTTGGGCAGGCCGTGCATGCGCCGGGCGGAATGGCCGGGATAGGAGAAGTTGGTCACCACGTCGAAAGGCAGGCCGTGCGAATCGGCCAGCCATTCCAGCACGGGCCCGATCCGCTCCGTCAGCCTTGCGACCACGGCCGCATCGGGCTCGCCCTCGGCCTTGGCCATGATGTCGGCGGCGAACAGCTCCGGGCTGTCCGCGATGCCCGCCTCGCGCTGGAAACGCGTGCCGGCGGCGGGAATCAGGCCGGCCGAGAGCGCCGTCGAGCCGCTCGGTACCGCGTCCCGCTCCACAACGACGACCTCGGCGCCCGCCTCGCTCGCGGCGAGCGCCGCGACCAGCCCGGCCGCACCCGCCCCGACGATCAGGACATCGGCTTCGGCCTCGAAGGCGCCGCTGGCCGCGGGGAGCACGCGGTTCATAGCGCTTCGACCTCGGCCAGCACGGTGGCGATGGTCGCGATGCGGGCGACCGGCTTCAAGGCCGCGATCGCCTCCCCATGCATCGCCGGGGTCGGCGCCGCGCAGCCATCCTCCAGCACGGTCACGTCGAGATCGCGGACATGCGCGTCGCGGACGGTCGAGGCGACGCCGCCATTGGTGACGATGCCGGCGACCACGAGATGCTGGATGCCGAGCTTGCGCAACAGCCATTCCAGCCTCGTCTGGTAGAAAGCCGAATAGGTGATCTTCTCGACGCCGACATCGATCGGCTGCAACTCCTCGACGACCTCGTGGCCCCAGCCGCCCGGCAGAAAATCGCCGCGCTTGAGGAAGGGGCGCATCTGCTGGAGATGCGGAGAGATCAGCGGTTCGCCCCCACGCCCCGGCACCAGCGTGAACTGCGTCGCTGCCACCAGCCCGCCCTTGGTGCGGAAACGCTCGACAAGCGGGCGCAGCTTCTCGGGCAGGGCCTGCGCCTGCGGCGAGGCCGCGCCGCCCTTCGCATAGGCGCCGCAGGGATGGATGAAGTCGTTCTGAAGATCGACGATCAGCAGCGCGGTCGCGGCGATGTCGGTGACGGGCCCTGCCATGCTCAGCCTCTCAGGATGATGAGGTTGCCGAGCGCATCGACCTCGGCGGTGAGGCCCGGGTCGAGCAGCACCGTCGCATCGGGCTGCTCGAAGATCGCCGGGCCCTCGATCCGCGTGCCGATCGGCAGGTCCAGCCGCGACCAGATGGCGGTCTCCTTCCACATGCCGTCGAAATAGACCTGCCGGCTGCCGCGCCTTGCGGTGTCGCGATCGGCCTCGGCGGGCGGCGCGAGCGCGGTCAGGTCGAAGGCTGGCCGGCGGCCGATGGCGGCGGTGCGCAGCGTCACGATCCGCACCGGGATGCCGGGCAGGAGCCGGCTGAAGGCGGCGCCATAGGCGGCTTCGAAAGCCTCGCGGATGATCCCGGCGCTGACGCCCGTGCTGCCCTTCCCGAGCGTGACCGGCAGCGGCACGGAGACGGTGTGCGTCTGCCCGAGATAATGCATGTCGAGCTCGTAGAGCACGTCGATGCGCTCGACCGTGAGCCCGGCATCGGCGACGACGGCATGGGCTTCGCGCCCTGCCGCGACCATGCGGGCATCGAGCGCAGAGGCGTCGAGCCCGTCGAGCATCAGGTTCACCGTCTGCACGCCGTCATGGCGGATATCGGCGATGACGCAGCCCAGCGCCGAGGTGACCCCCGGGAAGCGCGGGACGAGCGCACCTTTCAGACCCACCTCGTGGATCAGCGCGCCGGTATGCAGCGCGCCGCCGCCGCCGAAGGGCATCGCCATGAAGCGCGCCGGATCATGGCCGCGTTCGATCGAGACGAGTCGGATCGCGCCGGCCATGCGGGCATTGGCGATCTTTACGATCGCCGCCGCCGCCGCCATCACGTCGAGGCCGAGCGGCTCGGCGATCTCCCTGGCGATCGCAGCCTTCGCGGCGTCGACATCGAGCCGTTGCAGCGTGCCGAGCGGCTTCGAGCCATCGATGCGGCCGAGCACGAGATTGGCGTCGGTCAGCGTCGGGCGGGTATTGCCTTGGCCATAGCAGACGGGGCCCGGCCGGGAGCCGGCACTTTCAGGGCCGACTTCCAGCAGTCCGCCGGCATCGACGCGGGCAATCGAGCCGCCGCCGGCGCCGATGGTGGTGATCTCGATCATCGGCGTGCGGATCACCATGCCGAAATCGATCGTCGTCTGCGCGGCAAGCGCGGCCTGCCCACCCGCGATCAGCGACACGTCGAAGGAGGTGCCACCGAGATCGCCGGTGATGATGTCGGGATGGCCGGCTGCGCGGGCGACCGCGGCGGCTGCGATCACGCCTGCGGCCGGGCCGGAGAGGGCCGTGCGCACGGGCAGGCGCCGCGCTGTGGCGGTCGACATCACGCCGCCATTGCTCTGGACGATGTGGAAGCGACCGGTGAATCCATCGGCTTCCAGCGCGTCCTCGAGCCGGCCGAGATAGGAGCCGACGACCGGCTGGAGCGTGGCGTTGAGCGCCGTGGTCGAGGCCCGCTCGAACTCGCGGATCTCGGGCAGGATCGCCGAGGAGCAGGCAATGTTCTCGTTCGGCCAGACCGTGCGCGCGGCGTCCAGTGCGTCGCGCTCGTTCTGCGGGTTGGCGTAGGCGTTGATGAAGATGATCGCCAGCGCCTCGCAGCCCTTGGCGATCAGCTCGTGGGCGGCCTTGCGCACCGCCTCGCGATCCACCGCGGTGCGGATCGTGCCGTCGGCCAGCGTACGCTCGGGCACCTCCAGCCGGCAGTCGCGCGAGGCGGCGGGGGTGAAATCGCCCCACAGCCCCCAGGTCTGGCGCCGGTCGCGGCGGCGCATCTCCAGCGCGTCGCGAAATCCCGGCGTGGTGATAACGCCGATCTTGGCGCCCTTCCGCTCGAGCAGGGCGTTGGTGCCCACGGTCGTGCCGTGGACGATGGAGGCGAGCTCAGAGACCGGGCCGAAGGTGGTCAGCCCCGCGATGAAGCCCTTGGCCTCGTCGCCGCGCTGGGAGGGAACCTTGGCGGTGCGGAAGCGCTTGGCCGCCTCGTCGAACCAGAACAGATCGGTGAAGGTGCCGCCGACATCGACGCCGACGACGGCTTTGGCAGGGGAAGTCGTCATCAGCCGATCTCGATGTCCAGCCCGTAGGTCTCGC
>NZ_JBMDWH010000144.1:0-3472 GCF_048595345.1 Allobosea sp.
GAAATCCTGTCGGGCCTGTTCCAGGGCTCGGAGGGCTCCGCGCCGGGCGAAGCAGGGTGAAACAGAAAGGCCAACTCTCAAATGGCATTGTACGAGCATGTGCTGCTCGCGCGGCAGGATGTCAGCGCGCAGCAGGTCGAAACCCTCGTCGAGCAGTTCAAGGGCGTGATCGAAGCGAATGGCGGCGCCATCCGCAAGGTCGAGTACTGGGGCGTCAAGTCCCTGGGCTACCGCATCAAGAAGAACCGCAAGGCGCATTACACGCTGCTGAACATCGAGGCCCCCTCTGCCGCCGTGCTGGAGATGGAGCGTCAGATGCGCATCAACGAGGACATCCTGCGCTTCATGACCGTCAAGGTCGAGGAGCTGGAGGAAGGTCCGTCGGCCATGCTGCAGAAGCGTGACCGCGAGGACCGTCCCGAGCGTGGCGGCGACCGCTTCGATCGCGGCCCGCGCCGTGACCGCCCGCGTCGTGACGACGAAGTCACCGAAACCGCCGAAGCGGAGGCCTGAGAATGTCGACTGCATCCGCCGGCGCCCGTCGCCCCTTCTTCCGCCGCCGCAAGTCCTGCCCCTTCTCGGGCGAGGGCGCTCCGAAGATCGACTACAAGGACGTGCGTCTGCTCTCGCGCTACATCTCCGAGCGCGGCAAGATCGTCCCGTCTCGCATCACGGCCGTCTCGGCCAAGAAGCAGCGTGAGCTCGCCCAGGCGATCAAGCGCGCCCGCTTCCTCGGCCTGCTGCCCTACGTCATCCGCTGAGCGGATGTGATCATCCGGAGGTGCCCCGGCGCCTCCGGTTTTCGTTTGAACCCAGTCGCCCGGCGGTGAGACTCCCCCGGGTTCGTTGAGGCGAGACGCCTCTCACCCTGCCGGGGCCCTTCGAGGCAGCGAGCAGCGGGACAGCAGGACGAGAGTGATGATTCCGGTCGTCGGCATCGGCGCGGGCCTCGTGGCGGCCCTTTTGTTTGCAGTGGTGATCACCGGATCGCCGCTGTCCGCCCTGCTGTATTCCGCTTCCCCCCTCCCCATCTTCATCGCCGCATTGGGCTGGAACCATCGTGCCGGCCTGATCGCGACCGCCGCCGGCGCGCTCGCGGTCGCCGTGGCCCTGTCGGTGAAGGGCGGCGTCGCCTTCGCCCTCATCATCGGCCTGCCGGCCTGGTGGATCGCCTATCTCGCGCTGCTCGCCCGCACCGACGAGCGCGGCGTGCTGGAATGGTATCCGCTCGGAAAGCTGATGCTGTGGATCGCCGGCACGGCGGCGCTCGCCACCGTCGGCAGCGCGCTGGTGATGACCACCGATTACGACACCTATCGCGGCGCCGTCGCCCGCATGATCGAGACGCTGCTGAACGAGATGGTCCGCAGCCGGATGATCGCCCTGCCGGCCGACATGCCGGTGAAGGAGCTCGCGGACAGCCTGGCCCCCGCCGTGCCGCTCGGCATCGGCGCCTCCTTCGTCACCACCATCACGCTCAATCTCTGGCTGGCGGCCAAGGCGGTGGCGATCTCCGGCCGGCTGCCGCGCCCCTGGCCCTTCATTCCGGGGATGACGCTGCCGCGCGTGACGCTGCTGATCCTGCTCGGCGCCGGCGTTCTGGCCGCGCTCGGCAATTTCGTCGGCCTGGCCGCCATGGCGCTGTGCGGCGCCCTGTTCGCCGCCTTCATGTTCAGCGGGCTGTGCCTGCTGCACGACCTGTCGCGCGGCCGCTCCTGGCGGCTGCCGATGCTCATCTCGGTCTATGTCGCGCTGGTCGTGATGCAGGCCGTTCTGACACCCCTGCTCGCGCTCATCGGGCTGGCCGACACCGTGTTCGGCCTGCGCAGGCGCGCGCTACCCCCTCCACCCGCCAAATCCTGATTCCAAGACCTCAAGGAGAGACAAAATGGAAGTGATCCTGCTCGAACGAGTCGCCAAGCTCGGCCAGATGGGCGATGTCGTGCGCGTCCGCGACGGCTTCGGCCGCAATTTCCTTCTCGCCCGCGGCAAGGCGCTGCGCGCCACCGAGGACAACAAGAAGCGCTTCGAGAGCCAGAAGCTCGAGCTCGAGACCCGCAACCTCGAACTCAAGTCGGAAGCCGATGCGATCGCCGAGCGCCTCGACGGCCAGAGCGTCGTGATCCTGCGCCAGTCGGGTGAGTCCGGCGTGCTCTACGGGTCGGTCTCGACCCGCGACATCGCCGACGCGCTGGTCGCCGAGGGCTTCAAGGTGGCCCGCAGCCAGATCACGCTCAACACGCCGATCAAGACCCTCGGCCTGCACACCGTTCCGGTCGTGCTGCACCCGGAAGTCTCGGTCACCGTGACCGTCAACGTCGCCCGCTCTGCCCAGGAAGCCGACCGTCAGGCCGCCGGCGAGACCGTCACGGCCCGTGAGGAGTTCGATCTGGACGACCTCGGCCTCGAAGTCGGCGCCGCCCTGGCCGAAGCCGGCGAAGACGACCGCTGAGAGCCGGAAGGCTTTGCAGAAGGGGCGTCGCGAGCGATCGCGGCGCCTTTTTTCGTTCCGGCATCCCGGCATGAGATTGCGCTTCGCCCGGTTGTGGACGCCGCGCTGTGAAGAACGGGCACAGCTTGCCGAGGAAAATTGCGTTCTCTATATGTTCCCGTTCAACAACCGTTCCCGCTGACGTATCCAGATCGCCATGGCCCCCGTCACAGCCCTCGTCGCCCGCCTCGACAATCGCGAGGCCGACTACCGCGTCCAGCCTCACAACATCGAGGCGGAGCAGGCGCTGCTGGGCGCTATCCTGGTGAATAACGACGCCTTCTACCGCGTCTCTGACTTCCTGCTGCCCGACCATTTCTTCGAGCCGATCCACCAGCGCGTGTTCGAGCTGGTCGGCAGCATGATCCGCGCCGGCAAGCTCGCCACGCCGATTACGCTGAAGACCTTCGTCGGCGATCTCGATCTCGGCGACATCACCCCAAGCCAGTATCTCGCGCGCCTTGCGGCCGAGGCGACGACGGTCATCAACGCCGGCGACTATGGCCGCACGATCTACGACCTCGCGATCCGCCGCCAGTTGATCGGGGTCGGCGAGGACCTCGTCAACGTCGCCTATGACGCCCCCGTCGAGATGGCGCCGCGCGAGCAGATCGAGGATGCGGAGCGCAAGCTCTACGAGCTGGCGGAAAAGGGCCGCTACGAGGGCGGTTTCCAGAAATTCGACGGGGCGCTGCGCCTCGCCATCGACATGGCCGCGAGCGCCTATCAGCGCGCCGGCGGCCTTTCCGGCATCTCGACCGGCCTGCGCGATGTCGACCAGCGCATGGGCGGCCTGCAGCGCTCCGACCTTGTGGTGCTCGCCGGGCGCCCCGCCATGGGCAAGACCTCGCTCGCCACCAACATCGCCTTCAACATCGCAAAAGCCTGGCGCGGCGAGCGGCAGGAAGACGGCACGATCAAATCCGTCGATGGAGGCATCGTCGGCTTCTTCTCGCTCGAAATGTCGGCCGACCAGCTGGC
>NZ_JBMDWH010000145.1:0-9156 GCF_048595345.1 Allobosea sp.
GCCGTCTCGGTCGATCCGGAGGACAGCTCCGTGCGCCGCGTGGCGCTCGATCTCACAAAGCCGGCCGCCTGATCAGGCGCCGACCTTGGCGAGCACATCGGCGCGCAGGAAGCGCTCGATGAAGAGCATGAACAGCACCGAGGGCACGAGCAGGATGAGCGCCGTGATCGAGGCGACCTGATAGTTGCCGCCCATCGCCGCATTGTAGAGGAGCAGCGGCAGCGTCGTGACCTGCGGGACGCCCACGAAGAAGGTGCCGGTGAACTCGTCGAGCGATTCGAGGAAGACGAAGATGCCGCTGGCGATGATGCCGGGGGCGGCGAGCGGCAGCGTCACCGAGAAGAAGGCCCTGAGCGGCGAAGCCCCCATATTGCGCGCCGCCAGCTCCAGATCCCGGTCGACCGCGCCGAAGGCCGCCGCCGCAATCCACACCGAATAGACCAGCCCATGCGCGGCATGTACCAACACCACTGCGAAGACCGTGCCGTTGATGCCGAGCTGGTAGAACACGCGCGCGACATTGATGTAGATCGCGACCGAGGGAAAAGCCTGCGGCAGCAGGAAGAGCACCATGAACAGGGCCCGCGCCGGCAGCTTCAGACGCGCCAGCGCATAGCCGGCCGGGATCGAGAGCGCGAGCGCGACGACGACAGTCAGCACCGCGATCCAGACGGAGGTGCCGAGCGAGGCCATCGCGTCCCCGGTCGGGCGGAAGACCTGCTCCCAGTAGCGCGTGCCGTAGACGACCGGCAGCTTGTAAGGCGTGTACCAGCGCTCGGCCACGGACCAGAGGGCGAGATTGGCCAGCGGGCCGATCAGCACGAAGGCGAAGGCGGCGAGCAGGACCGCCGCGAATGCCGTCTTCAGCGAGGAGGCGAGGCGCATCATCGCGGCGCCGCTCATGGCTTGTTCTCCTGCGACATGCCGCGCTTGAGATAGATGATCGCGGCGCCTGCCGAGAGCAGATAGGTGATGACGCCGAGCGCATTGGCGGTCGAGTAATCGCCGTAGGCGTTGATACGGAAGGCCATGTCGACGGTCAGCATGGTCGGCTGCGAGCCCGAAACCATCATCGGGACGGAGAGCACCGAGAGCATCGTCACGAAGGAAAGGACGAGCGCTACGAGAAGCTGCGGCATCACCTGCGGCAGAGCCAGCTCGAACAGCACCCGCACGCGCGAGGCGCCGAGATTGCGGCCGGCCTCCAGCGTCGCCCGGTCGATCGAGGCGAGCGCGCCCGCCAGAAGCAGCGCGACGAAGGGCGTCTGCTTCCAGACGAAGGTGGCGATGATGCCGCGCCAGTCGAGGAAGCTCACCGCCTGCAGCGGCTCCATCAGCCCCAGCGAGACGAAGGAGTTGTTCATCAGCCCGTTCTTGGCGAGGAAGGTGCGCATGCACTGCGCCGCGACGATGAAGGGGATGAAGAGCGGCCAGCGATAGAGCGCCTTCAGCGTGCCGACGATGTAGCGGTTCTCGCCGAGCGTCAGCGTGCCGGCGATGACGATGGCGGCAAGGCCTGTGAAGAAACAGGATGCGAGCACGATGACGACCGTGAAGAGGACGTCGCCGGAATAGAGCTCCCAGGCCTTGCGGAACGAACCCAGCGAAAAGCCGCCATCAGGCCCGGTGAAGGCCGAGATCAGCGAGAAGCTCAGCGGATAGAGAAACAGCGCCGCCACCAGCGCGAGGCCGGGCGCGATCAGCAGCAGAGCGAGGTTGCGTTGGGAGAGGGGCATTCCACTCGCACTTCTTCAGAACTCGCGGGTGTCATCCCGGACAAGCGGCGAAAGCCGCGCCGATCCGGGATCCATGCCGGAACGGCTCAGGCCTGGATCCCGGGTCTTCGCTTCGCCCGCCCGGGATGACGCCGCGTCTGCCTGCATCATCCCGGGTGAACGATGGTCTCAGTTCGCGACCTTCTTCTCGTAGCCCTCGAGGATGTCGTTGAAGTAGGGCGCGATCGGGAAGGGCTTGGCGTTCTTGGACAGGTCGCTCGGGGTGATGTCGGTGAAGAGCTTGTCCCAGGCGGCCTTGTCGAGCTTGCCTTCGAGGTTCTTGGCATCGATGCCAGGATACCAGTTGAACCTCTTGACGATGCCGTCCGCCTGCACCTGAGGCGAGGTGGCAAGGGCGATGAACTCCTCCGCCAGCTTCTTCTGCGCGGCCTTCTCCGGTACGGCGTAATACATCGGCTGGCCGGGCATGCCGGGGGCGGCGAGCTTCAGCTTCATGTTCGGCGGCAGCTTGCCGTCGGCCTGCCAGGAATAGAACATGTCGACCCAGACCGGGCCCATGGCGATCTCGCCCCGGTTGAGCATGTCGAGCGTGCCGGCATTGCCGGGGGTGATGACGGCGTTCTTGTTGAACTCCTTAAGCTCGGCGAAGGCCTTGTCCCATTTCGCCTTCTCGGCGGCGTCATAGGGGCCCTGAATGAGCTTGTCGGCGTCGCCGCCGAAGGCATAGACCCAGCCGGCGACGAAGGCGACGCCGGACATGCCGCCCTTGATGCCGTTATAGCCGAACTGCTTGGGGTTCTTCTTCACCCATTCCGCAAGTTCGGCGAAGTTGTTCGGCGGGGTCTTCAGCATGTCGGCGTTGTAGGCCAGCGCCGTCTGCGACTGGAACATCGGCATGACGTAGCCGGAGACGTCGGCGCCGAGCGAATTCTTGGCCGTCGCGCTGGAGACGAGCTTCGCGGTGTCGACCTTGTCGGTGTATTTCGCCAGCAAACCGTCCTTGACCATCTGGCCTGCAGCCTTCTGGTGGATGACAACGACGTCGAAATCGGTGGTCGCCGCGCCCTTCTGGGCGTCGAGCTTCTCCAGGATCTTCTGGGAACCGGAATCGCCCGGGCCGGTGCCGACCGAGACGACCTTCACGCCCGGATGGGACTTCTCGAACATCGGGCCGAGATAGTCCTTCACATAGTCGACCATGTTCTGGTCGCCGGCGGAGGCGACGTTGAGCGTCTGCGCCGAGAGTGGGGAGGCCGCGATCAGCGCGGCGAGCGAGCAGGCAAGCGTAAGGATGCGCATCGTGTCCGTTTCCTGTCAGGCGGCGATCCCGGCCTCGGATGCCGGGAAGATGTGGAGGCGCTGCAGCGGAATGCGCAGGCCGATCTGGGTTCCGAGTTCGTGACGGTCGGCATCGTCGACCGTGATCTGGCGGCCGGCGGCCTCGACCTTGTAGCGGTAGACCCCGCCCGGATAGGCGCGCGCGGCGATGGTGCCGGGCACGACGAGATCGCCGCCCACGGCGGGCGCATCGAGCGCGCCGAGCCGGGCGACGTCGTCGCGGAAAAAGCCGAGCGTCTCGCCGGTCGGCAGCGCTGCAGCAGCGGGCCCCGCGAGAATGGCACGGGCTTCGCCGGCGGCCACGGACACCTGGCCCTCGCCGGGCGACACCGTCAGCGGCAGCACATTCTCCGCCCCCATGAAATTGGCGACGAAGGCGCTGGCCGGTCGGTCATAGACCTCCTCCGGCGTACCGACCTGCGCGACGCGGCCGGCCTGCATGATGACGAGGCGGTCGGCCATGGTCATGGCCTCCTCCCGGTCATGGGTGACATGGACGGCGGTGAGGCCGAGCCGCTGCTGGATGGCGCGGATCTCGTGACGCATCACCATGCGGATCTTGGCGTCGAGATTGGAAAGCGGCTCGTCGAGCAGCAGGATGCCGGGGTCGATGGCGAGCGCCCGGCCGAGCGCCACGCGCTGGCGCTGGCCGCCGGAGAGCGCCGTGACCTTGCGGTCCTCGAAGCCAGCAAGCCCGAGGAAGCCGAGCATCTCGCCGACCTTGGCGGCGATCTCGGCCTTCGACTTGCCGCGCAGCTTGAGGCCGTAGCCGATGTTCTGCAGCACGGTCATATGCGGCCAGAGCGCATAGGACTGGAAGACCATCGCCATGCCGCGCTTTTCCGGCGGCAGGCCGGCGACATCGCCCCCGCCCACCATGATCGAACCGCTCTCGACGGGAACGAAGCCGGAAAGCGCGCGCAGCAAGGTCGTCTTGCCGCAGCCGGAGGACCCGAGCAGCGCCGTGAAGCTGCCAGGCGCGAAGTCGAGATCGACCCCGTGCAGCACGCGGTTGCCACTGTAGGACACCTGGAGACCGCGCACAGAGATGGCCGCGCCACTGTCCGTTCTGGCTTGCGTCACCGGCTGCAAGGCGCCTACTCCCGCGTTCCTCTGAGTGTCGGTCAATTGGAATATTTCTTCCATCGCCGATCTATTTGATACAAACATTGCATCGGCATGGGCCTATCTGCAAGGGATTTGTGAAACTCCGATGACAGCGAGAATCCATTCGATCTGGCTCCTGCCGACGGCCTCCGACGAGGTCCTCCTGACCGGGATCGTCAAGGAGCTTTCAGGGCGCTTCGGCACGCCGATCTTCGCGCCTCACCTGACCGTTCTCGGAGACAGCGAGATGACGGCAGACGCGCTGGCCCATGCGATCGAGACGGCGGCACAGGAGGTTTCCGCCTTCGCGGAGGCTGTGAATGCGGTCGAGACCAGCGAGGCCTATTTCCGCTCCTTCTATGCGCGTTTTCCGGTGGCGACGCCGCTCATCCGGTTGAAGCAGGCGCTCGATCCGCAGGGACTCGAAGGCTTCATGCCGCATGTCTCGCTGCTCTACGGGCCGGTGGAAGCGGCGGCGAAGGCGCAGGCGGCGCGCGAGATCGGCGAGCGGCTGACCGGGCGGAGCATCCGCTTCGACCGCCTCTGCGTGGTGACGTCGGGGCAGGAGGTCGCGATCGCGGATTGGCGGGTGGTGGTGACGGCGCCGCTGGGCGAAGGCTGAACGTTCTACTCCCCCGTCAGCTCGCGGTTGCGGCGGCTGACCTCCTCGCTGTAGCGCTTGATCGCATGGGCCTCGCTGAGGATGCCGACGAGGCGGCGGCTGTCGCGGTCGGCGACCACCGGCAGCGCCTCGCTCTCGGCCTCGTCGAAGGCCTTCAGCGTGTCGCGCACCGACATGCCGGCGAGCAGCATCCGGTCGGGGTTGTGCAGCAGATCGCGGATAGTGACGGGCGCGGGCCTATCGGCTTCGCCGTCCAATGCGAGTTCGGGATCGTAAAGCGCGCCGGGGGGCACCATGCCGGCATAGGCGTCGTCCTTGCCGACGGCGACGAGGTAGTTGGTCGAGCCCGGCGGGTATTTCAGCCGCGCCTCGGCGATCGAGGCATCGGCATCGATCTTCGGCACTTCGAGCCGCATCATGCTGCCGGCCGTGAGATCCCGAATCCAGCCGACATCATAGGCGCCGCGAATGCTCTCGCCGCGCAGATGGAAGCGCCAGGTGGCGAAGGAGAAGCCGAAGAGCCGGCGCGTGACCAGCGAGGCGGCCCCGGCCGCGCCCATCACCGCGAGCGTCAGCTTGAGATCGCCGGTCATCTCCAGCGCCAGCAGCGCCATCGTCATCGGCCCGCCGACGACGGAGACGGCCAGCGCGCTCATGCCGACCAGAGCGAACAGGGTCTGGTGAGCGGCGACATCGGGAAAGGCCAGGGCCAGCAGTCCGGCGAAGAGCCGGCCGGCGAGCACGCCCAGCAGCAGCGAGGCGAAGAACAGGCCGCCGCGAAAGCCGGCACCGATCGAGACCGAGGAGGCCACAGCCTTGGCGACCAGCACGAGCGCCAGCAGCCCGAGCCCGATGGGGGCGCCGAGAAAGAAATTGATCGCGCCATGGCCGGCCGAGAACACATAAGGGTTCCAGAGGGCGAGACCGCCGACCACCAGCCCGCCGAAGGCGGGCCGCAGATAGTTCGGGATGCGCGAGCGGCGGAAGCCCGCCTCGATGAAGGCGGCCCCACGCATCACCACGATGCCGACGAGGCCGCAGGCGGCGCCGAGCAGCACGACGAGCGGCAGATCCGCGATGGTGATCGCGCCGATGGGCGGGACCTCCATCGCCAGCAGGGCCGGCGAGATCAGGTCATGGGTGACCGTCGCCATGAAGGTCGCGGCCATGACCGGCACGAAGACCGCGATGGAATAGCTGCCGAGGATCAGCTCGAAGGCATAGAAGGCGCCGGTCAGCGGCGCATTGAAGGCGGCGCCGATCGCCCCGCCCGCGGCGCAGCCGACGATCAGGCGCATATCGGCGCGGCGCAGCCGCAGGCGCCGGCCGAGATGGGAGGCGAAGCCGGATGCCGCCTGCGTGTAGCCCGCTTCGAGCCCGACCGAAGCGCCCGAGCCGCTGGAGCCGATCGTCTGGAGCGCGAGCACGATGGAATCGCGCATCGACATGCGCCCGCCATGCAGGGCGTTGGCCTCGATCGGGTCGATCGGTGCGCTGCGGCGGCGAAAGAAGAACCAGGTCGAGACGCCGATCACGAGACCGCCGAGCACTGGCCCGGCCACGGCGCGCCAGGGTTCGATGCCCTGCGAGACAGAGAGATGCTCGCCGCGGCCGATGGCGAAGATCACCTCATGCAGCCATTGCGTGGCGCCCGACATCGCCACGACGACAAGGCCGGCCATGACGCCGACGAGGCAGGCCAGCACGACGATGCCGATCTCCCTCGACCGCAGGAAGGCGCGCAGGCCTCGCTGGGGCGTCTCGGCCGGCGTCGCGGGCGTCTCCGGGGAGTTGAGCATCGTCACGGAAAGGCTCGCCGGGAGCGGGTTAGGGTGGGCCCGCGCTCGCACATCATGGGCGGCAGGACAAGCAGGAAAGGCGTCGCGACGGTCCGGGGCCCGCTTCTGCCGCGCAGCAACAGCCGGCGCCATTTTGTTCCATGTCGCAGACGCATGGCGAAGGAGCCGGCAGGGCAATTGATTGTCATGCTTCCAAGGAGAAGCTTGGCGCCACGAGCGACGCGGCCTTCCGTCGCAGCGACGAGACGTCCGTTATGCCCCAGCCCTCCGCGAGCCGCCGCCAGTTCCTGTCCTCGACCGGGATGCTGCTGCTGGCAGCGGCGCTGCCGGCCCGGGCGGCGGATCATTCCGGCACCCTGCCCTGGAAGCCCTTCGCGGCGCTCCCGCCCGATCCGCTCCCCGGCGGGCGCTGGTATGTCTTCACCCCCGAGGAAGCGCGCACGGTCGAGGCGATCGTCGACCGGATCATTCCGTCGGACGATCTCAGCATCGGCGGCAAGGAAGCGGGCTGCGCGAGCTTCATCGACCGGCAGCTCGCGGGCAGCTACGGCACCTCGGACCGCCTCTATACGCAGGGCCCGTTTCTTCCGGGGTTACCGACCCAGGGCTATCAGGGCAGCGCCGCGCCAACCGCCCGCTACCGCGAGGGTCTGGCGGCACTGAACAAGCACAGCCGCGACAAGCGTGGCGGCAAGGCCTTCTTCGAACTCGCCGCCGCCGAGCAGGACGAGGTGCTGAAGGAGTTCGAGGCCGGTAAGGCTGACTTCAAGGCCGCCGCCGGCTTCTTCAACCTCGTGCTGCAGAACACGATGGAAGGCTTCTTCGCCGACCCGATCTATGGCGGCAACAAGGAGATGGCCGGCTGGCGCTTCATCGGCTTTCCCGGCACCCGCTACGATTACCGCGACTATGTCTCGGCCCATAACAAGCCCTTTCCGCTGCCGCCGCTCTCGATCGGCGGGCGGCCGGATTGGAAGACCGGAAGCCGGTAGGCGGAGCGCGAGACATGGTGAGAAAACTCCCCCGCAAGGACGCCGTGATCATCGGGCTAGGCTGGACCGGCGCGATCCTCGGCCATGAGCTGACCGATGCCGGGCTCGACGTCGTCGCGATCGAGCGCGGGCCGTGGCGCGACACCGCTACCGACTTCAACGTCGCCTATGCCCCCGACGAACTGCGCTACGCCGTGCGCAAGGACCTGTTCCTGCAGCCGGCGCAGGAAGCGATGACGATGCGCAACAACGTCTCGCAGACGGCGCTGCCCATGCGCGATTACGGCTCGTTCCTGCCCGGCACGGGCGTCGGCGGCGCCGGCACCCACTGGAACGGCCATACCTGGCGCTTCTTCCCCAGCGATTTCCGGCTGAAGTCGCATCTGACCGAGCGCTACGGCGCCGAGCGCATCGCCGATCTCCAGATCCAGGACTGGGGCGTGAGCTATGACGAGCTGGAGAGCGCGTTCGACCGCTTCGAATATCTCTGCGGGATCTCGGGCAAGGCGGGCAATCTCAACGGCACGATCCAGGAGGGCGGCAACCCCTTCGAGGGGCCGCGCAAGCGCGACTATCCGCTGCCGCCGATGCAGATGACCTATGCGCCGACGCTGTTCGCGGAGGCCGCGCGGGCGAAGGGGCTGCACCCCTTCCCCACGCCTTCCGCCAATCTTTCAGGTGCCTATGTCAATCCGCTCGGCATCGCGATGGGCCAATGCACCTTCTGCGGCCATTGCGAGCGCTTCGGCTGCGCCAATTATTCAAAGTCGAGCGCGCATACGACCGTGCTGCCGGTGCTGATGCGCAAGTCGAATTTCGAGGCGCGCACCGAATGCGAGGTGCTGAAGATCAACCTCGCCCCGGACGGCAAGAGCGCGACGGGCGTCACCTATATCGACGTCAATGGCGAGATCTTCGAGCAGCCGGCCGATATGGTGCTGCTCAACGCCTATGGGCTGTTCAATGTCCGGCTGATGCTGCTGTCGGGGATCGGCAAGCCCTATGATCCGGCGACCGGCGAGGGCGTGGTCGGCCGGAACTACTGCTACCAGACCAATGCCGGCACGCAGGTCTTCTTCGAAGGCAAGCACATGAACCCGTTCATCGCGGCGGGCGCGCTCGGCCAGACGGTGGACGACTATAATGGCGATGCCTTCGACCATGGCGCGCTCGACTTCGTCGGCGGCGCCGGCATCAACTGCATTCCCACCAATGGCCGGCCGATCCAGTATCGCCCGGTCCCGCCCGGCACGCCGCGCTGGGGCTCGGAGTGGAAGAAGGCCACCAAGCAATACTACAACAACACGCTGACCTTCTCCTCGCAGGGCTCCTCCTACGCCGCGCGCGGCAATTATCTCGATCTCGACCCGACCTATAAGGACCGGTTCGGGCGCCCGCTGCTGCGCATGACCTTCGACTTCCCGGACAACGACATCCGCATGTCGAACTGGATCAGCGGCCGGATGAAGGAGATCGCCGACCAGCTCGGCGGCAAGCAGTCGGTCGTCGCCAGGCTCGGCAAGGGCTGGAACTCCGTTCCCTATCAGAGCACGCACAACACC
>NZ_JBMDWH010000146.1:0-1761 GCF_048595345.1 Allobosea sp.
CCGCGCGGCATGCCGCAGATCGAGGTGACCTTCGACATCGACGCCAACGGCATCGTCTCGGTGACGGCGAAGGACAAGGCCACCAACAAGGAGCAGCAGATCAAGATCCAGGCTTCTGGCGGCCTCAGCGATGCCGACATCCAGAAGATGGTGAAGGATGCCGAGGCCAACGCCGCCGAGGACAAGAAGCGCCGCGAGCTGGTGGAGGCCAAGAACCAGGGCGAAAGCCTCGTCCACTCCACCGAGAAGTCGCTGAAGGACTATGGCGACAAGGTCTCCGAGGCCGACAAGGGCGCGATCGAGACCGCGATCGAGGGCCTGAAGACCGCGCTGGGCGGCGATGATCCCGAGGCGATCAAGACCCGCACCGACGAGCTGATGCAGGCTTCGATGAAGCTCGGCGAGGCGAGGTACGCCGCCAGCCCGGCCGAGGGCGCCCCGCCCGAGGCCGGCGCCGAGGCGGCCAAGAAGGACGACGTCATCGACGCCGACTTCAAGGACGTCTCGGACGACAAGAAAAAGAGCGCCTGAGCGCGCTCTTCATCGACAAAGACGTCATGGCCGGGCTTGACCCGGCCCTCTCGTTACGGGAAGGCGTCATCGCAGAGCATAGCGGCTCCTCCGCCGGAGATGGCCGGGTCACGCCCGGCCATGACGCGCAGGGGCACAGGGACAGAACGTTTCGATGTCGAAGCGCGACTATTACGAGATCCTCGGCGTCAGCCGCACCGCCACGGAAGTCGAGCTGAAGAGCTCCTTCCGCAAGCTGGCCATGCAGCACCATCCGGACAAGAATCCCGGCGACGTGCAGGCCGAGATCAAGTTCAAGGAAATCAACGAGGCCTATCAGGTCCTCTCCGATGGGCAGAAGCGCGCGCTCTATGACCGCCACGGCCATGCCGCGTTCGAGCAGGGCGGCGGGGGCGGCGGCAATCCCGACTTCTCCGACTTCATGTCGGACATCTTCGATTCCTTCTTCGGCGACGCCCGCCGCGGCGGGCCGCGCAGTGCCAATGGCCGCGAGCGCGGTGCCGATCTGCGCTACAATCTCGAGATCGGGCTGGAAGAGGCCTTCGCCGGCAAGAACGCCTCGATCCGCGTGCCGACCTCGGTCTCCTGCGAAGCCTGCTCCGGCACCGGCGCCAATCCCGGTTCGAAGACGCGGCAATGCCCGACCTGTGGCGGCCATGGCCGGGTGCGGGCCAATCAGGGCTTCTTCTCGGTGGAGCGCACCTGCCCGACCTGCAATGGCCGCGGCGAGGTGATCGACGATCCGTGCAAGAATTGCCAGGGTGCCGGCCGCGTCACGCGCGAGCGCACGCTTTCGGTCAACATCCCGGCCGGCGTCGAGGACGGCACGCGCATTCGCCTCGCCGGCGAGGGCGAGGCGGGCCTGCGCGGCGGGCCGGCGGGAGACCTCTACATCTTCCTGTCGATCAAGCCGCACGCGATCTTCCAGCGCGACGGGGCCGATCTGTTCTGCCGCGTGCCGATCGGGCTGGTGACGGCCGCGCTCGGCGGCGAGATCGAGGTGCCGACGCTGTCTGGCGAGCGTTCCAGGGTCAAGGTTCCCGAAGGCACGCAGACCGGCAAGCAGTTCCGCGTGAAGGGCAAGGGCATGAGCGTGCTGCGCTCGCGCGACATGGGCGACCTCTACATCCAGGTCGTCGTCGAGACGCCGCAGAAGCTCACCGCTCGCCAACGCGAATTGCTCGAGGAGTTCGAGCGCGAGAGCTCGCACAGCAACCATCCGGAAACCGC
>NZ_JBMDWH010000147.1:0-22730 GCF_048595345.1 Allobosea sp.
CGCCACCACGGAGGCGAGACGGCCGACGACGAGCCCGGAGGCGTCGATCACAACCCACTTCTTTTCGACATCGGCGGGCTTGAGCGAGACGGTCTTCATCGCGGCACCCTTCGGTTGCGTAAAAAAGGACAAGCCGCCGGGGAGCCCGGCGGCGGTGTGGCGTGGGGATAGGGGCACGGCGCCCGGTTGTCAAGCGATACGATGACCTGCCGGACACCGAAAAACGATGAATTTCAGCGAGCTAGCCGAAACGGTATCATAATACCGCTATTTGCCCTTGCGCCTTCCCGGATAAGGCCACACCATCGAGGGCGGAGGAAACAACCATGACAACGACAAAAACCATCGTCGCAGCAGCGTGGCTCTCTCTCGGCCTCGCGGCGCCTGCTCTCGCAGAGGTCAACGTGATCAGCTCAGGCGGCTTCACCGCAGCCTATAAGGAACTGGTGCCGGCCTGCGAGGCCAAGATCGGCCAGAAGGTCGTCAGCGCCTATGGCGCCTCGATGGGTGCGGCGCCGGACGCCATCCCGAACCGGCTGGCGCGGGGCGAGCCGGCCGATATCGTCATTCTCGCCGGGGACGCTTTCGACAAACTGGTGCAGGACGGCAAGGGCGTGCCGGGCACGCGCACCGACCTCGCCCGCTCGGCGATCGGGCTCTCGGTCAAGGCCGGGGCACCCAAGCCCGACATCTCGACCGTCGAGGCCCTGAAGAAGACGCTGATGGAAGCGAAGTCGATCGCCTATTCGGCCAGCGCCAGCGGCACCTATCTCTCCGAGGAGCTGTTCCCCAAGCTCGATCCGAGCGGCCAGGTGATGGCGAAATCGAAGAAGATCTTCAGCGAGCGTGTCGGCACGATCGTGGCGCGGGGCGAGGCCGAGCTGGGCTTCCAGCAGGTCAGCGAGCTCGTTCCGATCGCAGGCTTGGATTTCGTCGGCACGCTGCCGGAAGAGGTGCAGCGCGTGACGATCTTCTCGGCCGGGCTCGCCGCCAACGCCAAGGAGCCGGCGGCGGCAAAGGCGCTGATCGCCTGCCTCGGCGGCCCCGACGCGGCCGAAACCATCCGCAAGACCGGGCTCGACCCTATCCCGCTGAAGTGACCGATTCAGGCGGCCGGGATCGAATAGGTCCCGGTCGCATGGCAGACCATTTCGGCCTCCCCCTGCGAATAGATCGCGACCTCGCCGACGGCGAGGCGCTTGCCGAGCTTCAACAGCCTCGCCTCCCCGATCAGCGCCGCCTGGCCGGGCTTGCGCAGGAAATTGACGTTGAGATTGGTGGTCACGGCCAACGCGACGGGACCGATCTGCGCGAGGATCGCGACATAGAGCGCGACATCGGCCAGCGTCATCATCGTCGGGCCGGAGAGGGTTCCGCCGGGGCGCAGATGCCGCTCGTGATAATCGCAGCGCATCCGCGCCGTCATCGGGCCGACCGCCTCGACGACATAGGTGCGCCCGCCGTGATGCAGCTGCGGGAACACCTCGTCGAGATAGGCGTCGATCTGCGAGACGCTCATGCGGGTGGCGGCGCTGTTCATCATGCACGAAACCATGGCCGGATGCGAAACTTGTCCTCTTGCAGCATGAGCGAACGGCCCGGACAATAAGCCAAAATGCATAAGAGGAACGCCGATGAACGCCCATCACGGCCCTGATACGGCCCCGCTGATCCGCAGCGACGCGCAGGGCGTCGCCACGCTGACGCTCAACCGGCCACAGACGCGCAATCCCCTCAGCGAGGCGACACTGATGGCGCTGAGCGAGCATTTCTCCGCCATCGCCGAGGACAGGACGGTGAAGGCCGTAGTGCTCGCCGCCGAAGGGCCGGTATTCTGCGCAGGCCATGATCTGAAGGAGATGACCGCCCATCGCGGGGACGAGGACCGGGGCCGCGCCTATTTCGAGGCGATTCTCGGCCTCTGCTCGGCGGTGATGCAACAGATCCCCGCTTTGCCGCAGCCGGTGATCGCTGCCGTCGAAGGCACCGCGACGGCGGCCGGCTGCCAGCTGGTGGCGAGCTGCGACCTCGCCGTGGCCGGAGAGAAGGCGCAGTTCTGCACGCCGGGGGTCCATATCGGGCTGTTCTGCTCGACGCCGATGGTCGCGCTCTCGCGCAACCTCTCCGCCAAGCACGCGATGGAAATGCTGCTGCTGGGCGAGATGGTGCCTGCTGCGGAAGCGGCGCGGATGGGGCTGGTCAATCGCGTCGTGCCGGCCGATGGCGCGCTGGCGGAGGCGCAGCGGCTGGCCGCGGTGATCGCCTCCAAAGCGCCGGCGACGGTCAAGGTCGGCAAGCGCGCCTTCTACGAGCAGCGCGAGATGGGCCTGAAGAGCGCCTATGACCACGCCTCTGCCGTGATGGTGGAGAACATGCTGGCCCGCGAGGCCGAGGAGGGCATCGGCGCCTTCATTCAGAAGCGGGCGCCGGTATGGGAGGGATAGCGCGCCATCGACGGACAGACGCGGGGTACCCCTCTTCTGTAACGAGAGGGCCAGGGGTGAGGTGTCTGCCCCTGGACCGGCGAAGCCTCCGCCTCACCGCAGCAGCGCGCAGGTGGCGCTCAAAACGTCCAACGGCCTTCCCCTCACCCCTGCCCCTCTCCCTCTGGGAGAGGGGTTCCCCGCGCCCTCCCTATGCGGACCGCCAAATGAACCACGACACCTATCCCGACAGCCTGATCCGCGAGGTGATGACCTCCGTGAAGCGCATCGCGCTGGTCGGCGCCTCCGCCAACGAGGCGCGGCCGAGCTGGATCGTCACCAAATACCTGATCGAGCGCGGATACGACGTCGTGCCGGTCAATCCGGGACTGGCCGGCCAGACCATCCTCGGCAAGACGGTTTATGGCATGCTGAAGGATATTCCGGGCGCGATCGACATGGTCGAGATCTTCCGCAATTCGGACGCGGCCGGGCCGATCACCGACGAGGCGCTGGCCCTGGTCCCGCTGCCCAAGGTGATCTGGATGCAGCTTTCAGTGCGCAATGACGAGGCGGCGGCGCGCGCCGAGGCGAAGGGCGTCACGGTCATCATGAACCGCTGCCCGAAGATCGAATATGGCCGGCTCTCGGGCGAGATCGGCTGGCAGGGCATCAATTCGCGCATTCTGTCGTCGAAGAAACCGGTGCTGGGAAAGGGCTTCCAGAAGCGGACCATCTTCGGGCCGGGGACGTGAGAAATTTATCCGGTGCGAAGCGCCAGCTCATCCGGGACAATCGGCGCAAGCCGCGCCGATCCGTGATCCATGCCTGAGCCCTCACCGGACAGGCTCCGGAACGGACGCCGGATCTCAGCTTCACTGCGCCCGGGAGGACCACGCTGAAGATTGCTCAGGGAGGCGGCTGACATGGCAGATCTCTCCACCACCTGCTGCATCGCCGGAGGCGGGCCGGCGGGCATGATGCTCGGCTTCCTGCTGGCGCGGGCCGGCGTCGATGTCGTCGTGCTGGAGAAGCACGCCGATTTCCTGCGCGATTTCCGCGGCGACACCATCCACCCCTCGACAATGCAACTGATGCAGGAGCTCGGCCTGCTGGGGGATTTCCTGAAGCTGCCTCATCACCGGGAACAGCATGCGGTCGCCCGCTTCGGAGCCACCGAGATTCCGATTGCCGATTTCAGCCATCTGCCGGTCGCTGCGCCCTTCATCGCATTCATGCCGCAATGGGATTTCCTGGATTTCCTGGCGGATCAGGGACGAAAGCTGCCGCGCTTCCGGTTGCTGATGCGTTCGGAGGCGACGGGGCTCGTCCGCGAAGGAAGCAAAGTCACCGGCGTCACGGCCGAAACCGCAGAGGGGGCGCTGTCGATCCGGGCCGCTCTCGTCGTCGCGGCCGATGGGCGCCGTTCCGAGCTGCGCGCCGCGGGGGGCTTTGCGGTCAAGGAGATCGGCGCCCCGATGGACGTTCTATGGTTCCGGCTTTCGCGACGGCCGGGCGATGTGGCGCAGACCTTCGGCCAGATCGGGAGCGGGCAGTTCGCCATCATGCTCAACCGGGGCGATTACTGGCAATGCGCCTATATCATCCCGAAAGGCGCTTTGGAGCGGCTCAAAGGCGAGGGTCTCGAAGCGTTCAAGGTCGGGCTGGGAAGCCTCCTGCCTGCCGTCGCAGATCGCCTCGACGAACTGGCCAGCTTCGACGATCTCAAGCTGCTCTCGGTCGCGGTCGACCGGCTTGATCGCTGGTGGCAGCCCGGCCTGCTCTGCATCGGCGACGCCGCCCATGCGATGTCGCCGATCGGCGGCGTGGGGGTGAATCTCGCCATTCAGGACGCGGTGGCGGCGGCGAACCTGCTGGCGCGGCCGCTGCGCGAGAAACAGCTCACCGACGCTGGTCTCGCCGCCGTGCAGACACGCCGGATGTTTCCGACCAAAGCGACGCAGATGCTGCAGGTCGCCATCCAGAACCGCGCCATCACCCCGATCCTGTCCGGGCGGGGGCCGGCCGAGCCGCCTGTCCTGCTCAGGCTGCTGAAGCACCTCCCGGCTCTGCAACGGGTCCCGGCGCGGGTGATCGGAATGGGCTTCCGGCCGGAGCATATCGGGCCGGAGCTGGCGGCGCGTCCCTGATTTGACGCTGCGAGGATCGTTCTTTAAAACGAACGGATCGTCTCGTCAGAAGATATCAGGGAGCACGCCATGACCGACCGGATGCCCGGATTCAACACCCTCGCCATCCATGCCGGCGCGGCTCCCGATGCGGCGACGGGCGCACGCGCCACGCCGATCTACCAGACGACCTCCTTCGTCTTCGACGATGTCGATCATGCGGCCTCGCTGTTCGGGCTCCAGGCTTTCGGCAATATCTATACCCGCATCGGCAACCCGACCAATGCGGTGCTGGAGGAGCGTGTCGCGGCGCTTGAGGGCGGCACGGCCGCGCTCGCCGTCGCCTCCGGCCACGCGGCCGAGTTCCTGAGCTTCCACGCCCTGCTTCAGCCGGGCGACGAGTTCGTCGCTGCCAAGAAGCTCTATGGCGGCTCGATCAACCAGTTCAACCATTCCTACAAGAGCTTCGGCTGGAACGTGATCTGGGCCGATTCCGACGATCTCGAGGGCTTCGCCAAGGCGGTGACGCCGAAGACCAAGGCGATCTTCATCGAGTCCATCGCCAATCCGGGCGGCGTCGTCACCGATATCGCTGCGATCAGCGCCATCGCCAAGCAGCACAACATCCCGCTCATCGTCGACAATACGATGGCCTCGCCCTATCTCATCCGCCCCTTCGAGCACGGCGCCGACATCGTCGTGCATTCGGCCACCAAATTCCTGGGGGGGCACGGCAATTCCATCGGCGGGCTGATCGTCGACGGCGGCTCGTTCAAATGGGCCGGGGATGAGCGCTATCCGATGCTCTCCAAGCCGCGGCCGGAATATAACGGCATGGTGCTGGGCGAGACCTTCGGCAATTTCGCTTTCGCCATCGCCACCCGCGTGCTCGGACTGCGTGATCTGGGCCCCGCGCTCTCGCCCTTCAACGCCTTCATGCTGCTCACCGGCATCGAGACGCTGCCGCTTCGCATGCAGCGCCATTGCGACTCGGCGCTCAAGGTCGCGCAGCACCTGTCCCAGCATGAGGCGGTGGAGTGGGTGAGCTATCCGGGCCTCACGGGCGACAAATATCACGACCTCGCCAAGCGCTATTCGCCGAAGGGCGCGGGTGCGGTGTTCACCCTCGGCCTCAAGGGCGGCTATGAGGCCGGCGTCAAGCTCGTCTCCAAGCTCCAGCTGTTCTCGCATCTGGCCAATATCGGCGATACGCGCTCGCTGGTGATCCACCCGGCCTCGACCACCCACCGCCAGCTCACAGACGAGCAGAAGACTCAGGCCGGCGCCGGCCCGCAGGTGGTGCGGCTCTCGATCGGGCTGGAGGATGCCGAGGATCTGATCGCGGATCTGGATCAGGCGCTCGCCTGACGCACCAGCCGCAACTCCACCTCGCGCTCGACATAGTCCCATTCCCGCGTGGCGCGCAGCCGCGCGGTGAGTCGGTCGAAATCATCCGCGTGTTCGGGTGCGAATTCGAACCAGGTCAGGAAGTCGAAAGGCTCGCCGAGGTCCCGGCTGTGGTGCAGCCGGCGCGCCACGGCAGGCAGATAGTCGAGCCCAATGCGGGTGTGGTGCGATGTTTCTTCGAAGATCGCACGGCGCTCGTCTTGTGCCAGCTCCCACCAGGACTGCGACTTGCGGATCGGGATCAGAACCGCCAGCGTCGCCTCAGGGCGTGCCAACGGGGCCGGGGCGAGCTGCAAGGCAGTGATCTCGGCGCGCGTCGCGTAGCGCGTGTTGCTGATCGCGCCGCGCAGGCGCCAGGTCGCCGGTTCGGCCGCCGACCCCTCTTCCGTGACGGCGATCGCGGCGACAGGCGGCAGCCCCTCGCCGATGAGCGCGTGGCTCGCGAGGACACGCCACTCGCCCGACTCTGCGCCCGAAAATGCGATGATGCGGGTCACCGGTGCTCTCCAGCCGGCGCGCGGCGGCGCGCCGCTGCGTTCATGCAAGCCGGCTGCCAGAATGGGCCCGCGTGACGTTCACCACCGCCATCGCCAGCACGGTAAAGCCGAGCGCTTGATGCGCGAGGCCGGCCCAGAGCGGCACGACCAGGAGCAGCGTGACGATGCCGAGCGCCGATTGCGCGAGGACGAGGCCGGCGATGGCGCCGGCTCGTCTCGCGCTGCCGGAGCCGGGCGCGATGGCGCGCATGCGCCAGAGATGCCAGAGCGCGGCGGCCAGCAGCAGATAGGCGCCGAGGCGGTGGTTGAACTGAACCAGCGCGACATTGTCGACGAAATTCTCCCAGAATGGCGTCTGGGCGAAGAGTTGCGAAGCGGGCGGGATCAGCGCGCCGTCGAGCAGCGGCCAGGTGTTGAAGGTGAAGCCCGCGCGCGAGCCCGCGACCAGACCGCCCAGCGCAATCTGCGCGAAGACGAGCGCGAGCAGCAGCCAGGCCATCGCCCTGCCCCGTGCCGGCTCGGCGCGCCGCTGCGGCGTCAGCGCCGTGGCGAAGGCGATGACGGAGGCGAAAAACAGCCCCGCGAAGGTCAGATGCAGCGTCAGCTTCACCGGCGCGACGGCGACCATGCCGGGCTGCAGGCCCGACGCGACCATGATCCAGCCGATCGCGCCCTGCAGGCCGAGCAGCAGCCCCATGCCGAAGAGCAGCGCGGTCTGCCGGGCGGGCAGCAGGCGCCGGACGGCGACGACAAGGAAGCCGGCGAGGAAAACCAGCCCGATGAACCGACCGAGCTGGCGGTGGCCCCATTCCCACCAATAGATGAACTGGAATTCGCCGAGGCTCATCCCCTCGTTGAGGAGCTGATATTGCGGGCTCGCCCGGTATTTCGAGAACTCTTCGGCCCAGGCCGAGCTTGAGAGCGGCGGCAGCGCGCCGGTGATCGGCTTCCATTCGGTGATGGAGAGTCCGGAGCCTGTGAGGCGCGTCGCGCCGCCGACCACGACCATCAGGAACACCAGCGCCGCCACGGCCCAGAGCCAACGCCGGATCCCGGCATGGGCGCCGCCCTGCAAAATGATGGATCGGGGTCTTTCTGCGGCGATCGTCACGGGAGATGGGCCTTCGGTCACGGCATGAGCGCTTCACAAGCGCCTCTGCAGGTGACAGATAGTCCCAGCGACCGGGCGCCGACAATGCCCGCATTGCCGCAGCCTCGATCGTCGACAGGCCGGCGGATCGGGATCGGACCTTGGTGGAGCACCGGATACAGCCATGACGCAGCGCAGCCGCAAGCTGGTCGGCACCTTCGCGATCCTGATCTTCGTCTGCGTCTATGCGCTGGTGGCGATGGCGCTGGCGCAAGGCCGCGTCACGGAGGCGCCGAAGCTGGTGCAGACGGTGGTTTATGTCGTGCTGGGCCTCGCCTGGGTGCTGCCGCTCCTGCCGCTGATCAAGTGGATGGAGCGCAAGGACGAGGCCTGAGCGACGCGCTCAACCGATGTCCAGCCGCCGCCCTCCGTTGCGCAACCAGAAGGGCAGCCCCGATAGCAGCATTCGCAGGGCTGCTTCATTCTGGTGCAGGCCATTCAGGGAAATCCGCGGCAAGGCGTGAGGATGCGCGGCGTGACCCGGCCAGAGATGGCCCGGGCGGGTCGTGACCGCGCTCGCGAAACCGGCCTCCTTCGTCTGAGCGAATTCGCGTGGGCCGGCCGAGGTCGGATCGCCGACCGGATAGGCGAAGTGCCGGATCGGAACGGCCAGCTCGGCTTCGAGCCGCGCCCTGCTGTCAGCGATCTCGCCGCGGGCGAAAGCCTCGTCGTGCTTGGCCAGCATCGGATGGGTCATCGTATGCGCCCCGATGGTGACGCCGGGTGCGCCGACGAGAGCCCGCAGTGTCTCCCAGGGCAGGCATTCGCGCTCGACCAAGGCGGCGGGGTCGATTCCGGCTCTCGTCGCCAGATCGGAAATCGCCGCGAGCAGAATCGCTTCCGGCCCTTTGCGCAGACGCCAGTAGAGCTTGCGGAAGGCCCGTGCCTTCTCGGCGTCGGTCACGGACGGCATGGCGAAGCGGCCATCGGGCAAGTCGAGTTCGATGCGTGGCAGCGCGCGGATCGCCTCTTCCAGCTCCAGCCACCAGAGTCGTGCCGTGCGGTCGGCGAAGCCGGGCGTCACGAACATCGTCCAGGGCGCGCCATGCTTCGCCAGCACCGGCCAGGCCTGCTCGACATTGTCGCGGTAGCCGTCGTCGAAGGTCAGCGCGACGAAGAAGCGGCCGCGCTTGGGACGGCTCAGGTGATCCAGCGCCTCGTCGAGCGAGACGAGATCATGGCCCTCGCTTCGGATCAGTCGCAGCGCGACATCCAGAAATTCGGGCGTGATCTCCAGCAGCGCGTTGGGCGCGAAGGCGCGCGGAGCGGCCGGACGGACATGGTGGAGCGTCAGGATCACGCCCGCCCCTTGAGCGAAGCCCCTGCTCCAGCGATCGGCTCCGGTCGCGGCCATCAGGCGGAAAGCGGCCGCGATGGCCTTGTGACGCGTGTCCATGGACCCATCCGTGAAACCGGCCGCTAACGCTGTCGACGAAATGCGCGGCCGGCCGCATGGATCATGGCCGGTCCGTTCACAATGCGGGGTTAAGGGAGGCTGTCGTCCACGCGCAAGAGGCGCCCAGAACCGTGCAGGCCGCCGCCCGATCCCTCGATGCCGGCTCGCTCCAGCCTTCGACCCCGGCGGCGGGCCTGCCCTGGCGCTCCATCGCCATCGAGACCGACATTGCGGGCCTCGCGGAGACATGGCGGGCGCTGGAAGCGCATGGGCTCGTCACGCCCTATCAGTCCCATGGCTGGGTCGACGCCTATGCACGGACCATCGGCAAGGCGGAGCGACAGGTGTTGCGCTATGCGGTGCTGCGCGATGCCTCCGGCGCCGTCTGCGCCATCCTGCCGCTGGTGATCACCCGCCGCAGCGGCGTTCGCTTCGCCGAGTTCATCGGGGGCAAGCACGCCAATTATCATATGGGCCTGTATGCGCGCGATTTTGCCGCCCGCTGCGACGCGCACTTGGCTCGGCGCATGCTGGGCGAGATCGGCGCCGCCATCGGCGGGCTCGACGCGCTGGTCTTCGTCAACCAGCCGGTGAGTTGGGAGGCCCTGCCCAACCCGGCCGCGCTCATTCCCGCCTCGCCGAGCCCGAGCGCGGCCTACAAGCTCGCCCTGATCCCCGGCGACGGCGAGGCGACTTTGCGCCGCTCGATGAGCAGCCATGCCCGCAAGAAGCTCAAGAACAAGCGGGTGCGCTTCTCGGAACAGGGCGCATCCTCCGTCCACCGCGCCCATGATCCGGCGGAGATCGCGGCGCTCGTCGATGCCTTTCTCGGCCAGAAGGCGGAGCGGTTCCGGGGCATGGGCTTGCCCGATCCCTTCGCCGATCCGGCGGTGAGACGATTCCTCATCGAAGGCGCCCTGCCCGGCCCGGACGGGCGCGCCGCGCTGGAAGTCTATGGGCTGGAGCTCGAAGGGCGCTGCATCGCGACCTATGTCGGGGCTGTCCAGGGCCAGCGCTTTTCGGGCATGGCGACGGCCTTCGACATGACCAGCTCGGCGGTGAAGACCAGCCCGGGCGAATTGCTCCTGGCCGAGCTGATCCGGCGCAAATGCGACGAGGGCTATACCAGCTTCGACCTCGGCGTCGGCGAAGCCCGCTACAAGACGAGCTTCTGCGACGAGCGCGATGCGCTGGTGGACAGCTTTCTGCCGTTGACACTGAAGGGGCGCCTGTTCGTGCGCTTAGCGGCGGCCAAGCGCGAGCTGAAGCGCCGGATCAAGGCCTCGCCGCGCGCACTGAGGCTCGCCCAGCGCGTCTCCGGTCTGCTGCGACGCAGGCCGGCGGCGCTTGAGGCCGAGTAGGGATCAGGCCTCGACCGCCTCCTCGTCCGTCTTCGGCACGGGGCGCACGGCCTCTCGCTCGGCGTCGAGGATGATCGAGACCGGTGCGGCGGTGAGTTCGCTCAGGCGATAGGCCGCCTCCAGCGCATGGCCGTTGCCGGCGCTGCCGCCCATCACCAGCGCGCCCTGGACCCGGCGCGCCACCTCCTCCAGCATCGCCGGATCGTCGTTGGAAGCGGCGCCGATCAGCACCCAGTCATAGGTTTCCGCCAGCGCGTCGAGCGCGGCATCGACCAGATCCGTCGCGGCGAAGACCGCCTCACGGCCGGCGCGGCCGGGGCCGATGGTGTGCAGGCGCGAGCCGGTGGGGCGCATGATGATGTCCGAGAACAGCGCCTCGCCGGCCAGGAGTTCGGAGAAGCCCGGTTCGCCATGCGCATCGTCTCCCGCCAGATCGAGCAGGATGCAGCGGCAGCGCTGGGCCAGGAGTTCGGCGAGATCGCCGGGCGTGGCGAAGCCGGCACCGGCGGCATCGAGCACCAGCGCGGTCGGCGCCATTCCGCGGGCCGGCTCCAGGGTCCGCTCGGCGATCTCGGCCAGGGTGATCTCCGGTCTGTCGAGATCGAGCCTGATCTGCCCGAGCCGGCCGGTATGGGTGAGCAGGCCGGCCACACGGTCGCGGCGCGACTGCTCGGGCGCGGAACGGTCGCGCGACGGGTCCGGCGCCTCTCCGTCCGAGGGACCGACCGGCACCCAGCGCGGGCCCGGGGCGGGAGCCTCGCCGCGCCCGTTCAGCAATTCGCGGGTCACGACGGTGGCCAGCGCGATCAGGAAGGTGGCGAGCGTCGCCACCAGCACGACGGGCAGCTTCTTGGGGAAGGAAGGCTCGGTCGGCTCGATGGCGCGCGAAACGATGCGGGCATCGGCCGGGGCGGCGTTGAGCGTGTCGCGCGCCGATGCCTCGCGGTAGCGCTGCATGTACTGCTCCAGCTGCTCGCGCAGCGTGCGGGCGTCGCGCTCCAGGGCGCGCAGCTGAACCTCGCTGCCATTGGAGCTGGAGACGCTCTTCTTCTGGCCGTCCAGCGCCGCCTCGAAGCTCTCGACCCGCTGGCCGGCGATCTTCGCCTCGTTCTCCAGCGTGCGGACGGTGCGCTCGGCGGCAGCGCGCAGCTGGCCCTCGAGATCGGCGAGCTGGGCGTTGAGCTCCTTGATGCGCGGATGGCCCGGCAGGAGACTGCGCGATTCCGCCGCGATCTGGGCGCGCAGGGTGACGCGCTGTTCGATCAGCCGGCGGACCAGCTCGTTATTGGCGACATCGGGAATCTCGAAGGTGCGGCCCTGCTTGATCGCATCGCGGATGAGACCCGCCTTGGCCTGCGCTTCCGCCTGCTGGCTGCGCGCCTGCGAGAGCTGGGCGGAGAGGTCCGTCAACTGCTGGCCGCTCAGCGTGTTGTTGTTGGGGCCGGCAAAGAGACCGTTGGCGGAGCGGAAGGCCTCGACCTTGGCATCGGCTTCGGCGACGCGCTTGCGCAGCGGCTCGATGGTGCTGGAGAGCCAGGCGGAAGCGCTGCGGGCATTGTCCTGCTTGGCCCCCTCCTGAAACTCGAGATAGGTCTCCGCGATGGTGTTCGCCGCCTTGGCCGCCAGCGCGGGGTCGCGGGAGGTGAACTCGATGGCGACGATGCGAGAGCGCCCGACGGGATAGACCAGCAGCCGATCGAAATATTTCTCGAGGACACGATCCTCCGGCGACCGATCGGCCGGATGGGTGCCGAGGCCGACGAGCACCGCAATCTTGCGCAGGGCGCTGAGCGCGCCGGCGCCCGAGTCGAATTCCGGATTGCCGACGAGTCCGATGCGCTTGATCGCCTCACGGGCGAGATCGCGCGACATGATGACCTGAACCTGGCTCTGCACCGCTTCGGGATCGAACTGGGCGGAGTCGCCCCCCTGCCCCGGCAGGGCATAGAAGCCGCTGCGGCTTTCCAGCAGGATGCGCGTCTCGCCGGTATAGCGCGGCGTCACCAGATTGACGGCGACCAGGGAAAGCACCAGCGCGGCGAGCGTCGGGCCCAGGATCCAGAGCTTGCGGCGTTTGACGGCGCGCCAGAGCGCCGAGAGATCAAGCATATCGCCCCGCCCCTCGCCGCCGTCACGCGCCTCGATCCCGACTGCAGCGGTCATGGCTCACCCGTTCAACGCAAAACGCCCACGCGCCACGGCAGCGCGCCGATGCATTGGAGGGTGTTAAGGTTATCGTCGCGTTAAGCCCCCGCAGCGGGACGAGCCAAATGCGCGGAAGCCTTTGTTAACCATATCGACCTAACGCTCGGATCACATTCCGCTCGGGTCGCGCCAGTGATGAATCGCCGCCATGTCCTCTTCGCTCTCGCCGCCGGCCTGCCGGCCGGCGCCTGCGCGCCGCAATATGCGGCGTCGGACTATGCGCTGGCCCAGCCGGCGGGGCCCTACAGGCTATCCAGCGGCGACAAGCTGCGCATCATCGTGTTCGGACAGGACAATCTCTCTAATATCTATGCGGTGGACGGCTCGGGCCGGATCTCGATGCCGCTCATCGACACCGTCGAGGCGCGCGGGCGCACGACGCAGCAGCTCGCCCAGGCGATCGAGGCCAAGCTGCGCGCGGGTTATCTGCGCGAGCCGAAGGTCTCGGTCGATGTCGACACCTACCGGCCCTTCTTCGTGCTCGGCGAGGTCACGACCTCCGGCCAGTTCCCCTTCGTGAACGGCATGACGGTGCAGACGGCTGTCGCCATCGCGGGCGGCTTCACGCCACGCGGGCGCCGCGATTCGGCCGAGCTGACGCGCCAGATCAACGGGCAGCTCGTCACCGCGAACGTGCCGATCACCTATCCGGTGCAGCCGGGCGACACGATCGTCATCAAGGAACGCTGGTTCTGAACGGGCCCGGCCGCGCTTTGCCGCTGGCGGCGGCGCGAGACGAGGCGCATCATCGCAGATCGGGAACGCATCGTTGAACGAGCCGCCGCTGAGGATCCTGCACGTCTTCCGCGCCCCTCTCGGCGGGCTGTTCAGGCATGTGCTCGACGTCGCGCGCGGCCAGGCCGAGCGCGGCCATGAAGTCGGCATCTTCTGCGATGCCACCACGGGCGGCGCACGGGCCGATGCGGTCTTCGGGGAGCTCTCCGAAATCCTGAGCCTCGGAATCACCCGCGTGCCGATGTCGCGCTATCCGAGCGCGACCGACTTCGCAGCCCTGCGCGAGGCGAATGCGCTGCGGGGCCGGCTGCAGCCGGATGTGGTCCACTGCCACGGCTCGAAAGGCGGCGTCTACGGGCGCCTTCCGGCCTTGTTCGATCCCGGCCGGCGCTATGTCACCGCCTATACGCCCCATGGCGGCAGCTTCAACTACAAGCCCGGCAGCGCGCAGCACCGGCTCTATATGGGGGTGGAGCGTCTGCTGGAGCGCGCGACCGACATGTTCCTCTTCGAGAGCCGCTTCATCGCCGGGCGCTTCGAGGCCTATATCGGGCACCTGCCCCGGACGGCCCATCGCGTGGTTCTCAACGGAATTTCGCCAGCCGAGTTCGAGCCGGTCGATCATTCGCAGGCAGCGTTCGACCTGCTCTATCTCGGTGAACTCCGCGCGGCGAAGGGCGTCGATACCCTGATCCTGGCGCTCGCGGCGTTGCGGCGGGAGGGGGTGACCCCGCGCATCCTCATCGTCGGCTCGGGTCCGGACGAGGCCCAGCTCAAGGCGATGACGGTCGCGCAGGGCGTGGCCGAGCAATGCGTCTTCGCGCCGCCCGGGCCGATCCGCCAGGCGCTGGAACAGACGCGGGTCATGGTCATTCCGTCCCGCGCCGAATCCCTGCCCTATGTCATTCTGGAGGCGGCGGCCGCGGCACAGCCGCTGATCGCCACCCATGTCGGGGGGATCGGCGAGATCTTCGGCCCGCGTCATCGCCATCGCATGATCCCGCCCGACGATGTCCCGGCGCTGGCCGGCGCCATCCGCGCCATGCTGGCCCGGCCCGTTCAGGACCGGCAGGACGAGGCCGCCGATCTGGCCGAGACCGTGCGCCAGACCTTCCGGCTGGACACGATGATCGACGGCGTCGTCAGCGCCTATCGCGACGCGCTCGCAGCCCGGCGGACCGGACGGTCCGCAGTTACATCAGCTTGAGGCCGAGCACGCCGGCGAGCACCATGGTGATACCCACCCAGCCGGAGGGCGCGATGCGCTGGCCGAAGGCGAGCGCACCGATGATCGCGGTGGCGACAAGGCCGACCCCGCCCCAGACCGCATAGGCCACCGACAGGTCCATCCCCTTGATGGCCTGCGCCAGAGCTCCAAAGGCGGCCATGACGAGCAGGATGCCGGCAAGGCCGCGCCCGCGATGGGCCAAACCGTTCGACAGCTTGAGCATATAGGTGCCGGCAAGCTCCAGCAGAACGGCGAGCAGGAGCCAGAGATAAGGCGCTGCCTGAACGAGGAAAGCGGTCACACCAGCCTCCCCTCGAGCTTGGGAGCGCTGGCGCGCGGGAGGCCGCTGGCGAGCTTGCCTGCGGAAGGCTCGCGGCGGGCGCCCCCTTCGCGCGGGCGCTCGGCCTCCCCGTCCCCGATGCCGGCCTCGATCAGCAGGATACCGCCGACGATCGCGGCCAGAGCGAGGATGCGGCCCAGCGTCAGATGCTCACCGAACAGGACATGGCCGATCAGGGCGATGCCGACGATGCCGATGCCCTCCCAGACCGCATAGGCGACGGCCATCGGGATGACACGCAGGGCGACGCTGACGAGCGCGAAGGACACGCCGATCAGCAGCAGGGGCAGAAGGGCGACGAGCCAGGAGGATGATACGACCGATTTGAGAGCGGCGGTCGCAATGATCTCGACGGCCACGGCCGCGAGCAGAAAGAACCAGTGAAAAGACATGTTGCACACGGGCGGAGCCGGCGCTGAACGTCGCGACGCGACGCAGGGACAGCCTAGCAATCCTTGAAGATGATCTGACGATGAACTCTGATTTGAAAGGTCGCCGCAGCGTTGCTTCGGCGATCGGCACCGCGAAGGATGGCAACGCCCTGCAAGGGCGAAGGACCTGCGCTCAAAATGTGCTTCTCAGACACTCATCGCGAATGGATATGCGCCCTCGGTCCCATTCTGTCAACTCTCAATGGTCTTTTAAAACAGTCACTTACGGAAAACAGAGTCGGAAAACCGACTTGGTTTTCCTTGCGCAACGCACTGGCGGGACAGGACAATTTCAGGATTTTCGAAGCGCGGTTTTACGGCGCGAAAAAATCTTGCCGGGGGCCGTTTGAACCACGCGAATCAGCCGAGACAGCGAGCCTTCCGGTTAAACGTTCCGAGAGCAATTTGAGCTAGACCCCTGCTCGGGCCAGCGTCGTCGAGAGCGCCGCCGGCCGGGTTGAGGACATGAGGTCATGGCTGCTTTCGACGTCCGCGACATGTTGAAGGCGGATGCCGCCGCCGCATCGCCGACCAGTTTCGGCGGCGGGTCGGAGCCGCGCACGCATCGCTTCCACCCGCTCGCCGAGCGCATTGCCGCGATTCCGGTCAAGCCGACGCTGTCGCCAGTGATGATCGAAGGGCTGGTGCGGCTGGCCGATGCGGTAACGATCTGCGCGGTGGGCGCCCTCGTCTTCGCGGCCTATGCCGCCGGCAACGTGGCCTCGCTGCTGCCCTACCAGATCACGGTGGGCGCGCTGGCGATCGGCGCACTCGCGCTCTTCCAGATGCTGCGGCTCTACGTGGTCGGCTCGCTGCGCAACTATGTCGGCACCGCGATGCGGCTGCTGAGCGGTTGGACGACGCTGTTCATGGTCGCCATCGCCGTCTTCTTCTTCCTGAAGATCGGCGATACCGTCTCGCGCGTCTGGCTGCTGGGTTTCTATGTCGGCGGCGGCCTCGCTTTGCTGGGCGAGCGCTTCTTGGCGAACCGGATCGTGCTGCGGCTGACGCGCTCGGGCCGGCTGGAAAGGCGCACCGCCATCGTCGGCGGCGGCGAGGCCGGGATCGCCCTGATCAAGGCGCTCGAAGCACAGAACGACACCGGCCTGCGCATCTGCGGGGTGTTCGACGATCGCGGCGACGACCGCTCGCCGGACCTCGTCGCGGGCTATCCCAAGCTCGGCACCATCGACGATCTGGTCGAATTCGCGCGCCGCACCAAGCTCGACCTGGTGATCTTCACCCTCCCGATCTCGGCCGAGGCGCGGCTGCTTGGGATGCTGCGCAAGCTCTGGGTGCTGCCGATCGACATCCGTCTCTCGGCGCATATGTCGAAACTGCGCTTCCGCCCGCGCTCCTATTCCTATTTCGGCGCCGTGCCGGTGCTCGACGTGTTCGACCGCCCGATCGCCGATTGGGACGTCGTGGTCAAATGGCTGTTCGACAAGATCGTCGGGACGCTGGCGCTGATCGCGCTCTCGCCGGTGATGCTGGCGGTCGCTATCGCCGTGAAGCTCGATTCGCGCGGGCCGGTCCTGTTCCGGCAGAAGCGCTACGGCTTCAACAACGAGACGATCGACGTCCTCAAATTCCGCTCGCTCTATCACGAGATGACCGACCACAGCGCAGCCAAGCAGGTCACGAGGGGTGATCCGCGCGTCACCCGCGTGGGCCGCTTCATCCGCAAGACCTCGCTCGACGAGCTGCCGCAGCTCCTGAACGTGGTGTTCAAGGGCGATCTGTCGCTGGTCGGCCCGCGCCCGCACGCGATCCATGCCTCGACCGCGAGCCGCGCCTATGAGCAGGTGGTGGACGGCTATTTCGCCCGCCATAAGGTCAAGCCGGGCATCACCGGCTGGGCGCAGGTGCATGGCTGGCGCGGCGAGACCGACACGGACGACAAGATCCAGCGTCGCGTCGAGCACGATCTCTACTACATCGAGAACTGGTCGGTGCTGCTGGACGTCTACATCCTGCTGAAGACGCCCTTCTCGCTGCTGACCAAATCCGAGAACGCCTATTGAGCGCGATCGCCGAGACCGGCAGCACTGCCCCGGCCCGGCGCGGGCCGTTCATCGCCTATGCCTCGATCCAGCGCGGCGCGCTGTGGCTGCTCGGCGCGGCCGGCGGCTTCGTGCTGGTCGAGCCCTCGCCCTATGAATTCGTCTTCCTGCTGGTGGTGTTCGCCTTCCTGCTCACCGGCATCAAGCTGTCGCAGAAGCTGCTGCCGCTGATCATCCTGCTGCTGCTCTACAATCTGGGCGGGGTGTTTTCGCTGATCCCCTGGATGGACGAGGCACCATCCGTGCGCTTTACGGCCGTGTCGGTCTATCTGATGCTCAACGCCATCGTGCTGGCGGCCATCATGGCCGAGGATGCGGGCGGGCGGATCGAGACGCTGCGGCGCGGCTGGACCTTCGCGGCCTGGTATGCGGCGATCGCCGGCATTCTCGGCTATTTCGACGTATCGGGCCTCGGCGACGTCTTCAGCTACGCCAGCCGCGCTTCGGGCACCTTCAAGGACCCCAATGTGCTCGGGCCCTTCCTGGTGCTGCCGGTGATCTTCACCCTGCAGCGGATGCTGATCGGCCGCAGCAGCATGGCGCGCGGCCTCTTGGTGATGAGCGTGCCGCTGATGGGCCTGTTCCTCACCTTCTCGCGCGGCGCCTGGGGCCATCTCGTCGCCTCGGTGGTGCTGATGGCGGCGCTGACCTATCTGGCCTCACCCAGCGTCGGGCAGCGCGCCCGGATCGTCGGCCTCTCGATCCTGGCGAGCGTGCTCGCGGCGGCGGCGTTGCTCGTCGCGCTATCCTTCGAGTCGATCCGCTCGGTGTTCGAGATCCGGGCCTCGCTGGAACAGAGCTATGATCTCGGCGTCACCGGCCGCTTCGGCAGTCAGCTGCGCTCACTGCCCTTGCTTCTGGACGCACCCAACGGTTTCGGGCCGCTGCGCTTCCGCTTCCTCTTCCCGGAAGATCCGCACAACGTCTATGTGAACGGGTTCGCGTCCTATGGCTGGCTCGGCGGATTCGCGTGGCTCGCCCTGACCGCGGCGACGCTCTATGTCGGCTGGCGGCTGGTCTTCCGCCGCTTTCCGCTGCGCATGGAAGCGATCGCGATCTGGTCGGTGCTGTTCGTCACGATCCTGCAAGGCATGCAGATCGACACCGACCACTGGCGGCATCTTTATGTCATGCTCGGCCTGATCTGGGGCCTCGCGGCACTGCCCGACGGCGGTGCCCTGCCCCGAACGCCGAGCGTGCGCAGCACCTGACCGGGCGATCGACCCGGCGTCAAACCAGCCAAAACGATGGAAAGAATGGTCGGAGCGAGAGGATTCGAACCTCCGACCCCTTGTCCCCCAGACAAGTGCGCTAACCGGGCTGCGCTACGCTCCGACGGACCGGCTTATAGTGGCGGGCCGGCCGGGATGCAATGCGCTTCATGCATCTTCTGTGGAGCCGGCACGAGATCGCTCCGGCTCCGGACTTGGAGGCCGGCGCCCGGAGGCGGCCGGCCCTGCGTCAGCGTCGAGCGAGCCACTGCGACAGCTGGCCGATATCGGCCTGAGTCAGCCCATGCCCGGCCGGCAGCGCCTGATGCCGCACCTCCGCGCCCGCAGCGGCAAAGGTTTCGGCCAGGCGCGTCGACGCGGCCGCAGGCATGATCGGGTCCATCAGCCCCGAGAGCAGCAGCACCGGTTTGCCGGTCAGATCGACCCGCGGCGGATCGCGAAACGGCGGCATGGCCCGCAGCAGGGCCGCGCCGGCCAGGACCTCAGGCCTCAGCAGCAGCAGGCTCGCGGCGATGTTGGCGCCGTTCGAGAAGCCGAGCGCAATCGGGGAAGGCTGGCCGTAGCGTGCGCGCGCTTCCCCGATGAAATCCGCCAGCTCATGCGTGCGGGCGGTGAGGTCGGCCTCGTCGAAAACGCCTTCGGCCAGACGGCGGAAGAAGCGCGGGGCCGCGCCCTCCAGCACCTTGCCGCGCGGCGAGAGCACGCTCGCCCCCGGCGCGACGGCACGGCCGAGGGGCACGAGGTCATGCTCGTCCCCGCCCGTGCCGTGCAGCAGAAGGAGCGGCGGCCGATCGGGATCGCTGCCGCGCTCGAAGACATGGACGAAGTTGGTGGCGGTGGTGGTCATCGGCTGTCTCCCTTTGGAAGCGGAGGGGCCGCCCTGCCCTCGAAAGCGACAGGGCGGCCTCGAACAGTTGTTTCAGTCGAGCGCGGGAAGCACCGCCTCGATCTCCTTGCGATGCGCCTCGTATTGCGGCGGCAGCTTCAGCGCCTTGCCGAGATCGGCAGCCGGCTCGTCCACGGCGAAGCCGGGGACATCGGTCGCGATCTCGAACAGGACATGGCCGGGCTCGCGGAAGTAGACCGAGCGGAAATAGTTCCGGTCGCGCTGTTCCGTGGTGCGGATGCCGTGGTTCTCTGCCAGCCGCCGCACCATGCCCTCTTGAGCCGCGTCGTCGGCGGCGCGGAAGGCGATGTGATGCACCGAGCCGGCGCCCTGGCGTGCCGGCAGGAAGCCGCCCGCGACCCGAAGATCGACGATGCCACCCACGGCGACCCCGTCCACCTTGTAGCGGATCAGGGTGTTCTCGCGCCCTGCTTCTGCAAAGCCGAAGACGTCGGTGAGGATCGCTCCGGTCGGCGCCGCATCGGCCAGCAGCAGGCTGACGCTGTGGAAGCCGCGGATCGCGTTCTCGGCGTCGATACCGCCCTCCGTCCAATAGGGCTCGCTCTCGACGCCGGGCACGCCGACCAGAGCCAGCCGCATGCCGTCCGGATCGCGGAAGCTCAGCACGCTTTCACCGAAGCGCCTCGCCGGCGCCTCATGGGGCACGCCCTGCTCGATGAAGCGCTGCGTCCAGAAGCCGATCGACCCCTCCGGCACGCGGAACACCGTCTCCTGCGTCTCGCCGATGCCGAGCCGACCCGGGGCGGCATTGTCCCAGGGGAAGAAGGTCAGGATCGAACCCGGGGCCGCATCCGCATCGCCGTAATAGAGGTGGTAGGTGCCGGGATCGTCGAAATTCACCGTCTTCTTGACGAGGCGCAGGCCCAGGACCCTGCCGTAGAAATCGAGATTGCGGCGGGCGGGGCCGGAAATGGCGGTGACGTGGTGAAGGCCGTTGATCTGCATGATGTCCTCCGTCTCGGGGGCGGCGCCGTCAGGGCGCTGCGTCGTTGACGGCAAGATCGTGCCATAGAGCGCAAAGAACCAGAGGCATTTCATTGCATGGTTGCAATGGAACATCCCGGGGCGCACAATGCGCCAAGTCGCGGCGGCTGCTGCCGCGTCGTTTGCGCCGGAACGGATGCCGCCATGACCCCTGCCGCCAAGGCTCTGGCCTGGGACGATTTCAAGCTCATCAAGGCGATCGCCGAGGAGCGGGCCTTGCCGGCGGCGGCGCAGGCGCTCGGCATCAACCACTCCACCGTGTTCCGTCGCCTCGGCCAGATCGAGGAAGCGCTCGGGGTCAAATTGTTCGAGCGGCATCGCAGCGGCTATGTCGCCACGCCCGCAGGCGAGGAGATGGTGCAGCTCGCAGGGCGGGTGGACGAGGACATCACCGCCTTCACCCGCAAGCTGGCGGGGCAGGAGATCAAGCCGGCCGGCGAATTGCGCGTCGCCACCAACGACACGCTGCTGGTCGATCTGCTGACGCCGCTTTTCGCCAAGTTCCTGGGACAATGCCCGGATATCCGGCTCGATGTGCTCGTCGGCAACCGGGCTGCCAATCTCTCCAAGCGCGACGCCGATGTCGCGATCCGGGCCACCGACAATCCACCCGAGACACTGGTGGGGCGCAAGCCGGCGCGCATTGCCTGGGCGCTCTATGGCCGCGCAGCCGATTTCGCAGGGACGCTACCCCTCGATGAGGATGCGCTGTGGGAGCGCCCCTGGGTGTCGCTGGGCGAGCAGTTCACCATGATGAGCGCGGTGCGCTACATCGCGCGCCATGTCGCGCCCGAGCGCGTCGTCTACAAGCTCAATACGGTGCTGGGGCTGGCGGAAGCAGTGGAAGCGGGGATCGGCATCGGTTTCCTGCCCTGCTTCATCGCCGATGTCCGGCCGGGGCTCACCAGGCTGGCGCCGCCGGCGCAGCAGCTTTCCGCCGATCTGTGGCTGCTCACCCATCCGGATCTGCGGCACACGCCGCGCGTGCGGCTGTTCATGGATTTCATGGCGACGGAACTGGGCAGGGTGAAGCCGCAGATCGAAGGCCAGCGCATCTCAGCCACCGCCGCCGATTGAGGGCACGCGGGCGCCAGGAAAGAGCGGCCCCTCGGCCGGGGCCCGAACGGCCGGGGCGCTTTCAAGCTCGACCGGCAGGGTTTAAGGTCTCCGGCATGGAGATCATTGTCCCCGCCATCATCGGGCTCAGTCTCATCTGGCTGATCGGACGCGGCGTTCCGTGGAACGCCAAGCTGGTGACGGTGGTGGTGACGCTCGCCGTGATCCTGCTCATCGTCGTGCTGGAACAAGGCGGCTATTGGCCCGAGGAACTGCGCCGCCGCTGAAGCAGCCTCAGGCCGAGGCCAGCTTGAGCCCGATGATGCCGGCCACGATGAGACCGATGCAGGCCAGACGCAGCGCATTGGCAGGCTCGTTCAGCAGGACGATGCCGAGCACCGCGGTGCCGACCGTGCCGATGCCCGTCCAGATCGCATAGCCCGTCCCGACCGGCAGCGATTTCAGCGCGAGCCCGAGCAGGCCGACGCTCACCACCATGCTGGTGACCGTGAACACGGTCGGCCAGAGCCTGGTAAAGCCCTGCGTGTATTTCAGGCCGATCGCCCAGGCGACCTCGAACAGGCCAGCGACGACGAGATAGAACCAGGCCATGACGGCGCTCCTGCGATTGGCGCGGGCCGTCCCGCATGTCTGCTCGGCACGGAGAGCGCTCATGCCGCCGGGGTCGTTCCCGCCGCTGGTCTAGAGCATCGCTTCAAAAAGGGGAATCGCGTTTTCGCAAGCCACCCGATGCCGAGCGCGCCGGGCGAAGCGAAGGATCAGCCAACCGGCGCGCAGGCCTAACGGACAAGCGCAGGATGCCGATGTGGCAGCCGGCCCTGATCTAAACCCGCGCCTCAGGCCGGCTCTTCCTCGGCGGGCTTCAGCGCCCGTTCGAGGATGAGGCGGCATTCGCCGAGTTCGCGCATCACGGCGGTGAGGACACTGACATCATCGAGCCCTTCGGGCACGGACGGCCTCGGCGCCGTCCAGCCGCCATCCGGCGCGCCGTTCGCCTCGGTGCCCGGTGCGCCCGGAGCCTGCGCCATCGCGCCGATCGGCCCGCCGCGGCCGATCGCCTGGACGTGGCGAGGCCCCTGTTCCTTCAGGATGCGCTGAAGACCCTTGATCGTGTAGCCTTCGCCGTAGAGCAGGCGGCGGATGCCCTTGAGCAGGGCGACATCGT
>NZ_JBMDWH010000148.1:0-2171 GCF_048595345.1 Allobosea sp.
GGGATGAGCATGCGGCGGCACCCCCCTCTGGCCTGCCGGCCATCTCCCCCACAAGGGGGGAGATCGGATGAGGCGACGGCTTGCCCCGCTGTCTTGCCTGCACGCCGCCGCTCAATCTCCCCCCTTGTGGGGGAGATGTCACGAAGTGACAGAGGGGAGTACGCCCTCTTGGTGGTCCTCTCGCAGCAGGGAGGCGCTGCATGCATCTCCTGCTAGCCCAGAAGGGCACCATCGCCGATGGCAAGGAGGCGATCGACCTTGGCCAGACGCCGGGCGATATCCTCTTCCTCTCCGCTGCCGATACGGAGCTGGCCTCGATCGCCGCCGCCCACCGTGCGCGCGATGGCGACACGCGCCTTCGTCTGGCGAGCCTCGCGACGCTGTCGCATCCCATGTCGGTCGATACCTATATCGAGCGCACGGCCCGTCACGCCCGGCTCATCGTCATCCGCGCGCTCGGCGGCGCGAGCTATTTCCGCTACATGCTGGAAGCCCTGCTGGCGACGGCTGTCGCCAACGATATCAAGCTCGTGGCGCTGCCCGGCGACGATCGTCCCGATGAGGGCCTGATCCCCTTCAACCGCATCGAGGATGCCGACCGCCGGAGCCTCTGGGCCTATCTCAACGAGGGCGGGGCGGAAAATGCCGACCGTTTCCTCGCCTATGCCGATGCGGTGGTGTTTGGCGGCGAGAAACCGGCACCGGCGACGCCGCTCGAAAAGGCCGGCATCTGGTGGCCGGGACGCGGCGTGGTGGATGTCGAGGAGTGGCGTGCGCTTGCGGGCGAAGAGCCCCCCTCTGGCCTGCCGGCCATCTCCCCCACAAGGGGGGAGATTGGCTGGAAGCCCACATCGGTGTCCCGCGCGGTTTCCGAGCGTGCCGCTTTTGTTTCCGGTGGGGAGGAAGCCGTTTCTCCATCGATTTCCCCCATTGTGGGGGAGATGGCCGGCAGGCCAGAGGGGGGTATCGGCGGGGCAGGCCGTCCCACCGTCGCCATCGCCTTCTACCGCGCCTATGTCCAGAGCGGCGAAACGCGCCCGGTCGAAATGATGATCGAGGCGCTGGCGGCGGAGGGTATCCGCGCCCTGCCGCTCTTCGTCTCCAGCCTGAAGGAGCCGGTTTCCATCGAGACCGTCCGCGCCGCCTTTGCGGAAGTCCGGCCGGAGGCGGTGCTGAATGCCACGAGCTTTGCCGTTTCCGCGCCCGGCGCCGGCCGCAAGCCGACGGTGCTCGACGAGACCGGTGCGCCGGTGTTGCAGGTCGTCTTCTCCGGCTCTTCGCGCGAGGCGTGGCAAGCCTCGGGGCAGGGGCTCACGGCGCGCGATCTCGGCATGAACGTCTCGTTGCCGGAAGTCGATGGCCGGGTTCTGTCCCGTGCCGTCTCCTTCAAGGCGGCCGCGCGGTACGACGAGCGCGTCGAGACCAACATCGTCAGCCTCGATCCGGTGGAAGACCGCATCCGTTTCGTTGCGAAGCTTGCCGCAGGCTGGGCGCGGCTTCGGCGCGCCCACCCGGCCGAACGCCGTATCGCCCTCGTCATGGCGAACTATCCCAACCGCGATGGCCGCCTCGGCAACGGCGTCGGCCTCGATACGCCCGCCGGCACGATGGAAGTGCTGCGCGCCATGGCGGCGGAAGGTTATGCAGTGGCGGACCTGCCGGAGGATGGCGATGCGCTGATCGCCCATCTCATGGCGGGCCCCACCAATGCGGCGAACGACGGCCGTGAAATCCGCGAGACGCTTTCGCTCAACCATTACAAGGCGTTCTTCACTTCGCTTCCGACATCGATTCAGCAGGAGATGGCCGCCCGCTGGGGTGCGCCGGAAGACGATCCCTTCGTGACCGGCGACGTCTTCGCCCTACCGCTCGCCCGTTTCGGCGAGGCGCTTGTGGGCATCCAGCCGGCGCGCGGCTACAATATCGATCCGAAGGACACATACCATTCGCCGGATCTCGTGCCGCCGCATGGTTATCTCGCCTTCTACGCCTTCCTGCGCCGGCATTACGGCGCGCATGCCATCGTGCACATGGGCAAGCACGGCAATCTCGAATGGCTGCCGGGCAAGGCGCTGGCGCTGTCGGAAGCCTGTTACCCCGAGGCCGTGCTCGGCCCGGTGCCGCATCTCTATCCCTTCATCGTCAACGATCCCGGCGAAGGCACGCAGGCC
>NZ_JBMDWH010000149.1:0-5353 GCF_048595345.1 Allobosea sp.
TCGACGAGCGGGGCCTCAAAGATATCGGCCTGGTCCGGTCCGACATCGACGGCGCGCTGGCGACGTCCTGGCTCACCGATCCCTCGAAGATCCTGGCGGCCCGCTCCGACGCCAGCGCCGGCCTCGCCGAGCGTCGGCGCCGGCAGGCGGTGCGCCTGTCCCAGACCGCGCCGCTGCCGATGAGCGATGCTGGCCGCATCCTGGCGCGCTGCGTCTGACACCGATACGCCGCGTTGGACCCCTTGCGCGTGCGTCCTGAAGGGCGGGAGCTTCCGGCTTCCACCCCTTTTTTATGAGCGCGGCGGCTGCCCGCCTCCGAGCATGGCGTCGAGGATCGATTTCATCGCCTTCTGATGCTCGTCCTGGATCTGTCGCCCATGCTCGAACATCTGGTTGAGGGCATCGAGGCCGATCGAGCCGGGGCCGGGCGGCAGCTCGCTCCCCGCCGAGGAAGCCGCCTGCGGCTCGGGCTCCGGGCGCGGCGGCGGCGCGGACTGACCGGCCGCGCCGGTGGCCGGCGGCATCCCACCGAACATGCCGCCGAGGATCTGGCCGAACATGCCGCCGAAGGGGTCATTGGGTCCTGCGCCCGTCTGGCCCTGCGGCGGCGGGGCCGCGGCTGCCTGCCCGAACATGCCGCGCAGGATCGCATCCATCGGGTTGAAGGGCGCCTGCGGCGGCGGTGGCGGCGGGGCCGCCGGCTGCATCCCGGGAAAGGCGCCGCGCATCATCTCGGCGAACTGCCCGAGCATGCCGCCGAGGCCTTCGTTGGAGGCGGTCTTCGACAGCCCGCCCATCAGCATCGCGGCGATCACGGGCATGATCTGCTTCATGATCGCCATGCTGACGCCGCTGGTCGCCGCCGCCTGGGCGGCGACGGCCTGCGCCACCTCCTGCGAGCCGAAGATGCGGCTGAGCACATCCAGCCCGGCGACATTGGCCTCGGGCGGGATGTGGCTGCTCGGCGCCTCGAAGAAGCGCGCATAGGGTGAGGCGGTCATCATCTGCGCCAGCGAGCCGAAAGCCTGGGGGTTCTGCGTCTGGCGCTGCAGGCCCATCGTGAAAGCCGGCAGCAGAGCCTCGATCGCCGCCTGCGTCTGCTGCAGGCTGAGGCCATAGGCGCGGGCGAGGTTCTGCATCGCCTGGCCGTTCTGGGCCGACTGCATGATCTCGAACAGGTTCATCATGAGGCACCTCCCGGACCACTGCGAATCGCACGATAGCAGCCGCTTTCGTGCTGGCAAACCGATGGCCGGGCTGGGAAGCGTCCCGTTTTCGCCGGGGCCGTCGCCCGGGCGCGTGCCCGGTCAGCGCTCCGGCTCGCCGACGCCGCCGACCGCGACCTCGGCGCCGCCATCCTCGATCGCCTCGCGGGTCTCGGCCGTGAGTGCGCGCGACTTGCCCCGCGGCGTCACCAGCGGCTCCGGCGAGACGCGCGGCACCTTGTTCAGACCGGCGGCGATGCCCTCGCTGTACTGGATCTCCATGCGCTGCGAATCGCGGTCGCGCACGTGCTCGATCACGAGGTCGGCCTCGTCCCGCGTGAGTCCGGCCGCCTCCAGCGTCACTCGGCCGAAACTCAGCGCCGATTCGAACGTCTCGCGCATCTGATAGTCGACATTGGCCTTCATCAGGTCGATGGCGTGGACGCGGTCATAGGCGCGCACATGCACCCGCGCATGCGGGAACTCGGCCTGCACCATCTCGACGATGCGCAGCGCTGCCTCCTTGTCGTCGATGCAGATGCAGATGATCCGCGCCCGCCCGGCGCCGGCCGCCCGCAGCACGTCGAGCCGCGTGCCGTCGCCGAAATAGATCTTGAAGCCGAACTTCGCCGCCGAGCGGATGCGCTCGACATCGGAGTCGATGATGGTGACGTCGATATGTTGCAGCAGCAGCGCCTGCGTCACCACTTGGCCGAAGCGGCCGAAGCCGACCACGAGAACCTCGCTGCCATCGGCGCCGTCGAAATCCTCGTCGATGGTCTCGGGCTTGATCCGCGCCAGCATCACCGTGTCGAGCGCCTTGGCGACGATGGGCCCCAGCAGCATGCTGATCGCCGCCAGCGCGGTGACGATCGCCGTCTGGCGCGCATCGAGCAGCCCGTTCGCCAGCGCCAGCGGCAGCAGCACGAAGGCGAATTCGCCCGCCGGCGAGAGCAGCGCCCCGGCCCGGACCGCCTCCATCCAGGACGAGCAGGAGACGCGCAGGATCGTCGCGACCACCGCGATCTTGAACAGCACGAGCCCCGGCGCCGCCAGCAGCAGAAGCAGCCAGTTCTCGGCGACGATCCTCAGATCCAGCGACATGCCGACCGCCATGAAGAACAGGCCGAGGAGTACGCCGCGGAAGGGCTCGATATCCGCCTCCAGCTCGTGCCGGAAATGCGAGTCGGCCAGCATGACCCCCGCGACGAAGGCGCCCATCGCCATCGACAGGCCGACATGCTCCATCAGGAGGGCGGCCCCCAGCACGATCAGCAGCGCGGCGGCGGTCATCACCTCCTTGGCGCCGCTATGGGCCAGGATGCGGAAGAACGGATTGAGCAGGTAGCGGCCCGCCAGAACCACGGCGGCGATGGCCGCCAGCGCGATGCCAAGGCTCGCGAAAGCCTTCGCCGGCCCGCCCGCAGGCGCACCCGTCGTCGCCAGCAGCGGGATCAGCGCCAGCACCGGCGCGATCGAGATGTCCTGAAACAGCAGGATGGAAAAGGTGCGCCGCCCATAGAGCTCGCTGCCGTCGCCGCGCTCCTCCAGCAATTGCAGCGCGATCGAGGTCGCAGAGAGCGCGAGCGCGATGCCGACCGTCACCGCCCCGGCCACCGAAAGCCCGAGCGACCAGGCGACGAGGCCGGCGCCGCCGGCGCTCAGCGCCATCTGGCTGAGGCCCGAGCCCAGAATGTCCCGCCGCATCGAGAACAGCCGAGAGGGCTGCAATTCGAGCCCGACGAGAAAGAGCAGCAGCACGACGCCGATCTCGGCCGTGCCGCGAATGGCGTCCGGGTCCTGGATCACGCGGAGCAGCGAGGGGCCGATGACGATGCCGGCGGCGAGATAGCCCAGCACAGCCGATTGCCCCAGCTTGCGGAACAGCGGCACCGCAATCACCGCCCCGGCGCAGAAGGTCAGGATCGGGGGCAGATAGCTGGCATGGGAGGCGGCTTCGGCCATGGGCTGCTCACGCTGACGGGGGTGGCGACCGCAGCCGCAGACCCTATCTAGGGCTTCGAAGTGTTCTGTGCGAGGGGGTGGGCGCAAGCAGGGCGGGCGAGCCTCCTGCGCTCAGATCCGGCGCTTCCTTGACATCGCCGCCATCGCGCCGAAAGAAGGCGCTGGATCCCCTCCTGGAGTTTCAAGGCCGCGTGACCAAGCCGCCGCTCGACATCCTGCTCTGTGCCCCGCGCGGCTTCTGCGCCGGGGTCGTGCGCGCCATCGACGCGGTGGAGAAGGCGCTGTCGCTGCATGGCGCGCCCGTCTATGTGCGCCACGAGATCGTCCACAACAAATATGTCGTGGAATCGCTGAGGCGGAAGGGCGCCGTCTTCGTCGCCGAGCTCGATGAGGTGCCGGACGAGACCCGCCCGGTGATCTTCTCGGCCCATGGCGTCGCCAAGGCGGTGCCGGCCGCCGCCAAGGCCCGCAATCTCTTCGCCATCGACGCCACCTGCCCGCTGGTGACCAAGGTGCATCGCGAGGCGGAGGTGCATCACAAGCGCGGCCGCCACATCCTGCTCGTCGGCCATGCCGGCCATCCGGAGGTGATCGGTACCATGGGGCAATTGCCGGAGGGCGCGATCACGCTGATCGAGACCCTCGCCGATGTCGCGGCGTTGAACCCGCCCGCCGGGGCGCCGCTCGCCTATGTCACCCAGACGACCCTCTCGGTCGACGACACGCGCGAGATCGTCGAGGCGCTTCAGGCCCGCTTCCCGGAACTGATCGCCCCGCACAAGGAAGACATCTGCTACGCCACCACCAACCGGCAGGAAGCGGTGAAGCGCGTCGCCCCGCTGGTCGAGGGGCTGATCGTCGTCGGCTCGCCCAATTCCTCGAATTCGCAGCGCCTGCGTGAGGTCGCCGAGCGCGCCGGCTGCCCTGTGGCGCGGCTCGTGCTGCGCACCGACGAGATCGACTGGTCGGCCTTCGGTGCCATCCGCAGCCTCGGCATCACCGCCGGCGCCAGCGCCCCCGAGGTGCTGGTCGAGGAGATCATCGACGCCTTCGCCGAGCGCTACGATGTGCGTGTCGAGACGGTCTCGACCGCCAGCGAGGACGTATTCTTCCCGCTGCCTCGCGAATTGCGCGGCGACGCGCCGCCGGCCGCGGCCGAGTAAGCCTGCACAGAAAGCGCCCGACCTTGGCCGTCTACACCGAAGTGCCCAATGACGAGCTCGCCGCCTTCGTGGCGCGCTTCAGCATCGGCGATCTGCTCTCCTTCAAGGGCATCGCCGAGGGCGTCTCCAATTCCAATTTCCTGCTCCACACCACGAAGGCCTTCTACATCCTCACACTCTACGAGGAGCGGGTGGACGAACAGGAGTTGCCCTTCTTCATCGGGCTGATGGACCATCTCGCCGGGCGCGGGCTGATCTGCCCCGTGCCGCTGCGGATGAAGGACGGCTCGGCCGTCGGCCGGCTGGCGGGCCGACCTGCGGCGATCGTCTCCTTCCTCGACGGGATTTCGGTGCGCCGGCCGAACGTGGCCCATTGTGCCGAGCTCGGGCGCGAACTCGCGCGGCTGCACGAGGCGGGCTCCGATTTCGGGATGGAGCGGGTGAACTCGCTCTCGGTTCCCGGCTGGCGTCCCCTGGCCGAGCAGGCCGGTGCCGCCGCCGACACGATCTCGCCCGGCCTGCAGAACCGCGTCATGGCCGAGATCGCCTTCCACGAAAGATCCTGGCCCGAAGGCCTGCCACGCGGCGTGATCCATGCCGATCTCTTCCCCAACAACGTCTTCTTCATCGGCGACAGGCTCTCGGGGCTGATCGACTTCTATTTCGCCTGCACCGACGCCTTCGCCTATGACCTCGCCATCTGCCTGAATTCCTGGTGTTTCGAGGCCGACGCCTCGTTCAACCTCACCAAGGGCCAGGCGCTCCTCGCCGGTTATGAGAGCGTGCGCCCGTTGACCCCGGCAGAGGCGCAGGCCCTGCCGCAGCTCTGCCGCGGCTCGGCACTGCGCTTCCTCGTCACCCGTCTGGTCGACTGGCTGAACGTGCCGCCCGGCGCGCTGGTGAAGCCGCTCGACCCGCTGGAATACGACCGCAAGCTCGCCTTCCACCAGCGCGTCGGCGATGCGCGCGAATACGGGTTGAAGCGGTGACCGCGACCGTCGACGTGTGGACGGACGGGGC
>NZ_JBMDWH010000150.1:0-6190 GCF_048595345.1 Allobosea sp.
CCGTGATCGCGACCTCTGTCGCGAAACGCTCGACCGCCGGCCCAGCCTCGAACCGCGCGCCGATCGTCGAGCCGACGCCGCCATGGATCACGGCTTCGGCGATGCCATGCTGGGCGCAGAATTCTTCCAGCGCCCCGCAGAAATCGATGTTCGGCTTGACCCGCAGCGCAAAGAAGCGCCCTTCGCGGCTCGCTCCGAGCAGATCGGCCTGCCGCGGCCCGAACAGCTTGAAGTTCGTCTCCTCATCCCCTTCGGCGACGAAGGCCGCCCCGTCGATCCCGACCGCCGGCAGCGTGATCGTCTCAGCCACCATCGTCTCATCGGGCAGGATATGGCCGCCGGAACGATGGCCGGACGCCTCGGTCCAGAGCGCATGGGCGTGGAAGAAGGGCAGGCCGTCCCGCAGGCCGAAGGTGATCGCGCCGGTTTCGAGGCGCGCGATCCCGCCGGGCCGGAAAGTCTCGCTGTAGAAGGCCGCATGCTCCGGCGTCTTCGACAGCGCCGGCATCACATAGGCGAAGGGCGACAGCGCCAGCCCGTCGAGCCTGGCCACGCCCGAGACGAAGCCGGCCGCCGCGAAGCTGCGGCGCAGCGCCTCCAGCAGCGGCAGCCCCGCCTCCAGCGTCATCGGGAAGGCGCGCCCATGGCATGCGACCGCCTGGATGCGCTCGGGCGTGCCGGTGCCGGGCTGCTCGATGTGCCTCATGAGACGGCCCCCGCCATCCGGGCAAGCTCGCCGCGTGCCTCCAGCTCGTCCTTGACCAGCCGCTTGGGCACCTTGCCGTAGCCGGATTTCGGCAGCGCCTCCCAGAACAGGAAGCGCTTGGGCATCTTGTAGCGGGCGATCTTGGGGCTGAGGAACTCGGCGATCTCCGCCTCGCTCGCCCGCGCACCGGGCCGAGCGACGCAGACCGCGATGCCGATCTCGCCCCAGACCGGATCGGGAACCCCCAGCACCGCCACCTCGGCGATGGCCGGATGGGTCAGGATCTTCTCCTCGATCTCGCGCGGATAGATGTTGGAGCCGCCCGAGATGTACATGTCCGAGGCGCGGCCGGTGATGTAGACGAAGCCCTGCTCGTCCATATGGCCGAGATCGCCGGTGCGGAACCAGCCGTCGCGGAAGGATTTCGCATTGGCCTCCGGGTTGTCGTAATAGCCGGCGAAGACAGCGGGTCCGATCACGCAGATTTCGCCCTGCACGTGGGGAGCGACCTCCCTGCCCTCCTCGTCCTGGATCTGCACCTGCATGCCCGTGCGCTCGAAGCCGCAGGTGCCGATGCGGGCATGCGGCCCGTCCTCGGGCTCGTGCAGGGCCGGCGGCAGCACGGTGATATTGCCGGTCACCTCGCCCAGCCCGAAATACTGCACGATCACCTTGCCGAGCTTCTTCAGCGCCGCCTTCTGGTCCTCGCGATACATCGGCGCGCCGGCATAGATGATGTGGCGCAGGCTGGAATGGTCATGGGCGTCGACGGCGGGATGCTCGACCAGCATCTTCAGGATCGTCGGCACGGTGAAGATGTTGGTGATGCGGTGGGTCTCGATCAGCCGGTAGGCCTCTTCGATATCGAAGCGCTCGCTCGGCAGCAGGATCGAGGGCGCCCCGCGCGCCGACATCACCAGCTGATGCACTCCCGCGCCATGGGAGAGCGGCGCCACCACCAGCGAGGCATCGGCCTCGGTCGAGCCCGGCAGCAGGTCGCACAGATGGTTCGTCACCACGAAGCCCATTTGGCCATGCGTCAGCACCGCCGCCTTCGAGCGGCCCGTCGTGCCCGAGGTGAAGAAGAACCAGCACGGATCGTCATGATCCACCGCCGCATTCTCGACCCTCTCGCCGAGATGGCGCTCGATCACCGACGCGACCGCATTCTCGCCGAAGCCGCCCTCACCGATCCGCCAGGTGAACTCCAAAGCCGGGCTCGCCGCCGCGACGGCCCCCGCATGCGCCGGGAAATCGCCATGGCAGAGGAAGCCCTTCGCGCCGGAAGCGGTGGCGAGATAGGCGACCTCGTCCGGCAGCAGGCGGAAGTTCGTCGGCACCCAGACCGCTCCCAGCCGGAAGGTCGCGAACATCGAGACGAACATCGCGTCGCAATTCTTGGAATGGACCAGGATCCGGTCGCCCTTGCCGATGCCGCGCGCGCGTAGGCCCGCCGCCAGCGCCGAAATCTGGGCATCCAGCGCGGACCAGCTCAGCGTCAGATCGCCCCAGATGAAGGCAGGGTGAGCCGGCAGGCGCCTCGCATTCTGCGTCGCGATATGGGCGAGGTTCATCACGCGCCGCGTCATCGGCACAATTCCACCTTTGGGGTTCATGGCTTGCGGTGCCATCTCAGGCCCTCCTCCTCGCGGCCGGCGCAAAAGCCGCCTCGGTCGCGGGCGCACCGGCCCGCCGGGTTCGAAACAGATCGGCCAGCGCCGCTTCCATGCGTGCCGCCTCCTCGCCGAGCAGCGCGCCGATCTCGGCCTGCCGTGCCGGCGCCATGCGGCTGTCGATCGCCGCGATCGAGAAGGCGCCCGCGACGCGCCCGTCCGGATAGCGAAAGGCCGCGCCCAGCCCCCAGGAACTCGGGACGAGGCGGCCCGGATTGAGCGCGAAGCCGCGCGCACGCGCCTCCGCGACGTCCTCGCGGAGCGTCTGCGGGCCGAAGAGCGGGTAGCGGGCCGCCAGGACGGGCTCGTTGGCGCCGAGGATGCGCTCCACCTCCTCGTCCGGCAGCGCGGCGAGGATGGCCAGCGAACCGGCCCCGACACCGAGTGGATGCTGGTCGCCCGTCTGCAGCGCATGGGTGCGCACGGGGTAGCTGCCCTCCTGCCGATGCAGGCAGACGGCGAAGAGGTCGCGCCGCACCGTCAGGAAGCTCGTATCCTGGGTGTGGGTCGCCAGCCGGCGCAGATTTTCCATCGCCAGCAGCGGCAGGTCGTGGCGCCGAGCCGCCAGCACGCCGAGCACGAAGGCCTGTTCGCCGAGCCCGTAATGGCGCGTTCGAGGCTCCTGCTCGACCAGCCCGGCGCGCATCAGCGCGAGCAGCAGCCGGCGGGCCGTGGGCTTGTTGAGGCCGCTGGCTGCGACGATGTCGGAGAGCGGCAATCCAGCGGCCGGCTCGCGCCCGATCAGCGCCAGCAGCGCGAGCGCGCGATCGACGCTCTGCGAGCCCGACAGCTCGGCGCGCGATGCGGATGACAGCAAGACGGATGCCCTCCCGGCGGTCCATGATGCGGACCTTATTCTTATATCTTCAGCCTAGTCGGCCGCCCCGGCCATTGCAATGCATCGATCAGCGTGTAATCTCCGCCTTGTCCGGCCGTGGCTGATGCCACAGTATGGACCACACGAGACGCTGCCCGGTTCGATCCAGAGTGCGGCGCGATGGGGAGGATGACGCATGGACCGCACGGCACGCCGTGCCTGGGCGCAGTCGGCTGCGGCCGCACCGACATCGGACAGGGGCGCGGCATGACCGGCGCCGCCGATACGCTCACCATCCCGGAGAATCTCAGCGAGAACGCCGATGCGCGCCCGGGCTCCCCGATCATGCGCCCGGTCGAGATGGTGGCGGCGGCACTCGTCGCCGTCGTGATCTGCGTGCTGCTGCTGGGCGTGACATCGCGCTACGTCTTCTCACTTCCCTTCGTCTGGATCGACGAGGTGGCCTCGCTCTGCTTCATCTGGCTCGCCATGCTCGGCTCGGCCATTGCGATCGACCGCAACGAGCATCTGCGCCTGTCGCTCTTCGTCGGAATGATGCCGCCGCGGCTGCGCGCTTTCGTCGAGACGGCGGCGCTCGTCGCCATCGCGGCCTTTCTGGCCGGGCTGGTCGACCCGGCGATCGAATATGCGGTGGAGGAAAGCTACGTCACCTCCGCCGCACTCAACATCCCGATGAGCTGGCGGGCCTCGGCCATCGCCGCCGGCATCGTCCTGATGCTGCTGCTGACGCTGCGCTATGTCTTCCGCACCGCCCGCCTCGGCGATCTGGCGCTGGCGGCCGCCCTGATCGGCGCGGCCGGCCTGGCCTTCTGGCTGCTCGGCCCCACTTTGCGCGGCCTCGGCTACGGCAACATCCTGATCTTCCTGCTCGGCGTGGTGGCTCTGTGCCTCGTCGCGGGCGTGCCGATCGCGTTCTGTTTCGGGCTCGGCACGCTGTGCTTCCTCGTCTTCTCCACCAATGTCCCTGTGATGGTGATGGTCGGGCGGATGGACGAGGGCATGTCGAGCCTCATCCTGCTCTCCGTGCCGATCTTCGTGCTGCTCGGCTGCATTCTCGACGCCACCGGCATGGGCAAGGCCATCGTCGATTTCCTGGCCTCGATGCTCGGCCATGTCCGCGCCGGCATGTCCTATGTGCTGCTCGGCTCGCTCTTTCTCGTCTCGGGCATCTCCGGCTCCAAGGTCTCGGACATGGCAACGGTGGCCCCGGCCCTGTTCCCGGAGATGAAGCGGCGCGGTTACAAGCCCAAGGATCTGATCGCCCTGCTCTCGACCGGCGCGGCGATGGCGGACACGGTGCCGCCCTCCATCGTGCTGATCGTGCTCGGCTCGGTCGCCGGCGTCTCGATCGCGGGGCTGTTCAATGCCGGCTTCGTCATCGCAGGCGTGCTGCTCCTGGCGCTGGCCGGCCTCGCCCGCTGGAAGGCGATGGCCGAGGAAATGAGGGGCGTGCGCCGCGCGCCGCTGGCCTTTATCGGCAAGACGGCACTGATCGCCGCGCCGGCCCTCGTCCTGCCCTTCCTCATTCGCGCCGCGGTCGGCGGCGGCGTCGCGACCGCGACGGAGGTCTCGACCATCGCGGTGCTCTACGCGCTGGTCATCGGCATGGTGCTCTATGGCGGCATCGGCCGGCAGCGCTTCTATGCGATGCTGGTCGAGACCGCGGCGCTGTCGGGCGCGATCCTGATGATCCTCGGCACCGCGCTCGCTATGGCGTGGGCGCTGACGCAGACCGGCTTCGCTCGCGATCTGGCGAGCTTCATGGCGGGGCTTCCCGGCGGCTGGCTGACCTTCATGGCCTTGACGATCGTCGTCTTCATGATCCTGGGCTGCGTGCTCGAAGGCCTGCCGGCGATCGTGCTGATGGCCCCGCTGATGTTCCCGATCGCCAGGAATCTCGGCATCAACGATGTGCATTATTCGATGGTCGTCGTTACCGCGATGAATATCGGGCTGATGGCGCCGCCCATCGGCATCGGCTTCTACATCGCCTGCAAGATCGGCAACGTCTCGCCGGACGAGGCGATGGGCGCGATCTGGCCCTATCTCATCGCCCTTCTGGTCGGCCTCGTCGTCATCGCTCTGGTGCCGGGCCTGTCCACCTGGGTGCTGTAGACTTTTGCGACAACAAGAACCGACCTCGAGGAGAAAACGCTCATGACCCTGTCTCGCCGCACCCTGCTGAAGGCCACGGCCGCCGCCTCCGCCATCGGCACCTTCCAGATCGGCCGTGCCAACGCGCAGAGCGCCGAATTCAGCTACAAATACGCGAACAACCTGCCGATCGTGCATCCGATGAATGTCCGCGCCAGCGAGGCGATGGCGAAGATCAAGGACGAGACCAAGGGCCGCGTCGACATCCAGATCTTCCCGAACAACCAGCTCGGCTCCGACACCGACATGCTGAGCCAGGTGCGCTCCGGCGGCGTCGAGTTCTTCACCCTCTCGCCGCTGATCCTCTCGACGCTGGTCGCCAACGCCTCGGTCTCGGGCATCGGTTTCGCCTTCCCGAATTACGAGGCCGTCTGGAAGGCGATGGACGGCGATCTGGGGGCTTATGTCCGCGGCCAGATCCAAAAGGCGAACCTCGTCGTCATGGACAAGATCTGGGACAACGGCTTCCGCCAGATCACCTCCTCCAAGGGCCCGATCAACACGCCGGACGACCTCAAGGGTTTCAAGATCCGCGTGCCGGTCTCCCCGCTCTGGACCTCCATGTTCTCGGCCTTCCAGTCGGCGCCCGCCTCGATCAACTTCGCCGAGGTCTACAGCGCCCTGCAGACCAAGGTGGTCGACGGCCAGGAAAACCCGATGGCGATCATCTCGACCGCGAAGCTGTTCGAGGTGCAGAAATACCTCTCCATCACCAACCACATGTGGGACGGGTTCTGGTTCCTCGGCAATCGCCGCGCCTGGGAGCGGCTGCCGGAGGATCTGCGCGCCATCGTCGCCAAGCACCTCAACGCCGCCGCC
>NZ_JBMDWH010000151.1:0-12789 GCF_048595345.1 Allobosea sp.
CTCAAGACCAATCTCGAGGCGGCGGAGGAAATCTCCCGCCAGCTGCGCCTGCGCGACCTCGCCGGCCTGATCGTCATCGACTTCATCGACATGGAGGAGAACCGGAACAACCGGGCGGTCGAGAAGAAGCTGAAGGAGTGCCTCAAGGACGATCGCGCGCGGATCCAGATCGGCCGCATCTCGGCCTTCGGCCTGCTGGAGATGTCGCGCCAGCGCATCCGCACCGGCGTGCTCGAAAGCTCCTCGGTGCCGTGCCCGCATTGCGCCGGCGCCGGCATGATCCGCTCCACCTCCTCGGTCTCGCTGCAGATCCTGCGCGCGCTCGAGGAAGCGCTGATCAAGAGCAACGCGCATAATCTTTCGGTCCGCACCCGGCCGGAAGTGGCGCTCTACGTGCTCAACCAGAAGCGCGCCCACCTCACCGATCTGGAAACCCGCTTCGGCGTGGCGATCAGCATCACCACCGATTCCACCCTGCTCGGCACCCGCTATTTCGAGGTCGAGCGCGGCGAGTTCGTCGGCAATGAAGGCCGTGTGGCCCCCGTGCCGGCGATCCGGGCGGAGGCCATCGCAGCCGATCTCGACGACGAGGCGCTGGATGCGGCGGCCGAGGCCGAGGCGCTCGATGCCGAGTCCGGCGACGGGGAACCCGCCGCCGAGGCCCAGGGCGAACGCGGCGAGACCGATCGCGACGGCGGCCGCAAGCGCCGCCGCCGGCGTCGGCGTCGGCGCGGCGGTGATCGGGACGGTCAGGGCCAGTTCGAGGCGGACCAGGCCGAAGGCGAGTCGGAAGAAGGCGATGGCGGCGACGACACCGATGCCGCGGCCGAAGGCGGCAGCGAGACGCCGGCCGAACAGGCTGCGGTCGCTATCGTGACCGAGGAGCCGGCCGTCGAGGCCGCCGCGCCCGAAATCGATGAGACGCCTGTCCCTGCCAAGCCGAAGCGCAGCCGCGCCCGCAAGCCCAAGGCAGAGGTCGAGGCCGAGGCTGCTCCGGCCAAGGCCGAGGTGGAGGAGACGGTCGCCGCCGAGGCGCCCGCCGAAAAGCCCAAGCGCAGCCGTTCGCGCAAGAAGGTTGTGCCGATCACCGAGGATGGCGCCGCTTCCGCCGCCGATCTGCCGGTCGAGGCCGAAGGCCAGCCGGCGCCGGTTGCCGCCGAGCCCGAGCAGGCGAGCCCCGCTGCAGAGGCCCCTGCGCCGGCCGGCGAGCCGGAAACCGCCCCGGCGCGGCGCCCGGCCGAGGAGCCCGTCGCGGTGGTCCTGACGGAGCCGGATCCGACGCGCCCCAAGCGCGGCGGCTGGTGGAACCGGCTCGCGGGTCGTTCCTGAGCCTCATCGGCACCGCTATCCCAAAATAAAGGGCCCGCTGCCAAGGCAGCGGGCTTTTTCATGCGCTTGCGGTAAGGGGCGGATGCGGTAAGGGACGGACGGTCGGCGCCCTTTCGGCCGCCGCGTCAACCCGCAGCCGGCGCCAGCGGTGTCGGGGGCGGAATGGCCGTGATCGCGGCGGCGGCGTCGGAGGGGCGCCCTTCCCCGCCGCGCACGGTCACCGCATTGGACGCGAAGGGCACATGCGCCTCGTTGAGGGCGCGATAGACCCGCTTCAGCGCCTCCCTTTGCAATGTCGAGGCCTGGTTCGGCTTGCCGGTAAACTTCAGGCGGATCACGACGGCGCTGTCGGTGATGTCCGCCACGCCCTGCATCTTCAGCGGGGCGATGAAATGGGGCGCGAATTCCGGATCTTCCAGCAGAGCGAGCCCGGTCTTCTTGATGACCTTGCGCGCCTGCTCCAGATCGGCCGAGTGGTCGAGCCGGACATTGAATTTCACCGTCGCCCAGTCGCGGCTGGCATTGGTGAGCGAGGTGATCTGGCCGAAGGGCACGGTGTGGATCTGGCCACTCTGGTGGCGAAGCTGCATGGAGCGCAGCGAGATCTTCTCGACGGTGCCCTTGAGCCTGCCGGTATCGACATATTCGCCGACACGAAAGGCGTCTTCGAGCATGAAGAACACGCCCGAGACGATATCCCGCACCAGCGCCTGGGAGCCGAAGGAAATCGCGAGGCCGAGAATGCCGAAGCCGGCGAGCAACGGCCCGATATCGACCCCCAGCCGCGCCAACACGACGAGCACGGTGAGGCCGAACACCGCCACGAGCACCACCCCGCGCAGCACCGGCAGCACCGTGGCGAGCCGGCTGGGCACGAGGTCGTCAGGGACGGCGTCTTCGTCCAGAGGGCCGCTGGCGTGGCGCTGGGGCGCATAGGCGTCGAAAAAGGCGCGCAGGAAGACGAGCAGCACCCAGCCGGAGAAGCCCAGCAGGGCGACGCCCGCCACCTGGCGCGAAAACGCGACGAACTGGTCGGAACTGACCCCGAGCAGCAGCCCCGCCCAGAGCCGGGCGATCAAGAAGAAGCCCGCCGCCCAGACCAGCCCGACCGCGCCGGCGCCGATCGCCTCGGCGGTCGCCCGCGAAAGCGGGGTCGTCGAACCGCCGACAACCCGGTGCATGGCCCGGCAATGCAGCAGGTTCGACACGCCAACGGCCAGGATCGGCAGGATGACCAGTCCGATCTCCGTCAGCGCCGCGGCCTGTGTCCAACGGCCGCCATTGGCCATCATGGAAGCACCCGCCTCCACGGCCCACAGCACCACCGTCGCGACCATGTAGAAAACCGGCAGCCCCGCGGCGGCGAAGCGCCGCATCAGGCCCGGCGCTGGCGCGCCGGAGAGGATCAGCGCCGCAAGATCGTGGCGCAGATCGTAGAACCACCAGAGCTTGAACAGCATCATGGCCAGGCCCGTGACGGCGATCAGCCCCGCGCCCGGCAACGGGCCCGTCGAAACATGATGGGCCAGCAGGATGCTGACGACGACGACCGGCGCTGCGACCGAATAGAACAGGAACAGGCGGAAATGATGCTCGGCCCGCGGCAGGGGCATCAGGCGCCGCTCCGGGCGACCCGGAGCGAGCAGGAAGCGGCCGACCGCGATGTAGAAGGCGCCGATGGCGGCACCGTTGGTGGCCATGGTCAGCGCCGTCGCCGCCAGATCGGCATGGGGCAACCAGGCATTGCGCGCCACGCGCACGATCATCAGCGTCAGCGCGATCGTCAGCACGTCCTGCGCCAGCCCGAAGGAGGCCGCGACCAGTCTCGGCGTAAAGGCGGTGCCTCTGGGCTCCTGGCGGCGAGCGAACCATCCGAAGGCCAGGCGGCGCAAGGCCAGGCCGATCGACAGAGCCAGCAGGAGGATCAGCGCAACGCGCGAGCCGGCGGACAGGCCCTCCACGCCGTTGCGGTTGCGTCCCCAGGCCTCGGTCCAGGCCTGCGGCAGGGTCGCGATGGCGGGGATCGCCTGATTGCCGTAGCCGACGCCGTCGATCACGCGGTCGATGACCGCATCGATCTGCGCAGGCAGCATGTCGTCCATCTTGGGCGGGACCGGTGCCGGCGCGGCCGGCACCGGCGCTGGGGCCGATGCGGAAGCGGCGGCGGGTTGCGCCGGCTGCGCCAGCCGGATCTCGACCCGGCGGCCATCCACCGACAAGGCCTTGACCAGACGGTCGATGGTCTCGGCCGATTCGTTGCCGCGCAGGGTGAGGACGACCGGATCCTGCGCCCGGCCGGTCGAGCCCAGGCCGAACAGGCAGGAAATAGCTCCTGCCGCCACGAAAATCGCGCGCAATCGGCTACGCCAACCCATCGTCAAGCTCCCCAGCCCCTCGCCCGTGCGGGCGACCCCTGCCGCGGTTGGTGGCGCGACGGTCACAGATCCGCAGCATGTTGTGCCCGACCGCGATCTGGCAAGCGCTTCAGGCCATCGGGCTTCCGTAACGACACGGGCTCGATGCAATCAGAGATCGCTGCAGCATCCGACGCCCCCGAAAAGCGGATTGCACTTTTCGGTCCGACGACCTAGCGGCGCTTCAGCCAATCGGCGAGCCGGGAGACGGCCTCTTGGCATTCGGTCAACGAGCCGGCGAAGGAGAGCCGCGCCGTCCGGGCGCCCCGGCCGGCATCGAAATCAAGGCCCGGCGTGATCGCGACGCCGGCCTGTTCCAGCGCCTCGCGGCAGAAGGCCATGGAGTCGTTCGCGTGCCGGCCGATGTCGAGATAGATGTAGAAGGCGCCGTCGACCGGCAGAAAGTCCGGGAGCCCGATCTGCGGCAGCGTGCCGAGCAGGAAGGCGCGGTTTGCCGCATAGCCGGCCTTGATCGCCTCGCACTCCTCGCCTGCGTCGAAGGCCGCCTCGCCGGCCACCTGGCTGAGATAGGGCACGGAGATGGACAGGTTCTGCTGCAGCCGCTCGATCGTGCGCACCAGCCGTTGCGGCACGACGAGCCAGCCCACCCGCCAGCCGGTCATGCAGTAGTATTTGGAAAAGGAGTTGACGATGATCGCGTCGGCATCGGCCGATAGCGCGGTCGTAGCCGGCGCCTCATAGGTCAGGCCATGATAGATCTCGTCTGAGACATACCACAGGCCGAGCCGGCGGCAGCAGGCCGCGACCTCGGCAATCGCCTCCGCCGTCATCACAACGCCGGTCGGATTGGCGGGGCTCATCGTCAGCACGCCGGCGAGGGGCGCCTCGCGATGCGCCTGTTCGATGAGATCGGAGGTCAGGGCGAAGCGCGTCTGCGGGCCGACAGGGATCTCGACCGGCTCCAGCCCCAGCGCGATCAGGATGTTGCGGTAGGCGGGGTAGCCGGGCGCCGTGATGGCGATGCGCGCGCCGGGCTGGAAGCAGGCGAGGAAGGCGAGGATGAACCCGCCCGACGAGCCCGTCGTCACGACGACGCGCTCGGCCGCCACATCGACGCCATAGGCCTCGGCGTAATGTCGGGCGATGCGTGCCCTCAGCGAATCCGTCCCGAGCGCCTGCGTGTATCCGATGCGCCCGTGCTCCAGCGCGCGCGACACCGCGTTGCGGATCGACAACGGCGTCGGCGCCGAGGGCTGGCCGACCTCCATATGCACGACCGATCCCCCCGCACGCTCGATCGCGGCGGCCTGGTTCATCACATCCATGACGATGAAGGGCGCGACGCGCGCTGCGCGGTCCGCCAGGGCCGGCACGATCGCTGAAGGCAGGTCTGTCATCGTCTTGTCCGCAGCTGGAGAGCGGCACGGCGTAACCGAGCCGATCTGCCACCGCAAGCGCCGCTGGCTACGACCAGCCGGGCTCGCAGCGGCACCCTGTCGGCTGGCTAAGCTGTGATTTGACGCCTGCCCGCAAATGCCCACAAGCTCGCCCCATGACTATTCCGGCGCGGAGCCCGCGAGCCCGCCCCCGGTCACGAAAGGATCGACCATGGCTTTCCCGACCTTGTCCGGCCCGCTGAAGGCCGCCGGCCTCGCGCTCGGCCTCTGGCTCGGCGCCGGCATGGCGGCCGAGCCTGCCCTCGCCCAGTCGCAGGCACCGCTGACGCCCGAGCAGCGCAAGGCTGTGACCGACCTCATCCGCGAAACGATCCTGAAGAATCCCGAGATCGTGCAGGATGCGCTGGTCGAGCTGGAGCGCCGCAACACGGTCGCTCAGGCCGATGCCCAGCGCAATGCCGTCGCGGCCGAGAAGGCCCGCATCACCGACCCGGCGACCTCCATCGTGATCGGCAATCCGGAAGGCGACGTCACCCTCGTCGAGTTCATGGATTACAATTGCGGCTTCTGCAAAAGGGCGATGCAGGACGTCACGGCACTGACGAAGGCCGACCCGAAGCTGAAGGTCGTGCTCAAGGACTTCCCCATCCTCGGTCCTGATTCCGTCGAGGCCAGCCGCGTCGCCGTCGCGGTCAAGAACCAGCTGCAGGGCCAGAAGTACTTCGAGTTCCACAACAAGCTCATGGGCTTCAAGGGGCGCGTAAACGCGGCCAAAGCGCTTGAAATCGCCAAGGAAGCGGGCGCGGATATCGAGCGCGTCCGCAAGGAGATGGAAGCGGCGCCGACCAAGGCCGCGATCGAGGACACCGTCGCGCTGGGCGATCGGCTCGGCCTCACCGGCACGCCGGCCTTCATCGTGGGCGACGAGATCGTCTTCGGCGCGGTCGGCGAGGCCGCGCTGCGGCAGAAGATCGATTCAGTCCGCAAATGCGGCAAGACGGAATGCTCCGGCTGAGGCCCTGCATGGCCTGAGCCTGCGAGCGGGCCGGCATGGGAGCCATCAGGCTTCCCCAGCCCGCCCCCAGCGTTTATGATGGCGGCGTCCGCCGCAGCGCGCGGCCCATGGAATCGACATCCTTGCCGGTCGCCTGCCCTGCCCTGTCCCGATCTGGCTCGCTCCGGCTTCGCCCGGCATCGGCGCCGTCGGCCGGGCCGCCGCAGCGATCCTGAACGCCCCCTTCGCGGCTCCGGCCGCCATACCCCTCCAGACGATCGACCGCGACCCGACGCGCGTCGGACGACCATCAGAAGACGGTGACACCGCCATGGCGACCAAGAGCCCGATCGACCCCGAACTCGTGCGAGAGCTGGCGCAGCTCCTGACCCAGACCGATCTCACCGAGATCGAGGTGGAAAAGGGTGATCTGCGCGTGCGCGTCGCGCGCAACCTGTCCGCGACCGTGCATGTTCCGGCCTCCATGCCGGTCGCGGCCGCTCCGCTGCAGGTGGCTCCCGCCGCCGCGCCGGCCGCTGCCGATGCCAAGCCGGGCGCCGGCCATCCCGGCGCCGTCACCTCGCCCATGGTCGGCACCGCCTATCGCCGCCCCTCGCCCGACGCCAAGCCCTTCGTCGAGATCGGCAGCGTGGTGAAGCAGGGCGAGCGCATCTTCCTCGTCGAGGCGATGAAGACCTTCAACGACATCGTCGCGCCCCGCGCCGGCACGGTGACCGCGATCATGGTCGAGGACGGGCAGCCAGTCGAATATGGCGAGCCGCTGCTGGTGATCGAGTGAGCGCGGCCGAATCCGGGCAGGGTTTGAAGATGTTCGACAAGATCCTGATCGCCAATCGCGGGGAGATCGCGCTGCGCGTGCTGCGCGCAGCCAAGGAGCTCGGCATCGCCACCGTCGCGGTGCATTCGACCGCCGACGCCAACGCCATGCATGTGCGCCTCGCCGATGAAAGCGTCTGCATCGGGCCGCCGGCGGCGCGCGACAGCTATCTCAACATCCCGGCCCTGATCGCCGCCTGCGAGATCACTGGCGCCGATGCTGTCCATCCTGGCTACGGCTTCCTGTCCGAGAACGCCCGCTTCGCCGAGATTCTCGACCGGCACAACATCACCTTCATCGGCCCCAAGGCCGAGCATATCCGCTCGATGGGCGACAAGATCGAGGCCAAGCGCACCGCCAAGCGTCTCGGCATCCCCTGCGTGCCGGGCTCCGAGGGCGGCGTCGCCGACGAGGCCGAGGCGCTGCGCATCATCCGCGAGATCGGCCTGCCCGTGATCATCAAGGCCGCCTCCGGCGGCGGCGGCAAGGGCATGAAGGTCGTCCGCACCGAGGAGGAAATCGCCGTCCTGCTCGCCACCGCGCGCAGCGAAGCCAAGGCCAATTTCGGCGACGACGCGGTCTACATCGAGAAATACCTCGAAAAGCCCCGCCATATCGAGATCCAGGTGCTCGGCGACGGGCGTGGCCACGCGATCCATCTCGGCGAACGCGACTGCTCGCTGCAGCGCCGCCACCAGAAGGTCTGGGAAGAAGGCGGCTCGCCCGCCCTCAACGCCGGCGAGCGCGAGCGAATCGGCGAGATCTGCGCCAAGGCGATGTGCGAGCTGCAATATCGCGGCGCCGGCACGATCGAGTTCCTCTACGAGGATGGCGAGTTCTACTTCATCGAGATGAACACGCGCATCCAGGTCGAGCATCCGGTCACGGAGATGATCACCGGGATCGATCTCGTCAACGAGCAGATCCGCATCGCCGCGGGCGCCCCGCTCTCGCTCCAGCAGTCGGACATCGTCATCGAGGGCCATGCCATCGAATGCCGGGTCAATGCCGAGCACCCGGCCAGCTTCCGGCCATCCCCCGGCAAGATCACCTCGTTCCACACACCCGGCGGCCTCGGCGTGCGCGTCGATTCGGCCGCCTATCAGGGCTACACCATCCCGCCGCATTACGACTCGCTGGTCGGCAAGCTGATCGTCCACGGCCGCAACCGCGAGGAATGCCTGATGCGCCTGCGCCGGTCGCTCGACGAATTCGTCGTCGACGGCGTGGATACGACGCTGCCGCTGTTCCGCACGCTGGTGCGCAACCCGGACATCCTCAACGGCGACTACAACATCCACTGGCTCGAGAAATTCCTCGCCGCCGGCGGCATGGGCGACGCCGAGGGCTGAGGCTCCGAGCCGCTTTCAACACGGAGAGCCCCTCGTTGCGCGAGGGGCTCCTTTCTTTTCCGAAGCTCACATCGATATCCGCGGCTTGGCCGGCCGGCTCCGAGACGAAAGGCCTCAGAGCGTCTCCAGCAGCCCTTTGATCAGGGCCTGGCGCGGGGCGATCGACGAGATCAGCGCATATTCCTGCAAGGTGTGGGCGCCGTCCCCGTCGATGCCGAGCCCGTCCAGCGTCGGCACGCCGAGCGCCGCGGTGAAATTGCCGTCCGAGCCGCCGCCCGTCATCGGGCAGTCCTGCAGATCGAGGCCGATCCCGGCGGCGACGCGGCGCGCGGTCTCGAACAGTTCCGCGACCGGTGCGGATTTCTCGTAGGGCGGGCGATTCATGCCGCCGGTGACGCGGATCGCGACATCGCGATCATGCGCCGCCAGGCCGAGGATGCGGCTTTCCATCATCACCCCGTCGGCGAGGCTGGTGACGCGGCAATCGACGCTGAACCAGGCATGCTGGGGGATCACATTGGCGGCGGTGCCGCCGCCCATCAGCGCGACGCTGGTGGTGATGCCTCTGGCGTAATCGGTCATCGCCTCGATCGCGAGGATCTGCCTTGCCGCCTCGCGGATCGCGCTGCGGCCATCGGCGTGGCGGGAGCCGGCATGGGCGGGACGGCCTTCCAGCTTGACCTCGAAGCGGCCGACGCCCTTGCGCGCCGTCACGATCTTGCCGCCGAGCCGCGCCGGCTCGGTCACCAGCACGGCGGCCGCCTCGCGGCCGATCTGTTCGATCAGGCCCCGGCTCGTCGGCGAGCCGATCTCCTCGTCCGGCGTGAACAGGAACACGAGCGGACGGCTCGCCAAGCCGGCAGCCGCGACCTGCTTGAACGCCTGGAGTGCGAGCCAGGCGCCGCCCTTCATGTCGTAGACGCCCGGGCCGTAGAGCCGGTCGCCCTCCATGCGCACCGGCAGATCGCCGGCCGCGGTGCCGAGCGGATGAACCGTGTCGAGATGCGACATCAGCAATGCGGGCTGGCGGCCGTTGTCGGGGCCTGCGCGGAGCACGAGCATATCGCCGAGACCGTCCCGTCCCGGAACGCGCTCCACGGCGATCGGCAGGGCGGCAACCTCCTGCGCGACGAGATCCATCATCCGGTTGACCCCGGCGGGATCATTCGTGGGGCTCTCGACGGCGAGCCAATGGGACAGGGCGGCGGCAGGATTCGCGGTCATCATGCCGAAGGTTGTCCGACAGGTCTGCCGAAGCCGCAAGGGCTCGGCCGCAGACCCCTCAGATGGGGATCGCATGAACCGGGCCCAGCCGGCCGACGAGGCCGGCAAATGAAGGAGCAGCAGCCCCGTCGCTCTTGAACGCCCCCCGGTGGGCATGATGACGCCGAGACCGCCGGAGCCTGCGCTACGCAGCAGCGCAAAGCGGACAACCGCTTCGAAATCAATCGATTGGTCAATGATCTTAAAGCCGCGCGTTCGCAAGGAGCGCAATGGCTGGGGGACTAGGGCTTTCTCAACCAGAGGAAATCCGCGCAATGCCCTCAATTACTTAACATATTTTCCTTTGAACTGCTACGGACAACTGTTACGGTGAGATGTTACGGACTGGCTGGGAATCCCGAAATTGGCCCTCGCGACCTACATCCACAAGCGCGCCGGTTCAGCCCGGTATTATGTGCGCGTCACCATCCCGTCGGACCTCACGAAGGAGTATGGGCGCACCGAGATCTGGAAGTCGCTTGGCACGGCCTCGCCGGCCGAGGCCAAGGTGAAGGCGCCGGCCGTATACATGGCGATCCAGGACGAATTTGCAGCCCGCCGGCGTGGCCGGGAGATCGTGGAGAACGATGTCGGCGCCATCGCCTGGAAGCACTACTCCGAGTTTATCGAGAACGACGAGCGGTTCCGCGAGCAGAACCTCAGCGATGAGCAGCTGGACGAGCTTTGGCGTGAAATGGAAGCCGAGTTCGGTGAATACGACATCGGCGCCTATCGGGCCTTCGCCGACATTCGGGATCGCATCGAAACCTACAGGAAGCTCCGCGAGCGGTCGCGCAGGCTGCTAACCAGCGGCGATCCGAACAAGACGCTGGAGGCCGTCGCGGAGAGCGTGGACGAGCACGTCGCCGCCTATCGCGCTGTCCTGCCGAAGACGAGCCCGACCTATCGGAAGGTGGCACTGGGTGTCGCGCGGGCCGAGATGCAGTTCCTGCGGAACGCCGATGCGCGCGACAAGATGGATTGGTCTGACGAAGTAACCGATCCGCTCATCAAGCGTGCAGAGAAGCCCAAGGCCGCCCTCCCCGGCTCCCGCATCATGGACCACTACGACCGCTTCCTGAAGCAGCGCGCCAGCGACATCAGCCCCGACACGATCAGCCAGAACAAGGGCGTGATCCAGCTTTTCGCGGAGTTCGTCGGCGAGGACCTGCCGGTAGATCAGCTTCGCCGGAAGCACGTGGCCGAATGGCGCGATCAGCTGTATCTCATGCCGAAGATGGCAAAGCAGGTCACGGCGCTGAAGAACCTGAAGTTCAAGGAGGTCATCGCAGCGAATCAGAAGCTCGGCCGGGCGACCATCGATCCGAAGACCATCAACCGCTATCGACAACTTCCAGGGTGCCGCAGACGACATCCGGGGCTTCATCCACGGCTACTTTAAGCAGTCTGGTGCGATCGAGCGTGCCGAGAGCGCCGTTAGCGAGTTCTGCAGGAACCCGACGAGCGCGACCTACGCGGGCCTTCTCAAGGCGGCGCAGGTCATGGAGGGCCACGACGTCCCCATGCCGGTGAGCCTGGCACGCCGTATCCGGCCGTTCATTCGTTACGGCCGGATGCCGGCGAATAGGATCGGCTTCACGAACCTCCATCACCTTGCAAAGAACTATATCCGCGAAGAGCTGATCGCGAGGGAGGCCGCCTGATGCCTATCATTCTCCCCGAGCCCTATGAGCCGACCGAGCGCGTCGTCGCTATTTCTGACGTTGCCGAGATGATCGAGGACGCCATGATGGGCGATGAGGAAGTCGACCTCTACTTCCTCGCTGAGGAGATCGTGGACCGCCTTCAGCCTCCGGCGCGCTCCGGGCCGCCGCTGGCCGCGATGCGGGAGTGGCAGAATCGCTTCGAGGCCAGCACGTCCGCTAACGCGAACGTCATCCCGCTCAACCGGCCCAAGCCCCGGATCAAGGTTCGGGCGGCGACGCAGCACACCGTCTGAAACCCAGGGCGAATTACGACAAGAGGCCCGCCGGTGCAGATCGGCGGGCCTTGCTCTATCAAGTAGTTAGGCCGCGCTCTCTCAATCGAGCAACAAAGCCCGGAGCGGCGCCTGTCAAATGGCTTCCCTCGTCGTTTTCATGACCGTCATTGTCTTCCGCAACGATTTCTAATCCGGCGAGCGAACGGCGAGTGGTCAAGCTCACGGTGCCCAATGTTGCGGCGTTCAAGCCGCGACGCTTCGAATAGCCGCGACAGGCTGTCGCGCCACATCCGACTGTTACGGATGACCGTTACGGCACTTCTGAATTTCGCTTTAAAATCAACCACTTAGCGAAGTGGCTGGGGGACTAGGATTCGAACCTAGACAACCAGAGTCAGAGTCTGGGGTCCTACCGTTAGACGATCCCCCAACGGTGCGGCGGCTGGCGCCTGCGTTGGTGAGGCGGGGTCTAATCAATGTGGTCCGGCTTGGCAAGTCGGAAATGAGCCGGCGGCGGATGATTGTGATGCCGGCCGCCGACGTAGGAAGCGGGCAGCGCCGGCGGTGCCGAGCCCTATACCGGCAGGGCGAGCCGCCGCTAGGGCGGGGACGGCGGCCAGCCTGCGTACTCCTGGCCGGACAGGACGGCTCGGGCCGGAGGCGCTCCGGATTCTCGAGCGCCTCGCTTCCGGCTCGGGGAGCGCGGGGCCGGCCTGCCGCAGGCCACGCGATCGGCCTCGCAGCGCCTCGCGTAACGGCCCGAATTTCGCCGATGCGCCCCTTGCGATTATTTTAAGCTTGAAACAATATGCGGCAAGCGCCGACGTATAAGGCTTGAGGGAGCCGGTCGCGCCATTTGTCGCCTGTTCACCCCGGGAGGGTCTCGATGACGACGTTCAAGCTTTCACTCGCGCTGAGCTGCGGGGCTCTGGCTCTTTCGATCGTGGGCGCGCAGGCGCAGGAGCCGATGAAGATCGGCGTCGTCAGCGTCCTCTCCGGCCCCGGCGCGGCGCTCGGCCAGCAGGTGCGCGACGGCTTCCAGCTCGCGGTCGACAAGAATGGCGGCAAGCTCGGCGGCGTGCCGGTCAAGATCACCGTCATCGACGACGAGCTGAAACCCGACGTCGCGGTGGAGCGCGTGCGCTCTTATGTCGAGACCGAGAAGCCGGCCTTCGTCGTCGGCCCGGTCTTCTCGAACATTCTCGGCGCGATCGCCAAGCCGGTGCTCGATTCCGGCGCCTTCCTGATCAGCCCCAATGCCGGCCCCTCCACCATGGCCGGCAAGGCCTGCAACAAGAA
>NZ_JBMDWH010000152.1:0-29064 GCF_048595345.1 Allobosea sp.
GCCTTCAGGATGGCGGAGATTTCAGCGGGGCGGATGTCCATCAGCCGACCTCTTTCATGGCAAGACGAATTGAATTGAGCTTGGTTTTCAACGAGGCGTCGACCATGCGCGAGCCCATCTTGACGACGAGCCCGCCGATCAGCGCCGGATCGATCTTGACGGTGAGGTCGACATCCTTGCCGGCGACACCGGCCAGGGCCGCGCGGATCTCTTCCAGCCGTGCGGCGGAAGGCTGCTCGGCGAGGGTGACCTCGGCGGAAACGATGCCCTTGGCCTGGGCGACCAGCCGCTTATAGCCCTGGATCATGCCGGGCAGCGCGAAGAGGCGGCGCTTGCTGGCGACGAGGCCGATGAAGTTGGCGGCGATGCCGGTGATGCCGGCCTTGGCCAGGATCGCGTTGACGGCGGAAACCTGCTCCTCGGCGGTGAAGGCCGGGCTCTCGATCAGGCGGGCGAGATCCTCGCTCTCGCCGATCAGGCCGTTGAACGCATCGAGCGAGGCGGCGACGGCGTCGATCGCGCCATTCTCCTGAGCCAGCTCGAAAAGCGCGGTGGCATAGCGCTGAGCCACGCCCGACACCCATGTCCCCTGCGATCCGCCTTCAGCCACGCGTTCCGTCTCTCGTTTCAAGGGACCGCACCGGCGACCTTCGTGCCGAAGGTGGAGTGCATCGTCCCGACGCTGCGAGTATCAAAGGTGCGGAGCCGGCAATATCACGTCCGACAAGACGACTTCGCGACCGAAATGTGGCGGTGCCGTAGCATGCGCCTTTGGGAGGCGCAACCCGCAGGGCGGGCGCAGCCGAGGGAATTCGTGCGGCGCAGGGCCGGCTCACAGGAAGCTCTGCGGGTCGACATCGACTGCGACCCTGACGGAACCTTTCGGCTTGGGGCCGCGCTTCAGCCAGCCGCGCAGATAATCCTGCAGATTGACCTCGCGGCTGGTCCGGACGATCAGCCGCATGCGGTGGCGCCCGCGCAGAACGGCGAGGGGGGCCTCCGCCGGGCCAAGCACCACGATGCCGTCCCCAGCGTCGGCGCAGCGGGCCAGGGCCCGGGCGTGGCCTTCCGCTTCCGCCTGGCTGTTGGCCGACACGATCAGCGCCGCGAGCCGGCCGAAGGGCGGCAGGCCGGCGGCCTCGCGCGCGGCCTCCTCGGCGGCGTAGAATCGCTCCGGATCGCCCGAGATCAGCGCCTTCAGCACCGGGTGGTCGGGGTCGTGAGTCTGGAGGAGCGCGCGCCCCGGCTTCTCGCCGCGCCCGGCCCTGCCCGTCACCTGCCGCAGCGCCTGGAAGGTGCGCTCGGCGGCGCGGGGATCGCCGGAGGTGAGGCCCAGATCGGCGTCGATCACCCCGACCAGCGTCATCCCCGGAAAATTATGGCCCTTGGCGACGAGCTGCGTGCCGATGACGATGTCGAACCCGCCCTCGGCGACGGCCATCAGCTCCTGCTTCAACCGTTCGGTCCCACCGGGAAAATCGCTGGAGAGGACGATCCCGCGAGCCTGCGGGAACAGGGTCGCGACCTCTTCCGCCAGCCGCTCGACGCCCGGGCCGCAGGCGATGAGGCTGTCCGGGGCGTGGCATTGGGGACATTCGTGCGGGCGGCGCTCGACATGGCCGCAATGATGGCAGACCAGCGCCCGCCTGAAGCGGTGATCGACCAGCCAGGCCGTGCAATTGGGGCACTGGAAGCGGTGGCCGCAATCGCGGCAGAGCGTCAGCGGCGCATAGCCGCGCCGGTTGAGGAACAGCAGCGACTGCTCCTTGGCCTCCAGATTGGCCTCGACCGCCCTGATCAGCGCGGCCGAAAGCCAGCGCCCGCGCTCGGGCTTGTCGCGGCGCAGATCCACGAGGCCGAGCTTGGGAAGTTCGCGTCCGCCGAAGCGCTCCGGCAGCTTGAGATGGGCGTAGCGACCGCGCTCGGCATTGACGCGGCTTTCGAGGGAGGGTGTGGCGGAGGCCAGCACCACCGGCGCATTCTCGATGCGCCCGCGCACCACCGCCATGTCGCGGGCATGGTAGGAAACGCCGTCCTCCTGCTTGTAGGCGGATTCATGCTCCTCATCGACGATGATCAGCCCGAGATCGCGATAGGGCAGGAACAGGGCCGAGCGGGCGCCGGCCACGACCTTCGCCTCTCCGCTGGCGATCGCCGCCTGCAGCCGCTCGCGCCTGCGCCCGGTCACGGCGGAGTGCCAAAGCCCAGGCCTGACGCCGAAGCGGGCCTCGAAACGGTCGATGAACTGGGCCGTCAGCGCGATTTCCGGCATCAGGATCAGGCTCTGACGACCGAGGCGGATCGCTTCCGCCACCGCCTCGAAATACACTTCGGTCTTGCCCGAGCCTGTGACGCCCTCGAGCAGCGACACGCCATAGGCCCCGGCCCGAACGGCGTCGACGAGGGCCTGCGCCACCTGCGCCTGTCCCGGCGAGAGCTCCGGCACCGCATGATCCGGATCGGGACTCGCCGCGATCGCCTCGCGCGCCAGCGGCTCGACGAGAAAGGTCCCGGCATCGACGAGCGAATCGATCACCGCCGTGCTGACCGAGGCGGCCTCGGCCAGAGCCGATTTCGCGATCAGCAGGCCGCCTTCGGCCGCCGCGATGGCGCGCTGGCGCGCTGGCGTCATACGGGCCGGCGGCGGGCCGACCAGTCTGACGCCGAGCTTGGGCCGCTCGGGCGTCTCGTCCGGCTGGCGGCGCAGGGCCAGCGCCAGGACCGAGCCTTTCGGCGCCAGCGTGTACCAGGCGACCCAGTCGACGAGCTTCCTCAGGGCCGGATCGAGCGGAGGCATATCGACTTTGGCCGAAACCGCCTTCAGGTTGCCGCCGCGACCGGAGCCCATCTCCCAGACCACGCCGACGGTCTCGCGCGGTCCCAGCGGCACCTGCACGATGTCGCCCGGCGCCAGCACGAGGCCGGGCGGCACGGCATAGCTATAGGCCTGATCGAGCGCGAGCGGGATCAGCACCTCGACCGTGCGGCCTGCCGCCATGTCCGCGTTGTCGTCCATCGCGCCCGTCTCTAGCACCGATTCGGCTGCTGTTAAGGCCGCAGCGTCATCCTGCCGCCATGACCGACCTCGATGCCTTCCGTCGCGACTGGCTGCAGCACCTCGCCGCAGAGCGGCGGCTTTCGCCCAAGACGCTCGAAGCCTATGGGCGGGATTTCTGCCAGTTCCTCGCCTTTCTCGTGGGGCATCTCGGTTCCGACCCGTCCCTGTCCGATATCGCCGCGCTGAAGCCCGTCGATCTGCGCGCCTTCCTCGGCCATCGTCGGCGCGAGGGCGTCGGCAATCGCACGCTGATGCGCCAGCTGGCGGCGTTGCGTTCCTTCGCCCGCTTTGGCGAGCGCAGCGGCAAGCTGCCGGCCGCGGCCTTCTCGGCGACGCGCGGCCCGCGCCTGCCGAAATCCCTGCCGCGCCCGCTGGAGCCGCGGGCGGCCCGCGCGGTGACCCAGGCCGACAGCCGCGCCGGCGAGGACCGGCCGGACTGGATCCTGGCGCGGGACGCCGCCGTGCTCGGCCTTCTCTACGGCAGCGGCCTGCGTATTTCGGAGGCGCTGTCGCTCTCCCGGGCGCAGGCGCCGATGAACGCCGGCGAGACGCTCACCGTCATCGGCAAGGGCAGCAAGACGCGGATGGTGCCGGTGCTGCCCGTGGTCGTCACCGCCATCGGCGCCTATCTGAAGCTCTGCCCGTGGCGGCTCGCGCCCGAGGGGCCGCTCTTCGTCGGCGCCAAGGGCGGGCCGCTTTCGCCGCGCATCATCCAGCTGGCGGTCGAGGGGTTGCGCGGGGCGCTCGGCCTGCCGCCCTCGGCGACGCCGCATGCGCTGCGCCATTCCTTCGCGACGCATCTGCTCGGCCGCGGCGGCGATCTGCGCGCGATCCAGGAACTGCTCGGCCACGCCTCGCTGTCCACGACGCAGATCTACACCCGCCTCGATTCGGCGCGCCTGATGGCGGCCTATGACGCGGCCCATCCCCGGGCGCGCGGGAGCTGAAACGCGCCTCTTGATGCCGCTGCGGAAGGCCTCCACAAGGCGGCAGCGATCGAGGGGTGATTCGATGTCTGGACATGTCGAGGCGCCGGAAGGCGGAAACAAGAAGGTTGCGCTGCTCATCGCGGTGCTGGCTCTGCTGCTGGCTCTCGCCGAGATCGGCGGCAAGCAGGCGGAGAACGAATCCGTCGCCAAGAATATCGAATCCTCGAATCTGTGGGCGTTCTTCCAGGCCAAAACGATCCGCGGCACGGTGGTCCGCACGGCGACCGAGAGCATGGAACTCGATCTGGCGGACACCACCGACGCCCCCGCCCGCGAGCGCATGCAGAAGCGAATCGATGCCTGGAAGGCCACCATCGCCCGCTATGACAGCGAGCCGGAGACGAATGAGGGCCGCAAGGAGCTCGCCGCGCGGGCCAAGCTCGCCGAGCAGGCGCGCGACGATCACAAGGCCCGCAACGAGAATTTCGAGATCGCCTCCGGCCTGTTGCAGATCGGCATCGTCGTGGCCTCGGCCTCGATCATCACCGGGGTCGCGCTGCTGGCGGTCGTCGGCGGCGGTCTGGGCGCCCTGGCGCTCGGCTTCATGGGCCTCGCGCTCTTCGCCCCCCATCTGCTCTTCTAAAGGCCCATCGGGCTCAATAGTGGATGGCGCCGCGGATGCCGCCGCCGCAGGCGATGGCATCACCATTGATCGCGACACTGCGCGGGGAGGCGAGGAAGGCGACCACATCCGCCACCTCGGCGGCATCGACCAGCCGGCCGATCAGGATGTTCGCGCTCATGCCCGCCTCGATCTCAGCTTCGCTCTTGCCGCTGGCGGCCGCCTTTCCGGCGATGAGGCCGGCGGTCTTCTCGGTCCGCGTCAGCGCGGGGTGAACGACCGTGACGTTGATGCCTTGCGGGCCCAGCTCGTCGGCGAGGTTCTTGGTGAGGGCGGCGACCGCGACATTGCGCATCGAGCCGATGGTCGAGCCGGTGGAGCGGGCGGCGAGGCCGCTGATGTTGACGATCCGGCCCCAGCCCTGCGCTGCCATCAGGGGCGCCACCTCGCGCGCCATCCTGAGATAGCCCATCACCTTCACATTCACATCGTCGTGGAACAGCGCGTCGGTGATCTCGCCCAGCTTCGGTGGCGGCGCCTGGCCGCCGGGCTTGCCCGCGGCGTTGACCAGAATGTCGAGGCCGCCGAGCGCCTCGACCGTGCCGGCGACCAGCTTTGTGACCGAGTGGTCCTCGGCCGTGTCGACGGTGATCCCGACGGCCTTGCGCCCCGTCTCCGCGGCGATCGAGGCGGCGGCCGCGTCGAGCTCGGCCTGGTTGCGCGCGGCAATCACGAGATCGACGCCTTCGCGAGCCAATTGCCGGGCGACGGCGAGGCCGATCCCCTTGCTGCCGCCGGTCACGAGCGCGCGCTTGCCTTCGAGATGCAGATCCATGGCGTTTCCTTTTCTCTTGCCTCAGCGGCTGCGGCGCAGGCGCGGATCGATGGCATCGCGCAGACCGTCCCCGAGAAGGTTGAAGCCGAGTACGGCGAGCGCGATCGCCGCGCCGGGGAAGATCGCGAGCCATGCTTGCGTCGCCATGAAGGTCTGCGCCTCGTTCAGCATCCGCCCCCAGGACGGATTCGGCGGCTGCGTGCCGAGGCCGAGATAGGACAGCCCAGCCTCCGCCAGCACCGCGAGCGCGAACTGGATCGTCGCCTGCACCACCAGAATGCCGGCGATGTTGGGCAGCACATGCGAGAGCGTGATCTGGCGGTTGCCGAGGCCGTTGGCGCGCGCCGCCTGGATGAAGTCCTGCGCCCAGACCTGCAAGGCGGCGCCTCGGGCCAGCCGCGCGAAATAGGGCAGGTTCAGCACGCCGATGGCGACGATGGCGTTGAGCATGCCGGGCCCGGCGATGGCGGTCATCATGATGGCGGTCAGCACAGCCGGGAAGGCATGGGTGAAGTCGGCCGTGCGCATGATCAGATGGTCGAGCCAACCGTCGCGCCGCAGCGCCGCGATCAGCCCCAAGGTCGTGCCCAGCACCATCCCGATTCCCACGGCGCCGATCCCGACCGCGAGCGAATTGCGCGAGCCGACCATGATCATCGAGAACACGTCGCGCCCGAACTGGTCCGTGCCGAACCAATGCGCGGCAGAGGGGCCTTGCAGACGCTGGAGGATCGCCATCTGTGTCGGCGGATAGGGCGTCCAGACATAGGACACCAGCGCGGTCGCCACGATCAGGGCGCTGAGCCCCGCCCCGATGACCAGCGAGGGCGAGAGCCAGCCGCGCCTGCGGCCTTTCGCGGAAGGCTCGATCGGGCTCATGACTGCCGAAGCCTCGGGTCGATCAAGCCATAAAGCAGCTCGACCGCGAAATTGATCAGGATCGCCAGGCCAGCGAACAGCATGACGAGATCCTTAACCACGATGAGGTCATGCTGGGCGATGGCCTGGAACACCAGCCGTCCCAGTCCCGGCAAAGCGAAGACGTTCTCGATGATGATGGCGCCGGCGATCAGCACGGAGAATTGCAGCCCGAGAATCGTCACCACCGGGATCAGCGCATTGCGCAGCGCGTGCCGGCGCAGGGTGGTGCCCTCACTCAGCCCCTTGGCGCGGGCGGTGCGGACGAAATCCTCCTGCAGCGTGTCGAGCATGGCCGAGCGGGTGACGCGGGCGATGATGGCCGCTTGCGGCAGGGCGAGCGCCAGCGCCGGCATGGCGAGCGATTTCAGCGCCGTGCCGAGCCCCGCCTGCCAGCCGGGAAAGCCATTGGCCGGCAGCCAGCCGAGCCCGACCGCGAAGACCAGCACGAGCAGCAGGCCGAACCAGAAATTCGGAATGGCGAGCCCGGCCTGGGCGAAGGCCATGACGCCGGCATCGACCGCCTTGCCATGGCGCGAGGCGGCAACCACGCCGAGCGGCATGCCGATGGCGACGGCCAGCAGGATCGCCAGCACGGCGAGCGGCAACGTCACCGCCATGCGCTCGCCGATGAGCTGCGCCACCGGCACGCGATAGGTGTAGCTGAGGCCGAGATCGCCGGTCGCCAGCCCGCCGAGCCAGGTGAAAAAGCGCAGCGGCGCCGGCTGATCGAGGCCCATTTCGGTGCGCAGGGCGGCCAGTGCCTCGGGCGAGGCGTTGAGGCCCAGCGTCACAGCCGCCGGATCGCCCGGCAGCACCTCGAGGACGAGAAAGATGACGAGCGCCGCCGCCAGCAGCGTCGCGACGAGCGCGAACAGCCGGCGCAGGATATAGCCGATCACGCCCTGATCCCAACCGATGATCGGGACGATAGGAGCGCAGAGAACCCTCTCCTTTCGGGAGGCGGCTTCCCCGCGCAGAACCGAGGCCAAGCCGGCGAATGCGACATCACCGCCACTTCAGCTCCGCCAGCGGCGTCACCGGCAATGGCCAGTCCGTCCACATGCCGTCGAGATCGGCCTTGGCGACGGTGATCTTCGGCAGGATGAAGAGGAAACCGTTGACCGCGTCGCGGGCCAGCATCTGCTGCGCCTGCTTGTAGAGCTCGTTGCGGACATCCTCGTCGAGCGTTCCGGAAATCTTGGCGATCAGCGCCTTGAACTCGGGGTTCTTGTACTGGAAGTAGTAGTCGTCCCGCGCGTAGATATCGATGTCGAGCGGCTCGGTATGGGCGATGATGCTGAGATCGTAATCCTTGTTGCGGAAGACGCGCTCGAGCCATTGGGGGAATTCCAGCGGCTCGATCGAAACTGTGATCCCGACCTGTCCCAGCAGCGCCGCGACGATCTCGCCGGCGCGCCGCGCATAGGACGGCGGCGGCAGCTTCAGCGTGCAGGAAAAGCCGTTGGGGAAGCCGGCCTCGGCCAGCAGCGCCTTGGCCTTGGCGGGATCGTAGGGATAGGTCCCCGTCAGATCGACATAAGCCGGGTGTAGCGGCGAGAAATGGCTGCCGATCAGCGTGACGTCGAAGCCGTAGACGCCGAGCGCGATCGTCTTGCGGTCGAGCGCATGGGCGATGGCCTGGCGCACCTTGAGCTTGTCGAAGGGCGCTTTGGCATTGTTGGTGCCGAGCACGGTCTCGCCCTCGGTCTTGCCGATGGTGACCTTGAGCTTCGCATTGCCTTTCAGCTGCGCCACCGCCTCCGGCGCCGAGAGATTGGTGTTGGCGTCGACATCGCCGGCCTGAAGGGCGGCAACCTGCGCCTGCGGGTCGGAGAGGAAACGGAAGGTGGCCTTGGCCAGCGCCGGCTTTTCGCCCCAATAGGCGTCGTTGCGGGCGAATTCGAGCCGATCGCCACGGTTCCAGCGGACGAACTTGAACGGGCCAGTGCCGACCGGGCTGGTCTTGTTGTTGGCGGCGCTCTGCGGAGCGACGATCACCGCGTCGCCCCAGCTCAGCCCGTAGACGAAGTTCGCGGTCGGCTGCTTCAGCTTGATCACCACGGTCGCCGGGTCGGGCGTCGCGATCTCGGCGATCGGCGTGAAGAGCTGCTTCTGCGCATTGGTCGAATCGGCCGCCACGGCGCGCTCGAAGGAGAACTTCACCTGCTCGGAGGTGAAGGGCGTGCCGTCGTGGAAGGTGACGCCCGTGCGCAGCTTGAAGGTGTGGGTGACGTTGTCGGGCGCGATCTCCCAGCTCTGCGCGAGGCAGGGCTGGATCTTGCCGGTCCGGTCCATCTTGACCAGACCCTCGAAGATGTTCTGCAGCGTCACCTCGCGGATCGCCTGAGCGGCGCCCGATGTCGGGTCCAGCGTCGGCGGCTCCAGCGTCATCGAGATGGTGACGGAATCCCTGGCCTGGGCGAGCACCGCCATCGGCAGAGTCGCGGCCAGCGCCGCAAGGCCGGCCCCGGCCATCAGGTCACGCCGCGTCGTCATCATCATCGCTCCATCCCGTTGCGAGGCGAAGATGAGCCGGGATTTCAGTCCCGCGCAAGCCTGCGGGTACGACGACGACCGGTCCTGGTCTGGCGCACTAGTATACCAGGGAATTGACCCTTGCTCGAGGCGGGCTTAGAAACCGGCACCCTCGGGAGATTGCCCATGCTGCTCAACGATGATCGCCTTTTCCCCGCCGATCCTGTCACACGGGGCATCGCGCGACGGCTCTTCGCGACGATCCGCGACCTGCCGATCATCTCGCCGCATGGCCATACTGATCCGCGCTGGTTTGCGCAGAACGAAGCCTTCCCCGATCCGGCGACGCTGTTCGTGAAGCCGGACCACTACATCTTCCGCATGCTCTATTCGCAGGGCGTGCGGCTCGAGCAGCTCGGCATCGCGCGCAAGGATGGCGGCCCGGTCGAGACCGATCCGCGCGCGATCTGGAAGCTCTTCGCAAGCCACTGGCATCTCTTCCGCGGCACGCCGACCCGGCTCTGGTTCGAGCACGCCGCCTCGACCATCTTCGGCGTCACCGAGCGGCTCTCGGCCGAAAGCGCCGACCGCATCTACGACAAGATCGCCGCCAAGCTGGACGAGCCTGAACTCAGGCCCCGCGCGCTGTTCGAGCGCTTCAACATCGAAGCGATCAGCACGACGGAAGGCGCGCTCGACGATCTGCGCTGGCACGACATGGTCCGCGACTCCGGCTGGGGCGGCAAGGTCGTCACCGCCTATCGCCCCGACAGCGTCGTCGATCCGGAGTTTGAGGGCTTCGCTGACAATCTGGAGCAGCTCGGCGCGTTGACCGGCGAGGATATCGGCAGCTGGACCGGCTATCTCGCCGCCCATCGCAAGCGGCGCGCCTATTTCAAGGAGCGCGGTGCCACCTCCTCCGACCACGGCCATGCGACGGCCCGCACCGCCAATCTCTCCGACGTCGAGGCCGAGAAGCTCTACGCCAAGGTTCTCAAGGGCAAGGTGACGCCCAAGGACGCCGACCTCTTCCGCGGCCAGATGCTCACCGAGATGGCGAAGATGAGCCTCGACGATGGGCTCGTGCTCCAGATCCATCCGGGCTCCTATCGCAACCACAACCCGGTGCTGTTCGAGCATTTCGGCCGCGATATGGGCGCCGACATCCCCACCCAGACGAGCTATGTCGAGGCGCTGAAGCCGCTGCTCGACGCGGTCGGCAACGAGCCGGGCCTCACCGTCATCGCCTTCACCCTCGACGAGACCAGCTATTCGCGCGAACTCGCCCCGCTCGCCGGGCATTATCCGGCGCTGCGGCTGGGGCCGGGCTGGTGGTTCCTCGACGCGCCGGAAGCCACGCTGCGCTTCCGCGAGCTGACCACGGAGACCGCCGGCTTCTACAATACGGTCGGCTTCAACGACGACACACGCGCCTATCTCTCGATCCCGGCCCGGCACGATCTGGCCCGGCGGGTCGATTGCGCCTATCTCGCCAAGCTCGTCGCCGAGCACCGGCTGGAGGAGGACGAGGCTGCCGAAGTGGCGCATGATCTCGCCTATCGCCTCGCCAAGGAGGCTTACAAGCTGTGACCCGCCTGTCCGAGGCCACTCTGGGGCAGATCGCCCCCGCCATCCGTCGGCCCGCCTATGATCGCGCGGCTCTGAAGCCCGGCATCGTTCATCTCGGCCTCGGCGCCTTCGCACGTGGCCATCTTGCCGAATATACCGAGGATGCGCTGGAGAAACGCTTCGGCGCCTGGGGCATCGTCGGAGCGAGCCTGCAGCGGCCCGACCAGCGCGACAGGCTCCAACCACAGGACGGGCTCTATACGCTTCAGAAACTGGCGCCTACCGGGCCGGAGCTGCGCGTGATCGGCTCGGTGCTCGACGTGCTGGTGGCGCCCGAGAATCCGGCCGCGCTCGTGGCACAGCTGGCGGCGGCCGAAACCCGCATCGTCTCGCTGACCGTCACCGAGAAGGGCTATTGCCACGATCCGGCGACGGGCAGGCTCAGGGCCGACCATCCCGACATTCTGCACGATCTCGAACAGCCCGATGCGCCGCGCTCCGCGATCGGTCTGATCGTCGCCGCGCTGCGGGCGCGGCGCTTGGCGGGACGCGGGCCCTTCACCGCGCTGTGCTGCGACAACCTGCCCTCGAACGGCCATGTGCTGCGCGGGCTGGTGCGCGATTTCGCGGCGCTGCAGGACGATGCGCTCGCCGCCTGGATCGAGGCGACCGGTGCCTTCCCGGCGACGATGGTCGACCGGATCGTACCGGCGACGACAGAGGCGGATATCGCCGAGGTCGCCCGTCTGACCGGGCTCGAGGATGCGGCCCCGGTCATCGGCGAGCCTTTCCGGCAATGGGCGATCGAGGACGTCTTCGCAGAGGGCCGCCCGGCCTGGGACGAGGTCGGCGCGCAGATGGTTACGGAGGTCGCGCCCTTCGAGTTCATGAAACTGCGCATGCTCAACGGCACACACTCCTCGCTCGCCTATCTGGGCTATCTCGCCGGCCATGAGACGGTGGCGCAGGCGAGCGGCGATCCGGTGCTCGCCCGCTTCCTCGAGGGCCTCTGGGCGGAGATCATCCCGACCGTGCCCGCGCCGCAGGGCGTGGCGCTTCAGGATTACGCCAAGGCGCTCCTGGTTCGCTTCCAGAACCCGGCGATCCGCCATCGCACCTGGCAGATCGCGATGGATGGCTCGCAGAAGCTGCCGCAGCGCCTGCTCGGCACGATCCGCGACCGGCTGAAGGCGAAGGCGCCGATCGCCCATCTCGCGCTCGGAGTCGCCGCATGGATGGCTTACGTCTCCGGCATCGACGAGAAGGGCGCCGCGATCGATGTGCGCGACCCGCTGGCCGGCGAGTTCCAGCGCCGCAGCGAGGCGGCCGGCCGCAATGCCCAAGCGCTGAGCGAGAGCCTGCTCGACATCGAGGCCATCTTCGGGCCGGACCTGCCGCGCGAGGAGCGCTTCACCAAGGCGGTCGCCGCGCATCTGGCGGCGTTGTTCGACGAGGGCGCCAAGGCGAGGGCTGCGAGCCTGGGCTGAGCCGGCCCTCGTCTGTCTCGGGTCAGAACGGCGCCGGATATGCGAGAACCTTCCGTCCTCCGGGAGCGCGTTACCGCGCTCCCCACTCTTCTGTCTTGATCCGGACCGCCATCCTGCGCCAGATGCGCCGCAATGCTGCGCGCACTCGCCGTCCCTTTGCTCTCTCTGCTGCTCGCGGCGGGCGCCGTCGCCCAGGAGCCGCCGCGCGTCACCATCCCGAATTTCTGGGACCCGCGCATCCGCCTCGACAGGCCCGAGCCCGGCCCGCCGCGGGTCGTGCGCTTCCTCGCCGACGACGACTATCCGCCGTTTCATTTCACGGCACCGGACGGAACTCTGACCGGTTTTTCCGTGGAGCTCGCCCGGGCTGCCTGCGAGAGGCTGGGCTGGACCTGCACGATCCAGCCGCGCCGGTTCGACACGCTGCTCGACGCGCTCGCCGAGAATCGCGGCGAGGTGGTCGCAGGGGCGATGAACCTGTCGGCTGCCATCCGCAGGCGCTTCGCGGCGAGCCATCTTTATTTCCGCAACCCCGCCCGCTTCCTGACGACGCGCGGCAATGCCCGGCCGGAGCTCGACGCGACGCAGTTGCAGGGGCGCCGCGTCGCGGTCGTCGCCGGCTCGGCGCACGAAGCCTTCCTCGACAGGCTGATGCCGCTGGTGCAGCGGCGCCCGGCGCCGAGCCTCGCCGCCGCGCTGACCGCGCTGCGCAGCGGGGATGCCGAATATCTCTTCGCCGACGGGGTCTCGCTCTCGCTGGTCATGGCAGGCGGGGCGGGCGATCTCGCCTTCGCCGGCGGGCCCTATCTGGAGAGCGCCTATTTCGGCGAGGGCGTCGCCTTCATTCTGCGCAAGGACGATCCGGCCCTGAAACGCGCGCTCGACTACGCGCTCCAGAGCCTTTGGGACGATGGCAGCTATGCACGGCTGTATCTGCGGTTCTTCCCGGTCAGCCCGTTCTGAGGTTCACGGTGCGTTGCTCGCCAGCGCCTGCTTGGCGACGGCCGCGAGCCAACCGGAGGCGGCGGGCAGGATCGCGTCGTTGAAATCGTAGCGGTTGTTGTGAAGCTCGCCGTTTGGGGCGGTGGGGCCATTGCCCATCCAGATATAGCAGCCGGGCCGTTTTTCGAGAAAATGGGCGAAATCCTCACCCGTCGTCGAGGGCTTCAGATCGCGCCGGACGGTGAGGCCCGCCGCCTGCCCGGCCGCGGCCGCCATCTCCTCCTCCGCCGGCGTGTTGACTGTGGCGCTGCCATGCATGATCTCGATCTCGGCCGTCATCTCGAAGGTCGCGGCGACATGGTCCGCGATCGTGCGCAGGCGCGCGAGGAGGCGGTCGCGCACCGCCGGAACGAAGGTGCGGAACGTACCTTCGATGAAGACGCTGGAGGGGATCTGGTTCGCGGCGGTGCCGCCATGCACCTGTCCGATCGAGACCACAGCCGATTCCATCGGGTCGACATTGCGCGCCACGATGGTCTGCAGCGCGACGATGAGATGGCCCGTCGCCACGATCGGGTCATGCGCCTGTTCGGGCAGGGCGCCGTGCCCGGCCTTGCCATGAAGCGTGATTTTGAACCGGCCCGGCTCCGACATCACCGGGCCGCGATGCACCGCGACGGTGCCGGCCTCCAGCCCAGGCCAGTTGTGAAGGGCGAAAATGCGCTGCATCGCGAAACGCTCGAGAATGCCGTCATCGAGCATCGCCTTCGCGCCCCCCGCACCTTCCTCGGCGGGCTGGAAGATCAGTTGCACCGTGCCGCTCCAGCTGGGATCGCCCTTGAGCAAGGCGGCGGCGCCGAGGAGGGCGGTGGTGTGACCGTCATGGCCGCAGGCATGCATTACGCCGGGAGTCTGCGAATTGTAGGGCAGGTCGTTGGCCTCCAGGATGGGCAGCGCGTCCATGTCGGCGCGCAGGCCGACCGAGCGTTCCGAGCCGCCGCGCGTCAGTGTCGCGACGATGCCGTGGCCGCCGATGCCGGGCGTGAAGGGCACGCCCAGCTCCGCCAGCCGGGCCTGCACGAAAGCGCTCGTCGCTTGCTCGTGGCGCCCGAGTTCGGGATGGGCGTGGAGATGATGGCGCCAGGCGGTGAGCGTCTCATGCAGGTCGCGGTCCAAGGCGGCATCCTCCGGCAGGCGTGATCGCGGCAGGGTAGAGGAGGCGCCGGGCCGGCGACAACCGGGCGGCACACATGGCGACCCTGCGGGCGCACCCGGCCGGTCGCCTTCACCATGGCGCCCGGCGGCTGCAAGCCCTGCATTGACGCCGGCCTTCGCAATCTGCGAAAGCCCCTGCTCCGCATTTCCGCTGCCCCGGAGAGGATACCGACCGACATGCCCGCCTTCGACCCCGCCCTTGTGGACGCCGCACAGCGTTCGGCCGCCTGGCCGTTCGAGGAAGCTCGCAAGCTGGTGGCGCGGATCGAGAAATCCGGGAAGAGTTCGGTGCTGTTCGAGACGGGCTACGGCCCCTCGGGCCTGCCGCATATCGGCACCTTCGGCGAGGTCGCCCGCACCACGATGGTGCGGCACGCCTTTCGCGTGCTAACCGGGGACGCGGTGCCGACCCGTCTGCTCTGCTTTTCCGACGACATGGACGGCATGCGCAAGGTTCCGGAGAATGTGCCGGACCCTGCGGCGCTGCAGCCCTATCTGCAAATGCCGCTGACGGCTGTGCCCAATCCGTTCGATGGCGATTATCCGAGCTTCGCGCACCACAACAACGCGATGCTGCGGCGCTTCCTCGACCGCTTCGGCTTCGATTACGAATTCGCAAGCGCGACCGAGTACTACAGGGCCGGCAAGCTCGATGCCGTGCTGCTGCGCGCCGCCGAGCGCTATGACGACATCATGAAGGTGATGCTGCCGACGCTGGGCGAGGAGCGCCGGGCGACCTACAGCCCGTTCCTGCCGATCTCGCCGAGCAGCGGGCGCATCCTCTATGTGCCGCTGAAGCAGGTGGACGCCGAGGCCGGCACGATCACCTTCACCGACGAGGACGGGACGGACAAGACGGTGCCGGTCACCGGCGGCCATGTGAAGCTGCAATGGAAGCCGGATTTCGGTGCCCGCTGGGCGGCGCTCGACGTCGATTTCGAGATGTTCGGCAAGGACCACCAGACCAACGCGCCGATCTACGACCGGATCTGCGAGATCCTCGGTGCGCCGGCGCCGCTGCATTACGTCTACGAGCTCTTCCTCGACGAGCAGGGGCAGAAGATCTCCAAGTCGAAGGGCAATGGCCTCACGATCGAGGACTGGCTGACCTATGGTCCGCCGGAGAGCCTGGCTCTCTATATGTTCCAGCGCCCGCGCGAGGCCAAGAAGCTGCATTTCGACGTGATCCCGCGCGCGATCGACGAATATCTGCAGTTCCTCTCCGCCTATGAGAAGCAGGACTGGAAGAACAGGCTCGGCAATCCGGTCTGGCACATCCATGCCGGCGAGCCGCCGCAGCCGGAGGTGGTGTCCTCCGGCCAGGGCGACAATGCCGTGAAGACGCAGATCACCTTCGGGCTGCTGATGAACCTCGTCGCCGTGGCCAATTCCGAGGACAAGGCGGTGCTCTGGGGCTTCCTGCAGCGCTATGCGCCGGGCATCTCGCCCCAGACCCATCCGCGGCTGGATGCCCTGGTGGGCTATGCGATCGCCTATTTCCGTGACTTCGTGAAGCCGGCAAAGAACTATCGCGAAGCCGACGAGGTCGAGCGCGACGCCTTCGGCAAGCTGGATGCCGCGCTGGCCGCGCTGCCGGCGGATGCGACGGCGGAAATGGTGCAGGATGTGGCGCTGGACGTCGCGCGCTTCATCCCGCGCTATCAGAACCTGACGGCGAAGAACGCCACGCCCGAGCGCCCCGGCGTGACCGGCGAGTGGTGGAAGGCGATCTATCAGGTGATGTTCGGCGAGGATCAGGGCCCGCGCTTCGGGTCCTTCGCGGCGATCTACGGCCTGTCCAACACGCGCGCCCTGATCGCCAAGGCGCTCGCCGGAGACCTCGTGACGGAGCATGCGGCCTTCCTGGCGCAGCGAGGTTAGCTCCGGCGGCTGAGGTGCATCAGCGGCTCGCCGATTCCCGGTTGACGGACCGGAACGGGCAGCCTCGTCATGCGTTATGAGCGTCGGACGCAGCGTCGCCTTGCGGCGCGGCATGTATCGGTTTTGGTTGCGGCTGCGCTGTCGTATCGGTTCCTCTTCGTTGAGGAGCGTATTTTCAAGGTCAGGACGATTCTGTGACGACCCCGGCCGAGCGCGACGCGCGCTTCATCAAGAGCGTCCTGGCAGCCTCGAACGACTGCATCAAGGTGCTGGACCTCGACGGCAGGCTGACCTTCATCAGCGAAGGCGGCATGCGGGTCATGGAACTTAGCGACTTCAATGCCGTGAAGGGCTGCCCCTGGCCCAGCTTCTGGGAGGGGCAGGGCACGCTCGACACCCAGAAAGCGATCGCCGAGGCGCAGGAAGGCCGCAGCTTCCGCTTCGAGGGGCCCGCCAACACCGCAGGGGGCAATCCGCGTTACTGGGACGTGCAGGTCTCGCCCATTCTCGGGGCGGATGGCCGGCCCGAGGCCATCCTGTCGGTCTCGCGCGACATCACCGAATTGCAGAGGGAGCGTGAGAAATATCAGCTCCTTGCCGGCGAACTGAACCACCGCATCAAGAACATGCTCGCCATGGTCCATGCCGTGGTCAACCAGACGCTGCGGCTGCATGGCGACGACATCGCCGGCACCAAGGATCATCTCTCCGCCCGCATGGGGGCGCTCGGCCAGGCGCAGGACGTGCTGATGGCGAGCGCGGTCTCGGAGACGACGCTTGGGGTGCTCGTTTCGAAGATCCTGCAGCCTTACGGGCTCGGCCACCGGATCCGGGCCGAGGGGCCGGAGACGAGAGTGGCGTCCCGCGCCGCGATGGCGCTGGCTCTGGCGATCCACGAGCTGGCGACGAACGCCGTCAAATACGGAGCGCTGTCGGATGATCGCGGCTCGGTCGAGATGCGCTGGCAGCTCGATGCCGAGCGATTCCGGATGTGCTGGACCGAGAGCGGCGGGCCCACGGTCCAGACGCCCGTGCGGCGCGGCTTCGGCTCGCAGGTGGTGGAAAAGGCGCTGTCGGGCTATCTCACCGGGCGCTCGACGATCGACTACCGGCCCGAGGGCGTCGTGCTGAATGTCGATGCGCCCGTCTCGGCGCTGCTGGCGAACTACTGAAACGTCCCCGGCGGGGCTCGAAAGCCTGCGAAAACGCGGGACGGCGCCGAGCGCCGCCCCGCCGGATCTGATCAGGCGTGCGTCGTGGTCTGAACGTCGACGCTGGCCTTGATGGCGTTGGAATAGGGGCAGATGCCGTGGGTGGTCTCCACCAGCGTCTTCGCCTCGTCCTCGGCGAGGCCGGGCAGATAGACGTCGAGCGCGGCGGTGATGCCGAAGCCGCCCTCGGAGCGCGGGCCGATGCCGATCTCGGCCGTCACGGTCGAGCCTTCGGGCACCTTGATCTTGGTCTGCTGCGAGGCGACGCGCATCGCGCCCAGGAAGCAGGCCGAATAGCCCAGTGCGAACAGCTTCTCGGGGTTGGCGCCCTCGCCGCCGAGGCCGCCCAGCTCCTTCGGCACGACGAGGTCGAGCGCCATGGTGCCGTCGTCCAGCTTGGTCTTTCCATCGCGTCCGCCGCCGCTGGCGGTGGCCTTGGTCTTGTACTTCGCATCGACCGGCATCGGGATTCTCCGTCTGGTTGGATCTGAAGGTCTCGGTGGACAACGAGTTAGGGGCAGCCGGGGTCCATGTCAATTGTTTACAATATAATTTCTTGCAAAATAATTTTGTGCTGTCATATTCGTTTCATGGATCACCATCCCGACCTCACCAGCGAGGCGCCGCAGCTCGACGAGCTGCTGTGCTTTCTCATCCATTCGACCGGCTTCGCCTTCAACCGGGTCTATCGCGGGCCGCTGGAGCGGCTGGGCCTAACCTATCCGCAATATCTGGCCATGCTGGTGTTGTGGGATCGTGACGGGCTGACGGTCGGCCAGCTGGGCGAGCGGCTGCGGCTCGACAGCGGCACGCTCACCCCGCTCCTGAAGCGCCTGGAAGCGATGGGGTTCGTGACGCGCAGGCGCTCGCTCGAGGATGAGCGGCGGGTCGTCGTCTCGCTGACGCCGGAGGGCGAGGCCTTGCGAAGCAAGGTCGGCGAGGTGATGGGCTGCGTGTCGGAGGCGGTCGGCTTGCCGGGCGGCGAGGTCGCAGAGCTGATGCGGCGCCTCACCGATCTGCGCGGGCGGCTGGAGAAGGCGGCTTCCTGACGCGAGGCCTTGCGCGGCTGCCGCTTCAGCGCAGGTAGTGAATATGCGGGCGGCCGTGATGCGGCGAACTCTCGACCCGCGCTTCCACGCCGAAGACCTCGCGCAGCAGCGCCTCGTCGATCACCGTCCCCGGCTCGCCGGTCGCGACGACCCTGCCCCTGTCGAGCACGATGAGGTCGTCGCAGAACATGGCGGCGTGGTTGAGGTCATGCAGGGCGACGATGCTGGTGATGGGCAGCGCCGAGACCAGGCGAAGCACACCGATCTGATGCTGCACGTCGAGATGGTTCGTCGGCTCGTCCAGGATCAGTTCGGTCGGGGTCTGGGCGAGGGCGCGGGCGATATGGGCGCGCTGCTTCTCCCCACCCGAGAGACTCTGCCAGCGATCGGCGCGGCGGTCGGCGAGGCCGGCCCGGGCCAACGCCTCGTCGACGGCGAGATCGTCGGCGCTGCTCCAGCGCGAGAGCCAGGAGCGATGGGGAAAGCGGCCGAGCCGCACGATGTCGTCGATGCGCAGATTGGCGCTGGTGGTGGCATGCTGCTCCACGAAGGCGACGCGGCGCGCGACGCTGCGGGCCGCAAGCGTCGAGATGTCCGTTCCGTCGAGCAGCACCCGGCCCGATTGCGGGCGCTTGAGCCTGGCCAGCAGGCGAAGCAGCGAGGTCTTGCCCGAGCCGTTGGGGCCGAGCAGCCCGAGCATGCGCCCTGGCCGCGCGGCGAGGGACACGCCGTCGAGGATCAGCCGACCGCCGGCGCGCCAGACGAGGTTTTCGGCGGTGATGCTCATGCGGCGCGCTGCAGCCTGTAGAGGATCAGCGAGAAGAAGGGCACGCCGACCAGCGCCGTCACCACGCCGATCGGCAGCACCTGATGCGGGATCAGCGCGCGCGAGGCGACGTCGGCCAGCACCATGAAGACGGCTCCGACCAGCGCGCAGGCGGGCAAGAGCCGCAGATGCAGCGGCCCGATCAGCGCGCGCGCCGCATGCGGCACGATCAGCCCGACGAAGCCGATGGAGCCGACCATGCTGACGATCGTCGCCGTCATCACAGCCGTCAAACCGAACAGCACCATCCGCGCCTTGCCGACATCGACGCCGAGCGAGGCGGCGGTCTGGTCGCCGAAGCTGAAGGTGTCGAGCGTGGTGGCGTAGCAGAGGCAGGCGACGAGCCCGATGCCGACGATGACCGCGACGAGGGTGAATTCCGGCCAGCGCACGCCGCCGAAGCTGCCGAGCAGCCAGAACATCACGTCGCGCGCCTGCTGGGCGTTGCCGGATGTGGTGACGATATAGGCGGTGACGGCGTTGAAGAGCTGCGAAGCGGCGACGCCCGCCAGGATGGTGCGGTCGGCGCCGCCCCTCGTGCCGTTCGAGAGCAGCGCGACGAAGCAGAAGGCCGCGAAGGCACCGACGAAGGCGCCCGCCGACAGCGACACCGCGCCGGCCCCGAGCCCCAGGATGATGATGGCTACCGCGCCGGTCGAGGCGCCTGCCGAGATCCCGAGCACATAGGGCTCCGCTAGCGGATTTCGCAGCAGGGATTGCAGGATCGCTCCCGACAGAGCCAGGCCCGCGCCGCAGAACGCCGCTACCAGCGCCCGGCTCAGGCGATAGTCCCAGATCACGGTTTCGGTGATGCGGTCGAGCGGCACCGCCGTCCAGCCGAGGCGGTTGGTCAGGGCCGTCCATGTGGTCGCGAGCGGGATCGGCAGATCGCCGATGCCGACGCTGAGCCCGATCGCGAGGGCGAGCGCGACCAACGAGCCGGCGGCCAGTGCGGCAAAGGCCAGCCCGTTGCCCGGTGTCGCGGCCCGAGCGCTCACTTCAGCAGGCCGAGCGCTCTCAGCTGCCCGGCCACCTGCTCGGCGCCCAGAAGCGTGCGCACCGTCGGGTTCATGGCCTGGCCGTCCATCACGACCATCGCCTTGTTCCTGACCGCGGGCAGCTGGCTCACCGCAGGATCGGTGGTGAGGAAGCGGATTTTCGCGTCGGGCTTGTCGAGCTCCCAGCGGTTCCGGTCCAGGCTCGCGACCACGATCACGTCGGGCTTGGCGGCGATGATGCCTTCCCAGCCCAGGGTCGGCCATTCCGCCTCCGCCTCGATGGCATTGCGGCCGCCCAGGAGGTCGGCGATGAAGCCCGAGGCGCCGTTCTTGCCGCCGAGATAGGCGTCGGCGGAAGGGGAGGGGCTGGAGAACCAGAAGACATAGGACAGCTTGCGCTCCCCTGGCGTGACGCTCGCGCGCAGCGTCGCCTCGCGCTTCCTGAAATCGGCGATCAGGGCCTGGCCGCGATCGGAGACGTCGAAGATGCGCGAAAGCTCGTCGATCTCCTGGTAGAGCAGGTCCGTGGTCCAGAGCCGGGCGCGGCTGCCATAGGCGTCCTTGCTGCCCTTGGTCTCCAGGCAGGTGCCAGGCGACAGATAGCTCGGGATGTCGAGCCGTTCGAAATCGTCGCGCTTGGCGACCTTGCTGCTCGGCCCGAGAAGGGTCGGCAGCGCGGCGGCGACGAAATCGGGCCGCTCGGCGAGGATGCTCTCGAAGGTTGGGAACTCGACCGAGAGCAGCTTGACGCGGGCATTGGCGTCGGCGAGCTCGGGCAGCGGCTTGCTCGGCCAGAAGGCGGTGCCCGCCATCCGGTCCTGCAGGCCGAGCAGCAGCATGATCTCGGCGCTGTTCTGGCCGAGGCCGATGGCCCGCTGCGGCGGCTTGCGAACCGTGACGGTGGCGCCGCAATTCTCGATGGTGAGAGGATATTGGGTCGGGGCCGCCGTCGCCGGGGCGGCGAGACCTGCCGAGAGAGAGAGGCCGAGCGCGGCCAGCCAAGAGCGAAGCGTCTTCACGAAATCGATCCGGTTACATGTCTGCAAGGCGCGCTCTTAGCCGCACCGCCAGAAAAGCGCCAGATCGCGCACAAACATTATAAGTATTCAAAACTGGCGTGAGCGGCCCAGTTCTATCCACCAGCGAAGCGTCCGCGGGAGAATATTGCGAGGTCAGCGTGATACGCGACGTCCGCAGGGGTCGAAATTGGCCGTCGTGGTGTCGAGCGCTCCAGCCTGCGAAGGTGCGGAGGTCGCGAGATCCAGCATGGCCGCTCGGCCCCATCGCCGCGCTACGCGCCGATCCGCCGCCCCTCGCCATCGAAGAGATGGATGCGTTCCGGATGGAATGTCAGCCAGGCCCTCTGCCCCACTTGCAGATCGGTGCCGCGCGGACACTCCACCGTCAGCGTCTTCCCGTCCGGCAGTTCCACATAGGCGTAGCTCTGCGCGCCGAGCCGCTCCATCACCACGACGTCGCCGAGGAGGACGGCTTCGTTTTCCGGGCAGAGGACGAGGTCCTCGGTACGCAGGCCGAGCGTCACGCTCTGCTCGGTCGGCGCGCGATCGGTCGACGAGTCCGGGAGGCGAACCTCGCGCAACGGCAGCTTCAAAACCCACGAGCCGTCATCGGCGCGGCTGCGCGTGGTGGGGATCGTGTTCATCGTCGGGCTGCCGATGAAGCGAGCGACGAACAGCGTCGCGGGACGATGATACAGGTCGAGCGGCCGGCCGATCTGCTCGACATGGCCCCGGTTCATGACGACGATCCGGTCGGCCAGCGTCATCGCCTCGACCTGGTCATGGGTCACATAGATCGTCGTGGCCCGCATGCGGTGATGCAGCTTCGCGATCTCCAGCCGCATCTCGACCCGCAGGGCCGCATCGAGATTGGAGAGCGGTTCGTCGAACAGAAACGCGGCCGGCTCGCGCACGATCGCTCGGCCCATGGCGACCCTCTGCCTCTGGCCGCCGGACAGCTGCGCCGGGCGCCGTTCGAGGAAGTCGCCGATCTTGAGAACGGCCGCCGCCGCTGCGACGCGCCGGCCGATCTCCGCTTCGCCGGCGCCGCGCATCTTCAGCCCGAAGGACATGTTTTCGCGCACGCTCATATGCGGGTAGAGCGCGTAATCCTGGAAGACCATGGCGATGTCGCGCTCGGCCGGCGTCCGCTCGTCGACGCGCTGGCCAGCGATCTCGATGGCGCCGCCGCTGATGTCCTCGAGCCCGGCGACCATGCGCAGCAGGGTCGATTTCCCGCAGCCGGACGGCCCGACCAGAACGAGGAATTCGCCGCTCTCGATTGCGAGATCGATGCTCCGGATGACCTCCACCTCGCCATAGGCCTTGCGCACGCCGTTCAGAGCGATCGCCGCCATCTGCATCTCCTCCTGTCAGGCATCACGCTTGACTTCATTATCGTTATCATTATCAATAACGATAATTGGGCATCCGCGCAACAGGCGAAGACGACGGCAGATGGCGCATCTCGCAGACAGGGTGGCGGCGCGGCCGGCGAAAGCGGGCTTCGCTTTCGATGCGCTCAAGCGCGACATCATGCTCGGAACGCTCGCCCCCGGAGCCGGGCTGACCGAGCTCGAACTGGCGGCGCGCTTCCAGTGCAGCCAGGGCACGGTGCGCGAAGCGCTCCTGCAGCTGCAGGAGGAAGGGCTCGTTCATCGGCGCGGCCATCGCGGCACGCAGGTGAGCGATTGCACGCAGGACGAGGCCGTCGAAATGTTCCGCCTGCGCGACCAGATCGAAACGGCCGGGCTGCCCCGCGCCATGGCGACGCCGAGCCAGGGGCTGGTGGCGGATCTCGAATCCATGCTCGCGGGCATGCTGGCCGCCGCCGCGGCGGATGACGAATTGCTGCTGGCGGCGATCGACCGCGACTTCCACCGCCGCATCCTGCGCGACGCCCGCCTGCCCGCTCTCGATCCGATCCTGCATCGTTGCCTGGTGCATAATCACCGCTTCAAGATCTCGCAGAGCCGCGGCACGCGCGACCTGACCGCGACCGCGCTGCGCCATCGCAGCCTGATCGACGCCATCGCGGCCCGCGACGTCGGCGCGGCGATGAGCGCGATGCGGCACCACATCGCCACGATCGTCGATCTCGGTCCCGCCGTCTTTCCGGGGCAGAGCCAATGACGATCGACCCCGGCGTGATCTCGGCGGAGATGGTCGCGGTGCATGAGCGTGCCGCCGCTGAAATCGGCCCCTTGCCGGACGCCACTCTGCTGCCCCCGGCGGAGGGGAGGGCGCTGTCGGAGCGCGTCAATGAGCGCTGGAACCGCGACCTTCCGGAAATGGCCGGCAAGAGCGCGACGCTCGTCCCTGCCGATCCGGATCTCGGTTCGGCCGACTGCCCGCTCACCATCCTGTCGCCATCGCAGGCCGCGGGCGGCACGATCCTCTATGTCCATGGCGGGGGCTTCGCTTTCGGGAGCTCGCGCTCGCATGAGCGGACCGCGCGGGTTCTGGCGGGCGAAGCCGGCATGGATATCGTCCTGCCGGATTATCGGCTGGCGCCCGAAGATCCTTTTCCCGCCGGGCTCCGGGATGTCGTCGCCTGCCTGCGGGCCCTGATCGCCGGCGCCGTTCGGGGCCTCGGCCAGGCCCCGGTTCTCGTCGCCGGCGACTCGGCCGGCGCCAATCTCGCTTTGGCGGCGATTCTCCACGAGCAGGCGCAGGGCCGGCCGCTGCCGGCGGGGGCGCTGCTGTTCTACGGCAATTACGCCGCCGATCTGACGGGCGACTCCTATCGGCGCTTCGCCGAGGGGCCGGGCCTGACCACTGCGCGCATGGCCCGCTACTGGGGCTGGTACGCGGCCGGCCGCGACATCGCCCGCGAGCCGCTCGCCTGCCCCCTGGCGGCGAGCGACGCCGCGCTCGCAGCGCTGCCGCCGTTGCATCTGATGGCCGCCGGGGTGGACCCCCTGCTGTCGGACAGCGTCGCGCTGCAGGCGCGCCTGGCCGGGCTCGGCCGGACGGAGACGCTCGATATCGTCCCCGGCGTCACCCATGGCTTCCTGCAGGCGACACGCGAACTCGCTGCTGCGCGCGAGGCGCTCGCGGCTGCGGGAGCCGCAGCCAGAACGATCATAAAAAACCTCGAAACAGCTTCACGGGAGGAAGCGCATCATGGGATGGTGGACAACATTCGCCGGTAGCTTCGCGCTGGCCGCCGGACTCGCGGTCGCCTCGGCCAAGGCCGAGACGGTGCGGTTCTGGTATCATTTCGACAACCCGGCCAATCCGATGTCGGCGCTCGTCTCGGCATTCGAGAAGGCCAATCCGGGCATCAAGATCCAGGCCGAGAACGTTCCCTGGAACAGCTATTACGACAATCTCTACACCTCGCTCGTCGGCGGCAACGCGCCCGATGCCGCGATGGTCAAGCTCTTCGCCCAACCGCAGCTGATGGAGATGGGGGCGCTCGAGCCGCTCAACCGGCGCCTCGACGCCTGGCCCGGCAAGGCCGACCTGCTCGACAATCTGCTGACGCTGAACAAGGCGCCTGACGGCAAACAGTATTACCTGCCGATCCAGTACGTGGTGCTCTACCTCTATTACCGGGCCGATCTCTTCGCCGAGGCGGGGCTGAAGCCGCCGGCGACCTGCGAGGATTTCCGCGAGGCGGCGTCGAAGCTCACCAAGGCGCCGGAGCGCTACGGCTTCGGCCTGCGCGGCGGCAAGGGCGGCTGGGACCAGTGGGGCGCCTTCGTCCTGTCGCAGGGCGGGGACCTCAAGCCCGGCGGCCTGACCAACCCCCGAGCGGTCGCCGCCAATCAATGGGTGATCGACCTCTTCCGCAAGGACAAGGTGATCCCGCCGTCCGCGCCGAATGATGGCTTCCAGGAGATCATCGCCGCGTTCAAGGCCGGCAAGACCGCGATGACGATCCACCATATCGGGTCCTCGAAGGATCTGGTCGCCGCGCTGGGAAACAAGGTCTCGGCCGTGCCGGTGCCGACATGCGGTGGTGGGCGGTGGACTTCCTATGGCGATGAGTCGCTGGCGGTCTTTTCCTCGTCCAAGGCCAAGGACGCCGCCTGGAAATGGATCTCCTTCCTCGCCGAGGGCGAGAACAACGTCGCCTTCAACAGCGCGACCGGCCAGCTCACCGTCACCCGCAGCGGCTCGCAGAACTGGACGCTGCACGAGCGCCGCTTCGTGGACGCCACGGTGCAGTCGCTGCCCTTCGCGAAGGTTCTGCCGCAGACCGCAGCCACCTCCGAATTCGTCAACACGGCCTGGCAGACGGAGATGCAGCGGGCTCTCACGGGCCAGATCACCTCGCAGCAGATGATGGGCGAGCTCGACAAGCTCTTTACCCCGTAAGCCCGCCGAGCCCTCTCAGGCAGCGGTCCGGGCCCAAGACCGGGCCGCTCGCCTCAACCCTTCGCGTGGATCTCGCCTCCATGTCCGCCATCTCCTCCCTCCCGAGAGCCGAACGGCGCTTCGCCTTCCGCACGGCGAAGCTGGCGCCCTACTGGCTGCTCGCGCCGGCCGTGCTGGTAACGGCGGTCATCGTCTTCCTGCCGATGATCCAGGCGGTGACCACGAGCTTCTACGATCTCGTGCTGTTTCGCCCCAATGCCAGCCGTTTCGTCGGCTTCGCCAACTATGTGAAGCTCTTCAACGACCCGGTGTTCTGGACCGCGCTCGGCCATACCGCGATCTGGATCGGACTGACGGTGCCGCTCCAGATGGGGCTGGGCCTCGTGACAGCGCTCCTGCTCAACCGCGAATTTCCCTGGCGCGGCCTGGCGAGGGCGCTGATCATCATTCCCTGGGCGCTGCCAAGCGTGGTGATCGCGCTGATGTGGCGCTGGATCTACGATCCGACCACGGGGGTGCTGAACGACATCCTGCTCTACCTCTCGATCGTGCGCTCCGCCGTGCCCTGGCTCGCCGACCCCGATGTCGCGCTCTATGCGGTGATCGCGACGCTGACCTGGCAGGGCTTTCCCTTCTTCGCGGTCATGATCCTGGCCGCCCTCCAAGGCATCCCCAGGAGCCAGTACGAGGCCGCCTCGCTGGATGGAGCCTCGCCCTGGCGGCAGTTCCTGCATGTGACGCTGCCCGGCATCGCTCCGGTTCTGGCGACGGCCGGCCTGCTGCGCGTCATCTGGGTCGCCAATTCCATGGACGTGATCTTCGTCATGACCGGGGGCGGGCCGGGCTACGCCACCCACACCCTGCCGCTCTACGCCTTCGTGAAGGCCCGGCAGAATCTCGATTTCGGTTACGGCACCGCCATCGCCGTCACCTTCACCCTGCTTCTCGGCGTCTTCGTCGCGATCTACATCGCCCGCACCATGCGCGAGGCCGCCCGATGAAGCGTTCCTCACGCTTACGCCGCATCCTGACGACCGATCTGCCGGTGCTGGCGATCGTGATCTTCGCGATGGCGCCTTTCGCCTGGATGATCCTGACCTCGCTGACGCCCTCGGCCGCGATCTCCGCCACCGGCGTCGCCCTGTCTCCGAAGGGCTGGAGCCTCGACAATTATGTCAGGCTCTTCGCCCAGACCTCCTTCCTCAAGAACATGCTCGACAGCCTGATCATCGCATCGGGCACGATGGCGCTCGGCCTCGTCGTGGCGGTGGGCGCGGCCTATGCCTTTTCGCGCTTCCGCTTTTTCGGGCGCAGGGCGCTGATGCTGCAGTTCCTGCTCATCAACATGTTCCCGGTCGTCCTGCTGATCCTGCCGCTCTTCGTGCTGATGCGGAAGCTCGGGTTGCTCGACACCCATCTGGCCCTCATCCTGGCCAACGCCACCGTCGCCATCCCCTTCGCGGTCTGGATGCTGACGAGCTATGTCGCGGCGATCCCCAAGAGCCTCGACGAGGCGGCGATGACGGATGGCTGCTCGCGCCTGACGACGCTGCGGCGCATCGTCCTGCCGCTGATGGTGCCGGGCATCATCTCGACCGGCATCTACATCTTCATCACCGCCTGGAACGAGTATCTCTACGCACTGACCCTGGGGGGCCGGAACGTCCGCCCCGTCACCGTCGCGATCCAGACGCTCATCGGCGAATACCAGATCGAATGGGGCCTGCTCGCCGCCGGGGCGGTGGTCGGCGCCCTGCCGGCGACGCTTCTCTTTCTGCTCGTGCAACGGCGCCTGATCGGCGGCCTGACCCAGGGCGCCGTCAAGGGCTGACAGCTTCGGATCTGCAAAGGATATGTCCATGAACCCGATCGGGTTGATCTCCATGCAATATGCCCGGCCCTTCGTAGCCGAGCATTTCCGCCTGTTCGAGCGCATGCGCGCGCATGGCTATGATTTCGTCGAACTCCTGGTGCCGGAGCCGGGCGAGATCGATCTCTCGCAGGCACGTAAGGCGCTCGACGGCGCGGGGCTGGGTGTCGTGCTCGCGGCCCGCGTCAATCTGCAACGCAATCTCAGCGCCGCCGAGAAGGACGCGCACCGGGCCGGCATCGACTATCTGAAATACACGGTCGATTGCGCGATCGGTCTCGGCGCCACCATCGTCGGCGGGCCGCTGACCGGCAATCCCCTGGTCTTCGCCGGCCGCCCGCCCCAGCCCGTGGCGGACGACGAGCGCCTCGCCCGCAAGCAGCGCTGTGTCGAGGGCTTGCAGGAGGCCGGCGACTATGCCGCCTCGGCCGGCGTCACGCTCGCGGTGGAGCCTCTGAACCGCTTCGAGAGCGATGTCCTGTGCACCACGCAGCAGGCGGTCGAACTGCTCGACGCGGTCGATCATCCGGGCGTCAGAATGATGCTCGACACCTTCCACATGCATATGGAGGAAAGCTCGATCGCCGAGGCGATCCTGCTCGCCGGCGAGCGCGTCGCGCATTTCCAGGCCAATGAGAATCATCGCGGCTTTCCCGGCACAGGCGCGACCGACTGGGTTTCCGTCTGCCGCGCTCTGCACCAGATCGGCTACACCGGCCCGATCTCGCTCGAGCCGTTCCGCCGCCGCGACGACCGCTTCGGCGTGCCCTTCGCGCAATGGCGCGCGCCGCATGAGGACGAGAGCGACCGCCTCGCCGCGAGCGTCGCCTTCATGAAGTCCCATCTCACCTTGACGGAATACCGCCGATGACCCTGAACATCGCCTGGATCGGCTGCGGCGTCCACGCCACCCAGATGCTGCTGCCGCAGCTCGTGCGTCATGACGTGAAGATCGCGGCGCTCTGCGATATCGACGGTGCTCGCCTCGCTCAGGCCGGCCGGCAGTTCGGCGTCGGCGCGCTGACGAGCGATGTCGAGACCCTGCTGGCGACGCCCGGCATCGATGCGGTCGGCATGGCCGTCGGTCCCGATCAGCATCTGGCCTTCGGCAAGAAGGCGCTGGAACGGGGCCTGCCGGTCTTCATCGAGAAGCCGCCGGCCGCGACCGCCGCCGGTGCGCGCGAACTGCTCGCCGCTTCGGAAAAAGCGCGAAAGCCGCTGCTGGTCGGCTTCATGAAGCGCTACTCGATCGGCAACCGGATGGCGGCCAATATCCTGCGCTCGGGCCGCTTCGGCGAGGTGCTGGGCCTCACCGGCTATTACATGACCGCGCCCGGCTACTTCGCCGGCAATGTCGATTACACCGGCTTCCTGCTGCACCATTGCGTCCATTACATGGATCTGGTGTCGTTCCTGGTCTCCCCAGTTCGCTCGATCACGGCGCGCAAGGTCGAGAAGGTGCCCGGCCGCATTCTCTTCCATGTCGGTTTCGAGTTCGAATGCGGAGCCATCGGCACGATCGCGATGGGAACCTCGCAATCGCGCGGCACCCCGGTCGAGCGCATCGAGCTCATGGGCGACCATCAGCGCATCGAGATCGAGGACGTCGTCGAAATCCGCTGGCACCGCAATCCGCCGTTCAAGATCGACGATCTCGGCGCGACGCTTTCGGAGGAGGTCGATACGCTGAGCTGGAAGCCGAACTTCACCGCCGCCGCGAACGAGGACCCGAAAGGCTATCATGCGCTGCTGGCGGATGTCGTGCCGGCCCTGATGGGAACGGCGACGCCGGCACCGACCATCGCGGATGGCGTGATCGCCATGGAGCGCC
>NZ_JBMDWH010000153.1:0-10949 GCF_048595345.1 Allobosea sp.
AGGCCTATCGCGATGCCGCCATATTGCCCCAGCAGCGGCAGGATCTCCGCCTTCGCATATTGCTTGCCGCCTGTATCCGGCATGATGAAGCGCGTGCCGTCGGCCGAGCGCTCCCAGCCCGAAATCCGGACCATGTAGAAAAAGGCCACGAGTCCGCCGGCAATGAACAGCCCGGCGACGAGCCGGATCCGGTTGGCGGTCGACATCGGCTTCTCCTGCACGAACCGGCCTGGTCCGGGTGCCCCCGTTCTATGCCTGCCCGCTCACGAATTCGCCAGCCTTGGGCGGCGGCGCTTCCAACGGCGTGGCTTTTGCCTGAAGCTCCCGCAGACGCGAAGCCGGAGCCTGCCATGCACCTCTCCCTGCGCCTGCCTGCCCTGCTGCCGCGGCTGCTCGCTTTGCTGGTATTCGTCACAGCCGGCGCCCTGCCCGCCCGCGCCGACCCGTCCGAGCCCGGCTGCCGGCCCGAAATGGCGTCGCTCCGCCTGCCGATCCGCAAGGTCGCGCTGGCCAAGGACGAGGCGCGGCTCACCTTCGTCGGCCACGCCACCTTCCTGATCGAGACGCCGGCCGGCATCCGCATCGCGACGGACTACAACGACTATGTCCGCCCGCAGGTGACGCCCGACGTCGCCACGATGAACAAGGCGCATTCGACGCATTATTCGAACCGGCCGGACCCCGGCATCAAGCAGGTGCTGCGCGGCTGGGACCCGGAAGGCAAGGGTCCGGCCCGGCACGATGTCACCATGGGCGATGTCCGCATCCGCAACGTGCCGACGAATATCCGCAGCTATGAAGGCGGCACCGACTATGACGGCAATTCGATCTTCGTCTTCGAGATCGGCGATCTGTGCATCGCCCATCTCGGCCATCTCCACCACCCGCTCGAGCCCGGCCATCTGCGCGCGCTCGGCCGCGTCGATGTCGTGCTCTTTCCCGTCGATGGCAGCTACACGCTCGATCAGCAGGGCATGCTGGAGGTCCTGAAATCCCTGCAGGCGCGGGTGATGATCCCGATGCACTTCTTCGGCGGCGGCACCCTTTCGCGATTTCTGGCGAGCAGCGAAGGACTCTGGCCGGTGGAGCGGCGCAGCGAGGCCTCGCTGGTGATCGGCAAGGCGAACCTGCCGCCGCGCCCGACCATGATCGTGCTGCCGGGACACTGAGCCGCCACGCCGGCCGGTAGACCGCAAGGAAATCCTTAAGCTTTTCCGGCACCGTGGCGCATCGCGTCACGGTTGCACGATGAACCTCGCCCAGCTCTTCCAGAGCCAGAACTTCGCGCTGCTGATGCAGGCGCTGGACCAGGCGGGTGCGCTCACCGCCGGGCGCACCGTGCCGGCACGCCTGCTCTCGCTCGAGCCGGACGGCACCGCGACCGCCGCGATCGGCGACACGAAGATCGCGCTCGTGCTCGCAGGCCCGGAGGCGAAACAGGCGGCGCTCCAGCCGGGCGCGACGCTGATGCTCAAGCTCGAAGCGCCCGAGAAGCCGGGCGGCGATCTACGCGCGACCCTGGTCGACATCCGCCCGCCCGCGGCGGGAGCTGCGCCGGCGCAAGCGGCCGATCCCGGTGCAGGCGTCGGGGACCGGACCGCTCGGACCGGAGCCGTCGAGCCCGCGCCCGGCCAGCTTTCACCCAGCCAGCCTTCACCCAGCCAAGCCTCGGCCGGCGCGACCCCGCCGGGTCAGGCGACCTCGAACCGCCCCGCCATAGCGCTCGCGACCTCGCCGACCGGCACGGCCCCCAGCGTGGCCACTCCTCCCGCAGAACCGGCGAAGCCGGCCTCTGCCGCTCGCCAGCCTGTCGCGTCCGCTGCCGCTGCCGCACAAGGCGCTTCGGCGGCCACTCCCTCTCCGTCCAGGGCGCCCGGCCAGCCCCCCGCCGAAGCGGCGACGGCCCCATCGCCACGCTTGCTTGCAGGCCCGCTCCTGGGCGCCGCCCTGCAAAGGCAGGACAGTCTCGCGCCGCTTTTCGCCAATCTTCGCGGCCTCGCCGAAGGCTCGCTCGCGCTGGCGATGCCGCGCCCGGTTCTCGCCGCGGTGGAGCGCGTGCTGGCTCAATCCCTGCCGGCCGTGGGGCCGGCGCCGACCGGGCCTGCCTTGCAGGCGGCGTTGCGTCGCTCGGGCCTTTTCAGCGAAGCCGCCCCCGCCGCAGGAAGGCCGGCGGGCCCGGCGGGCGATCTCAAGGCGGCGCTGCAATCGCTGCGCGCCACGCTGGAGCCTGTCATGGCGGCCTTTTCCCCGAAGCCCCCCGCCGGAGCGCCGGCCCCGTCCCAAGCGGCAACGACGGCGACTCAGTCGCCGCCGCCGCCCCGCCGGGACGGTCCGCTGGCGCCACAGCCCATCGCCGAGCGGACGATCGCGCCGGGCGAATCCCCGTTCGCCATCGCCGCGACGCTGCTCGACCAGACCGATGCGGCGCTCGACCGGATCACGCTCAGCCAGTTCGCCTCGCTGCCGCTGGACGGGCAACGCCCCGAGACCGGCCAGCAGCGCTGGCTCGCCGAGATCCCTCTCGCCTTTCAGACGGGCACCGCCATCCTGCCCCTGCAGATCGAGCGCGAGCCGCCGCGCCGCGGCGTGGCGGAGATCGCGGCACCGGTCTGGCGCGTCCGCTTCGCCCTCGATGTCGAACCGATGGGCCCGCTGCAGGGCATCGTGACGCTTCAGGGCCGGAGCGTCGGCGTCACGCTCTGGGCCGAGCGGGAGGAGACGAGCACAATGCTGCGCGGAGCCGCGCCGGGCCTCGAAGCAGCCCTGCTCCATGCCGATTTCGGCGCGGGCTCCGTCGATGTCCATACCGGGCGCCCGCAAACGGCCCAGCCGCTCGCCGGCCAGTTCCTGGACCGCCTGTCGTGACGGAGCGCAGCCAGCCCCGGATCGCCGTCGCGCTCGAATATGACGGGCAAGGCGCGCCGCGCGTCACCGCCAAGGGCCGCGGCGAACTCGCCGAGCGCATCGTCGAGACCGGCCGCGAGCACGGCGTCGCGATCGAGGAGAATCTCGTGCTGGCCCAGGCCCTCTCGGCCGTCGAGCTCGACGATGAGATCCCGCAGGAGCTCTACCGCGCCACGGCGCAGGTGATCGGCTTCGTGCTCGCCTTGCGCGGCGAGCTTCACCGGGTCAAGCGCGGCGGCACCCGCTCGTGAACCGCGGCCTCGTCGTCAGGCGCCTGAGCGCGATGGCCTATGCCGCGCAAAACGAGGCCTTCGCGGAGCTGGCCGGCCATGCGCTGGAGCCCAATCCGCATATGGCGCCGGCCGCCATCGCCGCCGCGACCGAGCTGATGCCGGAGGCGGAGATCGTCGTGCTGACCGCCTGGCTCAGCGAGGCGCTGGATTTCGAGAGGCTGGTGGGAATCTGGGCGTTCCGGCGTAATCGCGGCTGGCGCAGCGGCCTCGCGCCGGTGCTGGTCTCTCCGCTCGTGCCGTTCTACGAGGTCTCGTCCCTGCCGGTGGTCGATCGCGATCTGGCGGCCGAGATCTGCCGGGCGCTGCTGCGCCACCTGCTCGCCGCCGGCGATCTGCCGCGCAGCCTGTCTCTGCCCGTGCTGCCGCTGGAGGGGCCGGGCCATCGCCTCCTCGCCGAAGCCTGCGCCGGGATCGGCGCATCCCTCACCGTCTTCGAGCGCTGGTCGCGGCCGGTCATGGTCGTCCAGCCGGGCGATGATCCGGAGCGTTACCTGCGCCGCGCGCTGGGCTCAGGCTACAAGAAGCGCATGCAGCAGTTCCGAGCGGTCGGAAGGGCCGGGGCACTGACCTTCCGCCGCAGCCGCGGCGCGGCCGGGCGCGAAGCGCTCGAGGCCTTCCTGACGCTGGAGGCCGCCGGCTGGAAGGGCCGTGAGGGCACCGCACTGGCCACCATTCCGGATGACGCCCGCTATATCCGCCGCCTCGCCGAGGGCTTCGCCGCGGTCGACGGGCTGATCGTCGATACCCTGCTGCTCGACGGGCAGGTGTTGGCGATGGGCGTTCTGATCGAGAGCGCCGGGCGGCGCCATTTCCTCAAGATCGCCTATGACGAGAGCCAGGCCCGCCATTCGCCGGGCCGCACCCTGACCATCGCCATGCTGCGCGCCGATTTCACCGCCGGCGCTCCGGCCTTTTTCGATAGCGGCGCCGGCGAGGAGGTCGATGCGGGGACTTATGTCTGGGGCGAAAGACGGCTGATGGGCCATGTCGTGATCACGCTGGGCCGCCGGCGCCTGGACCGCGTCCGATTGGCCGCCCACGCGCGCTTCTGGCTGAGGCGGCTGCGCGGCGTGCGGCAGAGGCGGAGCGTCGGCCCCGCTTCCCCCGGCTCCCGCGCTGCTCTAACGGTGCCGCCGAGCACGGGAGAGTGAAGATGAGCGCCATCGCCCGCATCGGCATCGTCACGGTTTCGGACCGCGCCTCGGCCGGAGTCTACGAGGATGAGGGCGGCCCCGCCATCCGGGCCTATTTCGAACGGGTGCTGACGTCGCCCTGGGAGGCTGTCCCGTGCCTCGTTCCGGATGATCGCGAACGGATCGCCCGGACGTTGATCGACCTCTCCGACCGGGAGGGCTGCTGCCTCGTCGTCACGACCGGCGGCACGGGCCCGGCGCCGCGCGACGTCACGCCCGAGGCGACGCAGGACGTCATCGAGAAGCCCATGCCCGGCTTCGGCGAGCTGATGCGGCAGGTCAGCCTCGCCAAGGTGCCGACCGCGATCCTCTCGCGCCAGACCGCCGGCATTCGCGGCCGCACGCTGATCGTCAACCTGCCCGGCCGCCCCCGCGCGATCGGCGAATGCCTCGACGCGGTGATGCCGGCCATCCCCTACTGCATCGACCTCATCGAGGGTCCGTATCTGGAAACCGACCCGGCGCTGATCCAGGCGTTCAGACCTAAGAAATAGGATGATCGGCCGCTTGTCATTCCGGGGCCCGCCGCAGGCGCGAACCCGGAATGATGAGGGTTCACCCCGCCTCCAGCTCGCGCCCGATCGCCTGCACCAGTTGCGGCGAGAGCGGACCGGTCGCGGCGCCGAAGCCGCCGACGAGCGAGCCGTCCTTGCCGATCAGGTATTTGTGGAAGTTCCAGCGCGGCGCCTCGGCCGGCTTGAGGCTCGCTGCCCAGCGATAGAACGGATGCGCATCGGGCCCGCGCACCACCGTCTTGGCCATGAAGGGATAGCTCGCGCCATATTCCTCTTCCGCCGCCTTGGCGATGGCCGCGCCTTCGAGGGGTTCCTGGCCACCGAAATCATTGCTCGGCACCGCGATCAGCATCAGCCCGCGCCCGCGATAGCGCTGCCAGAGCTGCTCCAGCGTCGCCAGCTGGCCGGCGAAGCCGCAGCGCGTCGCCGTGTTGACGATCAGCATCGGCCGGCCGCGATAATCGGCCAGCGGCTGGGCCTTGCCATCGGGCCTGTCGAAGCCGAAGCCGTAGGCGCCCGCGCCCTGCGCGCTCGCGGCTCCCGGCACGAGGCTCGCCGCCAGCCCCGCCATGACCATCCGTCGATCCATCCTCGCCTCCTGTCGTCACCCTCGACATACGCAGGATCCGCGCAAACGGATGCGCCCCGCGAACCTGCTGGTTCCGGGGCGCATCGGCAAGGCACGTTGCTGCGAGCCGCGGGCGCGGCCGGCGGTCGAGGTCAGCAGGCGAGAACCTTCTTCACCCGCACTTCGAGATCGCGCAGTTCGTAAGGCTTCACGACGTAATGGTCGGCGCCGTTGGTGGTCGCCTCGTCCATCTTGTCGACCGAGCGCTCGGAGGTCGCCATGATGATCTTGATCTGGTTCAGCTCGGGCACGGAGCGGATGGCGCGCAGCAGGTCGATGCCGCTCATCCCGTCCATGTTCCAGTCGAGCAGGAGCAGATCGTAGCGCTTGGTCTGCATCTTCATCAGGGCCTCGCGGGCGTTTTCCGCCTCGTCGATGTCCTGAAACTCGATCTGCTTCAGGAAGTAGGTCGCGAGTCCGCGCATGCTCTTCTGGTCATCGACCACCAGGATGCGATACTCGCTTCTGGCCTTTGACATCGGTTTCTCCTTACGCGGTGCGCAGATTGGGGCGTTCGCCGAGGAGGTTGCTGACTGCCGCCCCGATCTGGCCGAGCGGCACAACCCTGTCGGCCGCTCCCAGTTCGTAGGCCGCTTTCGGCATCCCGTTTACCACGCAGGTTTCCCCACTTTGGATTAACGTCTCCGCGCCCGCTTTCCGCATGGCTAACAAACCGTCAGCGCCGTCGCGCCCCATGCCGGTCAGCAGGATGCCGATGGCCTGGGCCCCGAGGCTGCGGGCGACCGAGTGAAACATCACGTCGACGGAGGGCGAATGACCGCTGACCAGCGGTCCCTCCTTCAGCACGCAGACGAACTCGCCGCGCCGCTCCTCGATCTCCAGATGGCGCGGCCCGCCGGGCGCGACCACGGCCATGCCAGACTTCAGCCGGTCGCCATCGGCCGCCTCGCGCACGTCGAGCCCCGTGGCGGCCGCAAGCCTTCCGGCGAATTTCGCAGTGTAGCCCGGCGGCATGTGCTGCACCACCGCGATCGGCAGGCGCAGATGGGCAAGGTCGCGCATGACGGTCTGCACCGCCGGCACGCCGCCGGTGGAGGCGCCGATCGCGATGAAGGCCCTCCTGCCGCCGCGCTGACTCTCGCGGCCCGGCGCAGCCGCGATCGAGGGCCGGTGAGCCCCCAGAGGCTGGGCCGCCTGGCGCATGGCGGCGAACATCCTGCGGCTGCCGGCCGCGCGCTGCAGCCCTGCGACGAGATGCGCCATGAAGCCTTCGAGCGTATGGGTGGTGCCGTCCGGCTTCTCGATGAAGTCGATCGCGCCCAGTTCCAGCGCCTGGATGGTGTTGTCGGCGCCCGGCCCGCCGAAGGCCGAGACGATCAGCACCGGCAGCGGATCCTGCTTCAGCACGCGCGCCAGCAGCTTCAGCCCGTGACGGCCCGGCAGTTCCAGATCGAGCGTCACCACATCGGGCCGCAGGTCCTGGATCGCGTCCCAGCCTTCTTCGGCCGATCCTGCGACGCCGATCACCTGAAAGCCCGGCGCGCCGTCGATGATCTTCGTCATGAGCTTCTGCATCAGGACGGAATCGTCGACGACGAGAACCTTGACCGGAGGACCGGAGGCGGATGGCAGGACCATCACCAGACCTCCACTTCACCCGCGACAGGCTGGGTCTTGAGGCGGTCGAGATACGCCATTTCCTGCTGCTGATCGGGATCGCGCGCCGTCGACTGGACGTGCTGGACCCAGGCCCGCCCGGTCGAGGGCTGGTAATGGATACGCCGCGAGCGGTTGCCGCCGACATCCTTCGACACGATCGGAATGCCCTCGCGCTTCAGGAACTCGTTGACGAAGGCGATGTTGCCGTCGCCGATGGCGAGCATCGTCGCGCCGGACAGGACGCGCGCCCCACCGAACACCTTCGCCTCGAAATTGCTGCGCCTCGCGCCGCGCTTGAGCAGATCGTTGATCAGCACCTCCATCGCCGTGTCGCCATAGCGCTCGCCGGCATTGGCGTCGTTGCCGTTGTTCTTCGGCAGCAGGAAGTGGTTGAGCCCGCCGACGCCCGCCTGCGGATCGCGCATGCAGACCGAGACGCAGGAACCCAGCACCGTGGCCACGATCTCGTCCTTGGCGGAGGTGATCTCGTGCTCGCCCGGGGCGACGGTGATGATGGTCGCACCGAAGCGCGGGTCGAAATAGCGGCGGGAGGACCGTGTGATGCTCATGGGGTCCTCTCGTAGATGGTGCGGCCGATCAGGCGAAGATTGGCATGCGGCTGCGGAAGCGACTCGGAATGGCCGAGATATAGGAACCCGCCCGGCGCCAGCAGCGCGACGAAACGGTCGAGGATCGACGCCTTGGTCTGCGTGTCGAAATAGATGAACACGTTGCGGCAGAAAATGACGTCGAACGGCCCGCCCATGGGCCATTTCTCGATCAGATTGAGCCGCTTGAAGGCGATCAGGCGCCGCATCTCGTCGGCCATGCGCACCTCGCCGCGCCCCGCGCCCTCCAGCTTCATCAGCGGCTTCACATCCGCCGGCAGCCGGTCGATCAGCTCGGCCGGATAGATGCCGGCCTCGGCCCGGGCCAGGATGTCGGTGTCGATGTCGGTGGCGAGGATCTTGAAGTCGACATCGTTGCGGTGCCCCAGCGCCTCGCGGCAGGACGCCGCAATCGAATAGGGCTCCTCGCCGGAGGAGCAGGCCGCGCTCCAGATGCGGATGCGCCCGCGCCGGCTCGAGCGCTCCTGCACGAGCCTCGGCATCACATCCTTGCGCAGATGGTCGAAATGGTGCCGCTCGCGGAAGAAGGCGGTGTGATTGGTGGTGACGGCGTTGATGAGTTCCGGCAGCTCCGACGCCGCCTGAGGCGTTTTCAGGAAGGCGCAGTATTCGGCGACCGAGGAGAGGCCGAGCGCCTTGACCCGCCGCGCGAGGCGCCCGCGCGTCATCGCTTCCTTGTGCTCGCGGATGACGATGCCGGCCTGCTCGTAGACCAGCGCGGAAATGAACTTCATATCCTCCCGCGTCAGCGAGATGTCCGCGCCGGGAGCGGCGAAGGGAGCGGAAAGGGCGGGGGCTGCGGTGGCTCGCGACATCGTTGTCCTACATTCCTGCGCGAAGCGGCGCGAAGCGTCCGTGACTGGCCAGGCGCCGCGGCGCCGTTCCGGTGGCCGGAGCCGGACTGCGCGGTTGCGCCGCCGCGATCCCCTGCGGGGCGGTGAGGAAGCCGGCGGCGGCCTGCTGCAGCCTGGCGATCTGGTCCGCCAGCGCCGCCACCGCCTGCGCGCTTTCGCCCGCGGCTGCGGCGCTCTCGCGCAGTTCGCCGTCGATCCCGAGCATCTTGCGGTTCATCGCCTCGACGCCCCGGCCCTGATCGGCCGCCTGCGACGAAATCTCCGCGACCGTCGCGGAGACCTTCCCGACGGCGGCGACGATGCGGCCGAGCGCCTCGCCCGTGCCGCGCACCAGGCGCACGCCCTCGCCGACCTGGCCGTTGGAGGTCGCGATCAGCCCCTTGATGTCCTTGGCGGCCTGGGCCGAGCGCTGGGCCAGCGCCCGCACCTCGGAGGCGACCACCGCGAAGCCCTTGCCGGCATCGCCGGCCCGCGCGGCCTCGACCGCCGCGTTCAGCGCCAGCAGATTGGTCTGGAAGGCGATCTCGTCGATCACGCCGACGATATCGGAGATCTTGGCCGAGGAGGTCTCGATCCGCTCGATCGCACCGACCGCCTGGGTGACGACGCCCTGCCCCTGTTCGGCGGCGCCCATCGTCTGCTCGGCGAGATCGGCAGCCTCCCGCGAGCGGCTGGCGCTGACGCGCACGGAGGTCGCGACCTCGGCGGCGGAGGCCGAGGCCTCACTCAGCGCGGCGACACCCTGCCCCGTGCGCCCAGCCAGATCCTCGACCGTGCCCGCCACCCGGTCGATCGACCAGGCGGCCTCGTCGGCGCCGGCCTGAACGGCCTGGAGCGCACCGGCGATGCGCTCGAGCGCGGTGTTGAGATCGGCCTGAAGCGTGGCCAGCTGGCCGCGATAGCGCCCGCCCATGCGGCGCGTCAGATCGCCTTCCGCCGCGCCCGCGACAGTGTCGGCGATCGCGGCCAGGGCTTCCTCGGCCGTCGCGGCGACCAGGTTCACCGTCTCGGCCGCCTCCGCGAGCGCGGGCGGGCCGCCCTGCGGCAGGCGCTTCGAAAAATCACCCGCGGCAACGGCGGACGCCATCTCGCGCAGCGCCTGCGTCACCGCACGGTCGCCGCTCAGTTCCAGCCATTCGACGGATGTGGCCGGTTTGCCCGAAAGATCGAGCGGGGTCAGCATCAGCTTGACCGTGCGGCGGCCGAGCGGCAGCTCCACCGCGTCGCCGCGACGCGCGCCCGGCTCGGTGCCGACGCGCTCCATCACGCGCCCGAGCATGTCCTTGGCCGAGCAGCCCGGAAAGGCCAGGCGGAAATCGTCCTGCGCTTCGCCGAAGAAGCGCAGCAGCGCCTTGCTGGCATAGACGACTTGGCCTTGCGCGTCGCAGATCATCACGGCGCTGCGTCCCTGATCGAGCGCGGCCCGGATGCGGGCCGCATCGGCGGCTTTGTCCTGCAGCGCGACCAGGGCGCGGGCCCATTCGCCGGCCTCGCCCTTTTCCGGCAACGTCGAGACGCCGGCTTCCTGCCCCTCGGCGAGCCGCGACAGCGCGTCCCGGACCGGCGCCAGGCCGGCGCACAGCGAGCGGGCGGCGATGCCGCCCAGGGCGGCGACCGCGGCGGCACCGACGAGCCCGCCCAGCGGAAATCCAGCGGCCTGCGCGCCATAGACGCAGCCGGCCGCAGCGACAGCGGAGCCGAAGGCGATCAGCGGCTGGCCGAGCGAAAGCGCGGAGGAAGGGCCGAGAGCATTGCCCATGAAGTTCGTTCGTTTCTTGGTCTCGCCCGCTCTCTCACGCAACGCCGGGCCGTTTGAAGGATGTGCCTCAGGCGGCGCGGCTGGTCTTGAGCGGCACCTCGCCACCGTCGCGGATGACCGCGGCCAGGTCGAGCAGGGCGACGATGTCGCTGTCCAGCAGGACGAGGCCTTCGATCAGCCCATGCTCGTCGCGCTCCAGATCGGGCGCCGGGCGCACGGCCGAGACCGGCACGTCGACGATGTCCGAGACCGAGTCGACCAGCAGGCCCGCCGTCTTGTCCTCGACATCGACGACGACGATGACGTGGGTCGCGGTGGCGTCGGTGACGCCGAGGCCGATCGAGGTGCGCAGGTCGTAGACCGCGAGGATCACGCCGCGCAGGTTGAGCACGCCGCGCACATGCGGGGCGGCATGCGGCAGCGGCGTCGTCGCCTGCCAGCCCTTGATCTCGCGGACCATGCCGACATCGATGCCGAAGGTGCGGTCGCCGACCTTGAAGGTGACGATCCGACGCGCCGCCGCTTCCGGCTGCGCAGACGAGAAGTGCTTTTCG
>NZ_JBMDWH010000154.1:0-12516 GCF_048595345.1 Allobosea sp.
TCGCTGGTGGGGGAGGCGTCGATGCCGCGCTCGACGATGTCGATGAATTCGCTCTTGTTGTAGGCGATGCCGCCGCCCGTGCCGCCCATGGTGAAGGAGGGCCGGATGATGGTCGGCAGGCCGATATCCTCCAGCGCCTCCAGCGCTTGGCCGAGCGTCTTGATGTGGTGCGAGCGGGGCGTGTCGAGGCCGATCTTGGTCATCGCCTCGCGGAAGAGCTCGCGGTCCTCGGCCTTGTCGATGGCCTCGGCGGTGGCACCGATCATCTCGACGTCGAATTTCTCGAGCACGCTGATCTTGCTGCCGTCCGCCTGCTCGATCGTCTTCTTGTTGAGCGAGAGCGCGCAGTTCAGCGCCGTCTGGCCGCCCATGGTCGGCAGCAGGGCGAAGCCGCCCGGCAGGACGTTGCGCTCCTTCTCGATGATCTTGGCGACCACCTCGGGCGTGATCGGCTCGACATAGGTCGCGTCGGCCAGCTCCGGATCGGTCATGATCGTCGCCGGGTTCGAGTTGACCAGCACGATGCGGTAGCCCTCGGCCTTCAGCGTCTTGCAGGCCTGGGTGCCGGAATAGTCGAACTCGCAGGCCTGGCCGATGATGATGGGACCGGCGCCGATGATCAGGATCGTCTTGATGTCTGTGCGCTTGGGCATGGTCTCGACCGGTCGACGGACGCGCGCAAGGCCGGTCCGTTCGGGCGAGCGGAGGCCTGGAGCGCGTCGGAATGAATGCTAGGCGCTCGCTATAGACGGGCAAGGCCGCGGGGGGAAGGCAAAAAGCGCGGTCGGGCGATGACTGTCGCGCGAATGAACGCAACCCCGTGCGCGAGAGGCCGCAATCCGCCCGATTGCTGCGCCTCGCCCGCCGGCAGATTCGCCGAGACTTGAGGCGCGTCACGTCTGGCCCGGAGCTGCGCTCGGGAAGATCAGACCTTCACAAAAACAGTCGATCTTTCACGCGGCCTGTGTCAATCTGCAGGCGCTGGCCACCGATTGTTGCGCGCCGGCAAATTATATTCGGCTTTGAGCGACCCAATCCGCCGGAGACTGCCGCGATGCCCGACAGCGACCAGAGTCAGGATGCGCAGACGGGCTCGGCCCGTGCCAGCATCCTAAAGCAGGCGCGGCTGCTGATCGGCACCAGCTACGACAAGCTCGACTGCTCCCATATGGTGTGGACGGCCTATAAGAATGCCGGCTACGAGTTTCCCTACACCTCGACATCGGCCTATCCCGCCGTGCTCGTCGGCACCTATTTCGTCGAAATCACCGAGGCGGAGCTGAAGCCGGGTGATCTCATCCTGTATTCGGGCCATGTCGGCATCTACGATCCCGATGGCTGCTCGATCGTCAACACGGCCCAGTGCCAGGGCCAGAAGGATGCCTCGGAGATGCGCGTGCTCAGCGCCCGCTCCGGCAAAAACCTGGGGACGGAATATGGCCGCTCCTCCTGGTTCGGCACGCCCAAGAAATATCTCAAGTGGAAATCTTTCTGACGGGCCGGGCCTGATGGCAATGTCTTTGTTCCGAACGGCCGATCGTCGCTTGGCGCGTGGCTTTGCCGTGGCGGTGGCGCTGCTGTGCGCCGGTGCACCCGCCGAAGCGCAGACCGCGTCGCCGGAGGCCCGCTTGCGGGCCGAGGCCTTCATGCGCGATATGCTCGCTCTGGAGGGGAGCGGCGAGCGTCTGAAGGAGCTGCTCGGCCGCGCGCCGAGCGAGGTGTTCTACCGGTCGGTCGACTATGACTCGTCGGAGGAGCCGGGCTGGGACGAAATCGCTGTCGCCTCCGCCCCGACGCTGGGCGAAACCAGCTGCAAGCCGCTCTCGGCCACGGAGACCGCATGCGCGGTGACCGTCGCGTTGGGATCCGGCTTCGTCTTCAGCCGCGAGGACTATTGGCCCGCGACGCTGGAGTCGCAGCAATACGAGGTGCGCGTCAGGCCGGAGGGCTGCAAGATCGTCTCGCGTCTGCCGCGTCCGTTTCTGACGCCGGCTGGTGCCGTCGGCTTTCTCGGCCAGCCCCCCTATGACCAGCCGCGCCTGCTGGCGTTGAAGCAGCAGCTCGAACGCCGCTAGCGCGTTCGCCGTTCAGCTTGCGTTCGGATCCAAGCGCTACAGGAGCGGAGCAGCCTGTCATCGCGGCTGCGAAGCGTGGACGATTGCCCATGATCCTGCGTCGGCATGGCCGCCAGCTCCTGACCTATGGCTTTGCCGGGGGGCTGACGGCGCTCGCGCATTACGGCGTGCTGATCGGGCTGGTGGAAGGCGCGGGCGCCGACCCGGTGCCGGCGACGCTCGCCGGTTTCGTGGTGGGCGCGGTGGTGTCCTACACGCTCAACCGCTGGATGACCTTCGATGCGACGCGCAGCCATGCTGAGGCCGGCTGGCGCTTCGCGCTGATCGCGGCGGCCGGATTTGCGCTGACCTGGGCGCTGATGCACCTGTTCGTGACGCGGCTCGGCCTGCCTTATCTGCCGATGCAGCTGGTGACGACCGGGCTGGTGATGGTCGTCTCCTTTCTGGGTCATAAGTTCTTCAGCTTTGCCGATCGGGCGGGGTGAGGGAGAGCACCATGAAGACCGGTTCATGCCTGTGTCGCGCGGTCACGCTGACCATCGCGGGCGATCTGCCCCAGCCGAATTTCTGTCATTGCCGGATGTGCCGGAAGCAGACGGGGCACTATCTGGCCTCGACCGATGTGCCGCGAAAGGCGCTGACAGTGGCCGGCGAGGAGGCGGTGACGTGGTACCGATCCTCGGAGGGTATCCGGCGCGGCTTCTGCTCGGTCTGCGGATCGACGCTGTTCTGGGACCGCTTGGACCGGGATTACATCTCGGTGGCGATGGGTGTCTTCGAAGGGCTGACGGCGACCCGCGCCAGCCTGCACATCTTCGTCGCCGACAAGGGCGATTACTACGACATCGCCGACGGCCTGCCGCAATACGACACCGTGCCGCCACGCGAGTGACGGCGGAGGCGCGATTACCCAGCCTTGCGGCCCACCAGCGTGAACCGGTGCGGGTTGTGGCCGAAATTCTTGGCGGGGGTCACGGATTCGAAACCTGCCGCCGCGATCAGGCCGGTGATCTCCTCGAGGCGGTAGGTCGAGAGGCCGTATCGGGCCCTGAGCTTGCGGTAGTCGGAGAAGGCGGTGCGCACGAGGCCGGCGAGTGCCGCCGTCAGGAAGCCGCCGCGCCAGGCGAAGGCGAGGAGCTGGGAGGCGTCGGTCAGCGGGCTGACGTCGGGCGGGATGATGTCGGCGACGACCAGCTTGCCGCCTGGCCTGAGTTTCTCGCGCCAGGTGACGAGCAGGGCGGCCAGTTCGTCGCGCGAGAGATACTGGATCAGCGAATTGGCGACGACGAGATCAAGCGTGGCCTCGGGCAGCGCCTCGACCTCTTCGGGCGAGACGACGGCGACATTCGCCTTGGCGCCGAGCATGGCGCGCAGCTTCTCGCGCACGCTCGGCGCAGCCTCGCAGAGATAGAGCCTGCCGCAGGCGGCGGCGACGCGGCCGGCGTCCAACGCCTCGCCGCAGCCGTGATCGAGCACGACCGCGTCGCGCGAGGGGATGTGGCTGATCAGGTCGGTGGCGATGCCCCGGTAATGGAGAGCCTTGTGGCGCGGCGAGACATAGATCGCGTGCTCGCCGTTCCAGAAATCGCGCCAGGACATGCTTCGCCTTCACCCTCGCGGCCGTATCGCGCCGGCCCAGCTCTCGACTAGCCATAGAGGACGGGCGGGCGCAACCGGAGGAGGGCGGCTCTATCGCTTCAGGTTCACCACGACGACGCCGGCCAGCGCCATCACCCCGCCGATCAGCCCGAACAGCGTCGGCACTTCGCCGAGCCAGAAAAAGCCGATCAGCATCGCCGTCGGCGGCACCGCATATTGGAAGTTCGAGGCGCGGGCCGCTGGCAGGCGAGAGAGCGTGATCGCCCAGGTGACGTAGCCGATGAGACTCGGGACCACGGCGAGATAGACCACCGACCAGACCGAGACGGCCGGCGCGGTCTGAGCCTGCGCGATTGCGTCCGGAAGGAAGGGAAGCAGCACGAAGCCGCCGATGGCCATGTTCCAGGCCGCGACATGCAGGGGCTCGTGGCGGGCGAAGAGCGGCTTTTGCAGCACGGTGGCGATGGCGTTGAAGAAGGCCGCGCCCAGGATCAGCAGCACGCTCGTGCCGATCTCGACATCGAGCCCCTTGCCGAGCGCGATGATGCCGATTCCGGCGAAGGAAAGCGCCGTTCCCACCCAGGCGGTCAGGCTGAAGCGCTCGCGCAGGATCACCATGGCGAGCACCGCCGTCATGATCGGGTTCGTGTTGATGATGAAGGCGGCGGGGCCTGCCGGGACGACGCGCTGGCCGAAATTCAACAGCACCGCATAGCCGGCGATGAAGAGCACGCCGCCGACGAGGAAGCGCCAGATGTCGCTCGCCTGCGGCAGCTTCGCGCGCATCGCGATCAGGAAGAGAGCGGCGGGCAGGCCGGCGAGAGCAAAACGCAGCGCCGCCATTTCGGCTGGGCTGAACCCGGCGAGTCCGGCGCGGATCGCCGGGAAGGCGGAGGCCCAGGCGAGAACCGTGAAGGGGATGGTGAAGAGCAGGATCGAGCCCGGGCGGCTCCCGCTCACGAGGGCTGGGGCGGTCGAGCAGGTTCGAGAAGACATGGCGGTCACTCCGCTTTGGACGATCTCGGCCCGATAGACGCCTCCCGTAGCTTATTGACAAACGACCAATTCGCGCATGAGCTGTGAGCATGGATCGCGGCTTGAACCTTCCTCCCCTCGATACCTTGCGCGCCTTCGAGGCGGCGGCGCGAACGGGGAGCTTTTCGGCGGCGGCCGAGGCGCTGAACCTCACCCATGGCGCGGTCAGCCGGCAGATCGCCAAGCTGGAGCATTGGCTTGGCTACCGCGTTTTCCTGCGGCAGGCGCGCGGCGTGTCGCCGACGCCGGAAGGCCAAAGGCTGCTGTTGCGCACGCAGGAGGCTTTCGCACTGATCGCGGATGATTCCGAACCCTGGCGCGAGCAGCGCGGCGGCGCCGTGGTGCGGCTCAGTGCCCCGCCCTCCGTCTGTGCGCTGTGGCTGATGCCGCGCCTCAAGCTGCTGGAGGCGGGCGATACTGGTCTGCGCATCGTGCTGCAGGTGGAGCACCGCAAGGTGGATTTCGAGGAGGAGGGGGTCGATCTCGGGATACGCTGCGGGCGCGGGGCGGCGCCCGACCGGTTCTCGCTGAAGCTCTTCGAGGAATGGTGCTTTCCTATCGCCGCTCCGGGCTTGGACGTGGAGATCGGACCGGGCGCGCCCGAGCGCCTGCTGGCGCATTCGCTGATCCATGATTCCGACGGCTCGGGCTGGCGGGCCTGGTTCGCCGCGCAGGGGCTGGATTACCGGCCCCGCCCGCAGGATCGCCGCTTCGAGGATTACAATCTGGTGCTGGACGCCGCCGCCCATGGGCTCGGCATTGCGTTGGCGCGTCCGCCGCTCGCGGCCGGCGCTCTCGCTGCGGGGCGGGTCGCGCGGGTCGACGAGCGCGAGGGGCTCAATCCGGTCTGCTATTGGCTCGATCGGCCGCTTCGGGGGCTCAGGCCTGCCGCATCGGCGCTGGCGGAGCGGATAGGACGCGAGGCCGAGCTGCCGGAGGGCGAGATGGAGCGGTTCCTGGCCCGGCAGGCGCCGCCGGACCGGGCCGGTCCGGCCTGAGCGAGCCTGCGTTCAGCGCAAGCTATGCCGTGGCGCCGCGACCTCGCCACGCTGGCTGGCGCGGGCCATTTCGAAGCTGTCGGCGATGCGCCTTGCGCGAATGATGAAAGCGAAGGCGATGTCCGGCGGGCAGATTTCCTGCGCCGTCGCCTCGAACAGCTCCAGCCAGCGGTCGAAATGGGCGCCCGTCAGCGGCAGGATGAGATGCGGGCGCATCGGGCGCCCGTCATAGCGGCCGGTGCGCAGCATGACGCTGCTCCAGAAATCGGTGATGCGGCCGATATGCTCCTCCCAATCCGCCACGGCCTCCATGAAGACCGGGCCGATGAGCGCGTCGCGCCTGGCGCGCGCATAAAAGATGCGCACGAGGTTCGCGATCATCGCCTCGGTGATGGCGGGATGGGCGGCGCCGGGATGTGTGAGCGGGTTTTCGGTCATGGCGGGCTCGCGGCGGGACTGATCCGCTATGCAGAGGCAGGCAGGCGCTGGATAGAGGCGCCGGGGTCGCAGGCCTGCTGCGAGGCCTCGCCTGCCTCCGTTTCAGCGGCCTCATGCCCCCGCTCCAGAAACGCCCGCATCTCCTCGGCGAGATCGAAGAAGCGGTCGCGCACCGCCTTGGCGTGCGGGTTGGCGCGTTCGATCGCCATGAAGACGTTGGGCGCGTCGTAGCGGACCATTTCGGTCGCCTGCATCAGCAGATCGAAGCTCGCCGTCGTCATGCGGCGCGGCAGCGGCTCCATCTGCACCAGGATCTTGGCGATGAGATGGGTCAGGCCCTGCACCATCGCCACCTCGCGGTCATGGGCGTCGGCCGTGGTGACGATCACCTTCAGCTTCAGGACATGGCGCAGGAAGGCGGCGATCCTCGGCGTGGCGCCGCCGCGGATCGGGCAGAGCGCGATCTTGAGGCCGGCGAGCCCGTCGCGGGCGCTCTGCGGGCCGAAGAGCGGATGGGTGCCGACGATGCCGACATGGGCGGGCAACCCCTCCAGCAACGCCTGTGCCGGGCCGATCTTCACCGAGCCGACATCGAGGACCACGGTGCCGGTCCGCAGATGCGGACGCAGCGCGGCGATGGCGTCGGCGATGGCGGGCACCGGCACGGCGAGGATGACGAGATCGCAGGCCGCGACCTCGGCCGCCGTGGCGGGCGACAGTCCCTTGCCGGCGCCATCGGCGACGGGCGGCCGCTGCGGATCATGGATCCGCAGCGCGATATGGGGCTGGAGATGGCGCGCCATCAGCCGCCCGAAGGCGCCGAAGCCCATGATGCCGATGTTGGAGACGGTTCTGAGTTTGGAAGACATCGCGTTGGTCCGGTTGAGAGCCGCGATGTCGGAGAGAAGCCTTGAGTTCAACCGCCAGCGCGGCGGTTGAGCATGGGATTGCCACCGCCTCTATGAGGACGGGGCGTGATAGCTGCGGAGGCTGGCCATCAGGCTGATCATGCGCCGCTTAAAGCGCGCGGCGGGGGCCTCTGTCAACGCTTCCAAGGTCGGCCGCGGCTTTGCCGCCAGCCCCGGCGTCATCCCGGACGAGCCGCGAAGCGGCGCAGCTCCGGGATCCATCATCGAGCGCTATCCTGGTCAGGCTTTCGCCCTCCGATGGATCCCGGCGCTTCGGCCGGTATGACGGCGGAGGTTCGTGCGTTCGACGAGAGCGGCCTTCGCCTCAGGCCGCCTTCGCCTTGTCCATCAGCTCGACGAAGCGGGTGAAGAGGTAATGGCTGTCCTGCGGGCCGGGGGAGGCTTCCGGGTGGTGCTGGACGCTGAAGGCCGGGCGGTCGGTCAGGGCGATGCCGCTGTTGGAGCCGTCGAAGAGCGAGACATGGGTCTCGACCGCATTCGCCGGCAGGCTCGCAGGATCGACGGCGAAGCCGTGGTTCATCGAGACGATTTCGACCTTGCCCGTGGTCTTGTCCTGCACAGGGTGGTTCGCGCCGTGGTGGCCCTGTTTCATCTTCATCGTCTGGCCGCCGATGGCGAGCGCCAGCATCTGGTGGCCGAGGCAGATGCCGAAGGTCGGCACCTTCCTGTCGAGCAATTCCCTGATCACAGGCACGGCATACTCGCCGGTCGCGGCCGGGTCGCCCGGGCCGTTGGACAGGAAGATGCCGTCCGGCTTCAGCGCCATGATGTCGTCGGCGCTCGCGGTCGAGGGCACGACCGTGACGTCGCAGCCGGCCTTGGCGAGCAGGCGCAGGATGTTGCGCTTCACGCCGTAATCGATCGCGACGACCTTGTACCTGGCGGCCTCGCGCTCGCCGTAACCCTGCGGCCAGACCCAAGGCGTCTGCGACCAATCATAGCGCTGCGAGGCGGTGACCAGCGGCACGAGGTCGAGCCCGGCCATGGAGGGCAGGGCGGCGGCTTCCTTCTTCAGGCGCTCGACATCGAAGACGCCATCCGGGCTGTGGGCGAGGATGGCGTTGGGCATGCCGTTGTCGCGGATCAGCGCGGTCAAGGCGCGCGTGTCGACGCCGCAGATGCCGACGATGTTGCGGGCCTTCAGCCAGGCGTCGAAATGCTTCGCCGAGCGCCAGTTCGAGGGCTCGGTGATGGCGGCATGGAGCACGCAGCCGCGCACGCCCGAGGACGCTGCGGCGTTCACCGTCTCGGTGTCCTCGTCGTTCACGCCGACATTGCCGACATGCGGGAAGGTGAAGGTGACGATCTGCCCGGCATAGGAGGGGTCGGTCAGGATTTCCTGATAGCCCGTCATCGCCGTGTTGAAGCAGACCTCGCCCGGCGCCTCGCCGGTGGCGCCGAGGCCGAAGCCCTCCAGCACCGTGCCGTCCGCCAGCACCAGGAGCGCGGTCGCGCGCGGTTCGGTCCAGCCGGTCTCGGCGGGGTTTCCTTCGTGAGCGGTCATGTCTATGTCTCGGTCCAGGCCGCGTCTGGCGGCAGTCATGCGGTGGCGGAGCTTCGCGAAATCCGCGCCGCCGGTCTGGAACGCGAGCCTTAAAGAGGCTGGACCAGCCCGTCAATCGAAGCTGGCGCAGGCCACACAAGAGAAAAAGGACCAACGAGATGACCACCCTGCGCGAGCGCTTCATGCCGGACATGAAAGAGGCGATGAAGGCCGGCGAGAAGGAGAAGGTCGCCGCGATCCGCCTGATCATCGCGGCGCTGAAGGAAAAGGACATCGAGGCCCGCGGCGCGGGCAAGGGCGAGGCGAGCGAGGACGAGATTCTCGGCGTGCTGCAGAAGATGATCAAGCAGCGCCAGGAATCGATCGCCATCTACGATGCCAATGGCCGGCCCGAGCTCGCCGCCGGCGAGCGCGGCGAGGTGGCGGTGATCTCCTCCTATCTGCCCAAGCAGATGTCCGACGAGGAGGTGAAGGCCGCGATCGACAAGGCCATCGCCGAGACCGGCGCGACCGCTGTCAAGGATATGGGCAAGGTCATCGGCGTGCTGCGGGGCGCCTATGCCGGCCAGATGGATTTCGGCAAGGTCAGCCCGATGGTGAAGGCGGCTCTGGCGGGCTGAGGCCTGCCGCCGGCGATTTTTTGCCACTTCAGCGGGGCAGGCTTGCGGCAAAGGAGACATCCGATGCCGCAAGCCATCCGCCGTGCCTTATGGCTCTCCACCCTTGCCCTCGCCATGCCGGTGGCGGCGCTGGCGCAGCAGGAGGGCTGGGGCAGCAGCTACACCATGGGCACGCTCGCCGTCGGCGTTGCAGTCCCCGGAAAGGCGCGCCTGACCTTCTATTGCGGTGAAAAGTCCGCGGCCCGGGCGAACAAGCTGATCAAAAGCGGGCCTTATCTCGAAGTGTCGCTGCCGAAAGCAGTCGGGCTCGACAAGGCGACATCGCTCGACCTCGTGATCGATGGTCGCCAGACCAGCATTCCCGTGACGGCCGAGGCGGAGGGCGAGAGCGTCTCGCTGCGCTGGGAGCCGGGCGCGCGGTTCGGCGCGAAGCCGATGAAGGGTGTGGTGGCGGGCCTCGCCAAGGCGAAGACTGCCACGATCAAGGCAGCCGGCCAGACGGCGGAGCTGCCGCTGGCGGGGGCCGCGAAGGCGCTCGCCGACGACCCGCTCGGCTGCTAGGCCGCCTGGGTTTCGCGCTCCGGCCCGCGCGATATCCGTCAGCGCGAAATCCTCGCCCTTGTAGAGCAGTGGCCAGCCGCGCGATTTCGCCAGCGCATAGGCCGCGCAGTCGCCCATGTTGAGGCGGGCGGGGTGCCGGCCCTTGCCGTAACGGCCATAGGCCTCGAAGGCGAGATCGGAGAGTGGCTGATCGAAGGGAATGATTTCTATGGTGTAATCGGCTATGAAATCATCGAGCGCGGTGCTGGGTAGCCCTTTCGTAAAGGTCAGGACGAGGCTGGCTTCGAGGAGATTGACGGCTGTCATCTGCCTTTGTCGCGAAGTCTCGATGAGGTCGATGAAGGCGAGGCGTTCCGCCTCACCCGTCAAGCATACCACGACTGCCGATGTATCGATGACGAGCTTCACCAGAAGCCGTTCTCATCATAGCCGATCGCCTCGTCCATCTCCTGCTTCGTCATCGACTTGCCCGTCGGCTTGATGCCGTATTTCTCGTAAAGCGCATCGAGCTTGCGCCTGCCTTCCGCCACGCGCCGCGCCTTCTCCTCCTCGGACAATTCGTCCTTGCCGAGCTCGCTCCTGACGGCCTGGCGCACGGCTTCTGTCAGGCTGAGGCCGCGGCGGCGCGCGAGCAGGCGCACGGCCTCCTCGGTCTCCCGGTCCTTGATGTTGAGCGCCATGGCTGTCTTCCTTTTTCGCGTTTTTCTTTATCACGGATGGCCCGCTGTGGATATGTCGGCCAAGCGGCGCGTCGGGCGGCACGCCGCTTGGCAAAGCTCTCGCGAGGGCTCAGATAAGACCCCATGAAATTCCCCCCATCGGTCCTTGAGGAGATCAAGGCGCGGCTGCCGGTTTCGGCGGTCGTGGGCAAGCGCGTGCGGCTGCAGAAATCGGGCCGCGAGTGGAAGGGGCTGTCGCCCTTTAACGCCGAGAAGACGCCGTCCTTCTTCGTCAACGACCAGAAGGCCTCCTTCTTCGATTTTTCGTCCGGCAAGAACGGCGACATCTTCAAATTCGTGATGGAGACCGAGGGGCTTTCTTTCCCCGAGGCGGTGGAGAAGCTGGCCGGCGAAGCCGGCGTGACGCTGCCCCGGATCAGCCAGGAGGCGCAGGTCCAGGAGGAGCGCCGCAAGGGTCTGCACGAGGTGGTGGAACTGGCGGCGCAGTTCTTCGAGGCACAGCTGGCGGGCGAGCGCGGGGTGGCGGCGCGGCGCTATCTGTCGACGCGCGGGCTCGAGGGGGAGGCGCGCACGCGGTTTCGCCTGGGCTACGGCCCGGCCGACCGCTTCGCGCTGCGCGATCATCTCGCCGGCAAGGGGGTGCCGGCCGAGCTGATGATGGAGGCCGGGCTTCTGGTTCACGGCGACGAGATCGCCGTGCCTTACGACCGCTTTCGTGACCGCATCATGTTCCCGATCCATGACGGGCGCGGGCGCGTCATCGCCTTCGGCGGGCGGGCGATGAGTGCGGAGGTTTCCGCCAAATATCTGAACTCGCCCGAGACGCCGCTCTTCCACAAGGGCTCGCTGCTGTTCAATCACCACAATGCGCGCAAGGCTGCGCACGACACCGGGCAGGTGATCGTGGTGGAAGGCTATGTCGACGTCATCGCCATGACTCTCTCGGGCTTTCCGCAGGCGGTGGCGCCGCTCGGCACGGCGCTGACGGAGGACCAGCTCGGCCTGCTCTGGCGCATGGCGGATGAGCCGGTGATCTGCCTCGACGGCGACAAGGCCGGCCGCAAGGCGGCGAGCCGGGCGATCGACATCGCGCTGCCGCTGCTGGAGCCGGGCAAGTCGCTCTCCTTCGCGCTGCTGCCGGACGGGCAGGACCCGGACGATCTCGCGCGCTCGGGCGGCAAGGCGGCGATCGCGGAGGTCGTGGGCGCGGCGCGCCCGCTCGTCGATATGCTCTGGCAGCGTGAGGTCGAGGCCGGCCCGCTCGATACGCCCGAGCGGCGCGCCGCCTTCGAGCGGCGGTTGAAGGAGCCGCTGGCCCAGATCCGCGACGAAGCGACGCGGCGCCATTACCGCCGCGAGATCGACGAGCGGCTGGAGCGGCTTTTCGCCGGCCCGGCGCAGGCGGAGCGGCCCGATATGCGCGGACGCCGCGGCGGCGGCTATCGCGAGGGCGGCAAGCCGGGGCGCGGCGGCGGGGCGCCCGGCGGCTTCGGCGCGCGCCCGCTCGCGCCGCTACGCGCCAGCCCGCAGCTCTCGCGCTCGCCGCTCTTCCTGCAGAAGCGCGGTGAAAACCCGCGCGAAGCCTTCATCCTCCTGGCGCTGGCGAGCCATCCCAGCCTGCTGATGCGCTGCGTCGACGAGATCGCCGAGCTCGCGCTCGACGGGCCGGCGGCGGAACGCTTCCGCCAGGCGCTGCTGGATGCGGCGATCGACGGGGCCTTCGACGCCGAGGCATTCGGCCTGCGTCTGGAGCAGACCAGGGTTGCGGAGGCGCGCGCCGCGCTGATGGCCGTGACGGGCGCGGCGGAACGGGCCATGCTGGGCCAAGCCGCTGATCCTGAATCCGTTTTCGAGTCGATTCGACAGGCTCTCGTCTTGCATCATCGGGCGCGCACGCTACATAGCGAGTTGAAGGCAGCCGAGCGCGCGTTGGCCGAAGACGCGACGGAAGCCAATTTCGCCTGGATGAAGGACGTCAAGGCCCGCCTCGAGACCAGCGAGGGGACCGAGGCCAGCGCCGAGGACTGACAGGCGGCGCGAAACCGGCCCGACCGGCGGCGCAGGGAAATCGCGATAG
>NZ_JBMDWH010000155.1:0-17850 GCF_048595345.1 Allobosea sp.
GCCACCTGCGACGGCTTCTTCTTCCGCAACAAGGAGGTCGTGGTCGTCGGCGGCGGCAACACCGCGGTCGAGGAGGCGCTCTATCTCGCCAACCTCGCCAGCAAGGTGACGCTGGTCCACCGCCGCGATTCGCTGCGTGCCGAGCGCGTGATGCAGGAGCGGCTGTTCAAGCATCCCAAGATCGAACTCGTCTGGGACAGCGAGATTGCCGAGATTTGCGGCACGACCCAGCCGCCGAACGTCACGCATCTGCGCCTGCGCAATCTCAAGAGCGGCGCCGAGAGCGAGCTGAAGGCGGATGGCGTCTTCGTCGCGATCGGCCACAAGCCGGCGACCGAGCTTTTCGCCGGCCAGCTGACGATGCGTGAAACCGGCTACCTCGAGGTCGAGCCCGGCACCACCAACACCAATATCCCGGGCGTCTTCGCGGCCGGCGACGTCACCGACGAGCATTACCGGCAGGCCGTCACCGCCGCGGGCATGGGCTGCATGGCCGCGCTCGATGCAGAGCGCTGGCTGTTGGCGACAGCGCTCGACCAGCGCGAGGCGGCCGAATAGCCGCGCTTTCGGCGAGCCGGCTCGCCGGAGCACAGGACGCGGCAAGTTCATCACAGAATTTGATGGATTACCTCACCAGATTCAGTCCCAAAAAGAACAATCTCTGTCTCACAGACATTGACGCACAACGACTTTATCCCCCAACATGCACAAAACGCATAACGGGGGACAAGCGGTGGATTGGGACCGCATTCGGATTTTTTATACCGTCGCCGAGTCGGGCAGCTTCACCAAAGCCGGTGACGTGCTCGGCCTCAGCCAGTCGGCCGTGAGCCGCCAGATCGGCGCGCTGGAGCGGGAGTTGCGCGCGCCGCTGTTTCACCGCCACACGCGCGGCCTGATCCTGACCGAGCAGGGCGAATTGCTCTGGCGCGCCGCCCGCGAGATGACGCAGCGGCTGGAGCGCACGCGCTCGCAGTTGTCGGAGACGCGCGAGCATCCGTCGGGAGAGCTCAAGGTCACGGCGACACGCGGCCTCGGCGGGCACTGGCTAACGCCGCGCCTGGCCGAATTCATGGATCTCTACCCGGATATCCGCGTCGAGCTGATCCTGACGGACGAGGAACTCGACCTCTCGATGCGCGAGGCCGACATCGCAATCCGGCTGCGCCAGCCGCAGCAGCCGGACCTGATCCAGCGCAAGCTCTTCACGGTGCATTTCCACGTCTACGCCGCGCCGGCCTATGTGAAGCGTTTCGGCGAGCCGAAGACCCATGAGGATCTCGACAACCACCGGATCCTCTCCTTCGGCGGCACCTCGCCATCCTATCTGATGGCGGTCCACTGGCTGGGATCGATCGGCCGCGATCCGCGCAGCCCCCGCCCGATCCACCTCATCGTCAACAACATCACGGCGATGAAGCGGGCGGTCGATTCGGGCGCCGGCATCGCCGTGCTGCCGGATTACCTGATCGAGGCCGGCTCACCGCTGGTGCAGCTGATGCGCGAAACCGAGATGCCGCAGCTCGAGAGCTATCTGGTCTATCCGGAAGAGATGAAGTCGGTCGCCCGCGTTCAGGTCTTCCGCGATTTCCTGATCCAGAAGGCCCAGCGCTGGACCTATTGAGCCGGCTGCCGGGCCTCGGGCGGTTGTGAGCCTGCCCGGTGGTCCGCCCCGGGCCTTCTTGGCCCCTTGCGGCGCCTGAAGCGCCGTTGGCTGCCGCGCATCGTCCCGGGCTTCCCACCAGGACGAGGCCTCGCCGGCGGTCGCGGCTTTGGGACGTCCCAGGCCATCGCGCATCGTCACGGAGGCGGTCGCGATGCTCTCGCGTCGCAATCTGCCCTCCGAACGCACATCGCATGGGCAAGCCTGCCACAAGACGCGCCGGGCAAACCCGATCACATCTGCCCAATCTGCACTGAACGCATATTTATCAATCGTTTAGGCACAAATTAGTCCCATATGGGCTTGAGGCATGCGATTGACGCATGACTGCCCCAAGATATGTTGCATTGCAAAACGGCAGGCCATGCCCAATATTGAAGCCACGGTTGTTCGGAACGGGCTCCGCTATCTCCTCCCGGCGTTGAGTTCGTTTCAGCCGTTCCCCTCTGAGATGTTTGGCGGTTGAGCCAGATGTTTCAAACTTTCAAAGCCGGCTCCCGCGAGGGACGCCGGCTTTTTTTTGCTGGGGCCCGCCTCGCACATGGCCTCAAAGAGAAAGGCACCGCCCTTCCGAGCGGTGCCTTACAGTTGATGGGAAGCCTGGCGATCAGGCGGCGAGCTTGCCGGCGATCCGCGCGAGATTGTCGACGAATCCCTGCAGGAAGCCGCGGGTCGTCTCGTCGGTGACGTTGTGCTCGGCGTCGAACATCCCGTCCTTGTAGGTGATGAAGACCTGACCGCCCACGACCACGCCTGCGAGATTGGTCATGATCATGCGCAGCTCCTGCTGGGCCGCGGCGGTGCCGGTCGCGCCGGCCGTGGTGCCCGTGACAGCGACGGTCTTGCCGGCCCAGGAGCTCTTGCCATAGGGGCGCGAGGCCCAGTCGATGGCGTTCTTGAGCACGGCCGGGATCGCGCGGTTATATTCCGGCGTCACGATCAGGATCGCGTCGGCCGCTTCGATCTCGCGCTTCAGGCGCAGCGTCGGCTCGGGTCGATTGGGCTCCAGATCCTGGTTGAACATCGGCAGATCGTCGATCTGGACGAAGGAGGGCTCGAAGGCACCCTCGCCCAGCTTGGCGAGCGCTTTCGCCAGCTTGAGGTTGAGCGACTCGCGGCGGTTGCTGCCGACGACGATGGCGAGCTTCAGTTTGGCCATGTTACCCTCGAAACGAAGTTGAGGCTGGCGACACTAGCCGCGCCGACGCCCGGCGCAAGCGCACGCCCGCAAGGGCCGCATTGCAACGATTCAACGAGGCGGTTCAGCGCGCGGCCGGCCGCGCCACCAGAGGCAGAGCCTCGAACAGGCCGGGCTCGGTGTCGGTGCGGGCCTTGTCGATGGTCAGGATCCGCAGCTTGGTCGAGACGCCGCCATCGGCGGAAAAGCCACCCGTCCGCCCGCCCGCCGCCAGCACGCGGTGGCAGGGCACGATGATCGGCCACGGGTTCTGGCCCAGCGCGACGCCGACCGCCCGTGCCGCGCCCGGCTCGCCGAGACGACGAGCCACTTCGCCATAGGTCAGCGTCTCGCCGGGCGGGATGGCGAGCGCGATCTCGTAGACCTTGCGGTGGAAAGGGGAGACTTGGTCGAGGGTGAGCGGCAGCTTCGACAGATCGCGCTTTTCGCCATCGAGCAGCGCCCTGATGCCCGCGACGGCCTCCCCAACGAAACCCTCGGCCGCTGCCTCCTGCGCCTGCGGAAAGCGCCGCGCCAGCCGCAGCCGGGCTGCCGCCTCGTCCGCCTCGGGAAGCTGAGCACCGATGAAGCGCTCGCCCTCCCAGACCAGCGCGCACAGGCCGATGGCGGTCTGGAAGAGGTGGAAATGCTGGCTCACGGCGTCATTCTAGGGCGAAGCGAAGCGTAGACCCGAGGATCTGCGACAGGAGATGCCCGGGTCAAGCCCGGGCACGACGAGCGCCGTCAGCAGCTCACATGAAGAGCTTCTCGCCCTCCAGCCCCTTGTAGAGGCCCGCGACCTGCTGCTCGTAGCCGTTGTAGATCAGCGTCGGCCGACGCTCGCGAGACCCCAGCACCTGCTCGCTCGCCTGGCTCCAGCGGGGATGCGGCACGGCCGGGTTCACATTGGCCCAGAAGCCGTATTCGGAGGCCTGCAGCCCCTCCCAGAAGGTCTTGGGCCGCTCCGCCACGAAGCTGATCTTGCGGATCGACTTGACCGATTTGAACCCGTATTTCCACGGCGTGATCAGCCGGATCGGCGCGCCGTGCTGCGTCGGCAGCGGCTTGCCGTAGATGCCGGTGACCAGCAGCGGCAGCTCGTTCGTTGCCTCGGCGATCGTCAGCCCCTCTGTATAGGGCCAGGGATACCAGCGCTGGTTTTGCCCCACCGCGACTCGAGGGTTCATGAAGGTCTCGAAGCGGATATATTTCGCGCCCGAGAGCGGCTTGGCCATCGCCACGAAGGCGGCGAGCGGAATGCCGGTCCACGGCACCGCCATCGCCCAGGCCTCGACGCAGCGGAAGCGATAGAGCCGCTCTTCCAGCGGCAGCTTGCGGACCAGATCGTCGAAGCCGATCTCGAAGGGCTTCTCCACCAGCCCGTCGACCTGGATCGACCAGGGCCGCACGGGCAGCTTCTGCGAAGCGTCGGCAATGTCCTTGGTCATGCCGAATTCGTAGAAGTTGTTGTAGTTGGCTGCGTCCTCCGCCTTGGTCAGCGGCACGTCGAGCTTATAGGCGTCGTTGCGCTTGGCCGGATAGAGATCGAGCGTCGGATCGGCCGCCTGCGCCCACGCCTCCCCAGCAAAGGCCGAGGCGGCGAGCACCCCCGCCCCGCCGGCCATCAGCTGGCGGCGATTGAGGAACACGCTTTCGGGCGTGGCTTCGCTTTCCGGCATTTCCCAGCCGGCACGGCGCTTGATCAGCATGACGGACTCGCCTCCGTTTCGTCGGGCCCGTTAGGCCACGAAAGCGCAGACGCGGCAATTCACGAGGGGGAGAGGAGAGGAGGCAGTCGGCAATCGGACTTATCCGACTGCCTATTGCCAATTGCCTCGAACTCAACCCCGCGCTTCGAGCGCCTTCACGATCGCCTGGCCCATCTCGGTGGTCGAGACGGCGTTGGCGCCCGGCGCCGCGATGTCCTTGGTGCGGGTGCCCGAACCCAGCACATCGGCGATCGCGCCCTCCAGCCTGTCGGCCGCTTCGCCGTTGCCGAAGGACTAGCGCAGCGCCATGGCGAACGAGCCGATCATCGCGATCGGGTTGGCGAGGCCCTTGCCGGCAATGTCGGGCGCCGAACCGTGGACGGGCTCGTAGAGCGCCTTGCGCTTGCCGGTGGCCGGGTCCTCGGCGCCAAGCGAGGCGGAGGGCAGCATGCCGAGCGAGCCGGTCAGCATCGCCGCCACGTCCGAGAGGATGTCGCCGAACAGGTTGTCGGTGACGATGACGTCGTATTGCTTGGGCCAGCGCACCAGCTGCATCGCGCAGTTGTCGGCCAGCACATGCTCGAGCTCGACATCGGCATATTCGGCGGCATGCAGCGCGGTCACCGTCTGCTTCCACAACACGCCGGTCTTCATGACGTTGTGCTTCTCGGCCGAGGAGACCTTGTTGCGGCGCGTGCGCGCCAGCTCGAAGGCGACGCGGGTGATCCGCTCGATCTCGGGCGTGGTGTAGAGCTGCGTGTCGACACCGCGCTTGGAGCCGTCCTCCAGCGTCACGATCTCCTTGGGCTCGCCGAAATAGACGCCGCCGGTGAGCTCGCGCACGATCAGGATGTCGAGGCCTTCGACCACCTCGGGCTTCAGCGACGAAGCCGAGGCCAGCGCCGGATAGCAGATCGCCGGACGCAGATTGGCGAACAGGCCGAGATCCTTGCGCAGGCGCAGCAGACCGGCTTCCGGCCGGTGCTGATAGGGCACATCCGCCCATTTCGGCCCGCCGACCGCGCCGAACAGCACGGCGTCGGCCTCCTGGGCCAGCTTCATGTCGCCTTCGGAGATCGCGGCCTTGTGCGCGTCATAGGCTGCGCCGCCGACGAGACCCTTCTCGATCTCGAAGGAGCCGAGACCCTGTCTGCCGAACCAGGAGACGATCTGCTCGACCTGGCCCATCACCTCGGGGCCGATGCCGTCGCCGGGGAGCAGCAGGAGCTTGTGGGTCGCCATGGTCGTCATGCCTCGTCTGGAAGAACCGTGTCCTCGCGCGGCTGATTAGAGCATCGGCCGGCAAAGGCAAATGCCCTGCCGTCACGGCGGCGCAACGCCCCGCGCATCGGCACGCGGCTTGAAACCTGCCGCTACGGAAGGGGCGCATGGCGCGGCCCCGTGCCGAAACGCGACGAACCCGCCCCATGACGACACGCAAGACCCGACTGATCTGGACGCTGCCGATCCTCGCCGCCACCGCGCTCTTCGGCTGGCGCTACGCCAATGGCAGCACCCGGCCCCACACGCCCGAGACGGTGAAGGCCATGCGCTTTGCGCCCTATGCGCAGCAGAAAGCGGTCTATCACGTCACCGAAGGCAGCGGCCTGATCGGTCATGGCCGCTATCGCAACCTGCTGCAGATCGCCCGCAATCATCTCCAGGCGGTCGGTGTCGGCCGCCTCGATCTGCGCGTCGTGCTGCAGGGCGATGGCGTCGAGCTGCTCGAACTGGCGAAGAGCGACAGCGACCTCGCCGTCCGCATCGACGCGCTGAAGCGCGACGGGGTTCGGTTCCTGATCTGCCGCAACACCATCATGGGCCGCGATCTCGACCCTGCGGAGCTTTACGGCGTCACCGCCGAGGACATTGTCCCGGCCGGCATCGCCGAAGCGACCTCTCTGGTCCAGCAGGGCTACGTCTACCTCAAGCCGCTCGGCTGAGCGGCGGCGGCTTATCGATATCCGAGGCCGCAAGGCCCCCGCCATCATCCCGGAGCAAGCGCCATCGGCCGTGGCGCTCCGGGATCCATCGGAGGGCTGAGGCGCCCCTCGATGAATCCCGGGGCAAGCCCGGGATGACCCGTGTTTCAGGAGCCCTCTCCGGCGGCGATCAGCCCGTCTTCTCCATGTTCCAGAAGAACTGCACCGGGGCGAGCACCATGCCTTTGAGGCTGGTGCGATAGGCCATGGGCTGCTGCACGAGGCCGCAGGGCGCATAGGGCACCACCTCGAAGCCGCGACGCTCGATCTGCGCGGCGATCTCCTTCTGCTTGGCCTCCTCCGGGGTCGCGATCCACTGGTCGCGCAGCCCTTCCATCGTGGCGTCCTCGGGCCAGCCGAAGAAGGCCGAACCGCCATTGGCGCGCATCAGCGGATGCAGCGCCGGGTTCAGCGTGTCGGCGCAGGACCAGAGCGTGTGAAAGAGCGACCATCCGCCCTGATCGGGGAGGCCGCGATTGGCGCGGCGGCCGATGAAGCTCGCCCAGTCCGTCGCGACGAGCTCGACATTGAAGCCGAGCTTCTTCAGCAGATCCTCGGTCACCATGCATTGCTGATAGGCGATGGGCTGGTCGGACGGGGCCAGCAGCACGACCTTCTCGCCCTTGTAGCCCGCCTCCTTGAGCATGGCCCTGGCCTTGTCGAGATCGGCAGGCAGCGCCTCCTTGCCGCCGGCCCCGGTCGACATCGGCGAGCCGGGGGTGAAGAAGGTCTTCGCCTCCTGGTAATAGGCCTTGTCGCCGACGACGGCGTCCATGTAGTCGGTCTGCTTGATCGCGGCCATCACAGCCCGCCGCACGCCCGGATTGTTGAAGGGCGGCTGCAGATGGTTGAAGCGCATCACCAGGAACAGCCCCAGCGGCACGTTCTGGATCACCACATCCTTGCTCTGCTTCAGCACCGGGAGCAGGTCGACCGGCGGCTGCTCGTACCAATCCACCTCGCCCTTGGTCAGCGCACCGACGGCCGCGCCAGGCTCGGTGAGCGCCAGCCACTCGATGCGGTCGATCTTGGCGACCTTGCCGCCAGCGGCCCAGGACGGCGCCTCCTCGCGCGGCCTGTAGGCGGCGAAGCGCTCATAGACCGCGTTCTGGCCCGGAATCCACTGCTTGTCGGCGAAACGCCACGGGCCGGAGCCGATGGCCTCGGTGATCGGCTTCATCGCATCCGTCATCGCGATGCGCTCGGGCATGATGAAGGGCACGTTGGAGGAGAGCTTGCCGAGCGCGGCCGGCAGCATCGGGAAGGGCTTCTTCAGCTTGATGCGGAAGCTGCGCTGGTCGATCGGCTCATAGGCCTCGACGAAGATGGCAAAGGTCTGGCCGAAGGCGTCGCGCTTCGACCAGCGAGCGATCGAGGCGATGCAGTCCTTGGACGTCACCGGCTGCCCGTCATGGAAGGAGAGCCCGTCGCGCAGCGCGAAGCTCCAGCTCAAACCGTCGCCGGATGTCTCCCAGCTTTCCACCATCTGCGGTTTGATGCCGAACTGAGCATCGGTGGCGAAAAGCGTATCATATATCAGGTAGCCGTGATTGCGGATGACATAGCTCGTTAGGGTGATCGGATCGAGCGAAGGCAGCGGCGTCGATGGAATGAAGCGGAGCGTCGCAGCACTTCCCTGAGAAAAACTGGAATTCGGCATAAAAGCGGTGGCTGCGAGCGCTCCTGCACCCTTGAGCACGTTGCGACGGCTGGCGGTCATGATCCCTCTCCCCTGTTGCGGACCATCGCCCGCGCGAGCAGGTCCGACGCAAGAGATATACCAGCAACATGATGCCTGCGGGAGTCCGTGCCGCCCCGTCAGCGGGCGAGCCGCGCCGTCACCTCGATCTCGACCTTCATCTCGGGCTTCAGCAGCCCGGCGATCACATAGATGCCCGCCGCCGGGCGGATCTCCCTGAAGACCTCGCCGCAGACGCCGAGCACCGGCTCGCAGAAGCTCCGGTCGGTGACGAAATACTGGGCGCGCACCACCTGCGCGAGGGATGATCCGGCCTCCGCCAGCACGCCTTCGATCGTCCTGAAGATGTTGCGCGCTTGCTCGGCCGCATCCTCCGGCATGGTCATCGTGGCGTAGTCGTATCCGGTGGTGCCCGAAACGAAGACCAGATCGCCGTCGATCACGGCGCGCGAATAGCCGAAAGCGCGCTCGAAGGGCGAACCGGTGGAAATGAGACTGCGGGTCATGACGGTCGCTTTCTCCCGAATCGGGTGAGCCCTCATTCTGAGGAGCAGCCCAAGGCTGCGTCTCGAAGGATGCTCCAGCAAGTGCAGGAGCGTTCCACTCGAGCATCCTTCGAAACGCCGCTGAAGCGGCTTCTCAGGATGAGGGCTCGGCGGAATTCAAACCCGCCCGGCCTTCAGCGCGCGCAGCACCTTCTCGCCCGGCCGCCCCGTCGGGGACATCCCGATCTTGGCCTCGACATCCTTGATCGCCGCGCGCGTGAGCGAGCCCACGGCACCGTCCGGCTCGCCGACATTGTAGCCGCGCGCGATCAGGAGGCGCTGCAATTCGCGCCGCTGCTCGCGCGAGAGCGGCAGGTCGTCGGTCGGCCACCGCCCCTGCACGCCGGGCTTGCCGCGCAGCCGGTCTGAGAGCAGCGAGATGGCGAGCGCATAGGAATCCGCGCCATTGTAGCTGTAGGCGGCGTCGTAGTTCTTGAAGACGAGGAAGGCCGGTCCCTCGCGGCCCGCCGGCATCAGCAGCCCGGCATTGCCGGTGCCGTCCAGCCGCGAGCCATCATATTTAACGATCCCCTGCGCCGCCCAATGGGAAAGCGGCTTCTTCGGGTTGCGGCCGGTCGGCCCGCGATAGCCATCCGGCACGCGCACCTCGTAGCCCCAGGTCGCGCCGGTGACCCATCCGGCCTTGTCCATGAAATTGGCGGTGGAGTGCAGCGCGTCGGGGATGGAATCGACCAGATCGCGACGCCCGTCGCCATCGCCGTCCACCGCGAGGCGCAGATAGGTCGAGGGAATGAACTGGGTGTGGCCGAAGGCGCCGGCCCAGGAGCCGAAGAGCCGCTCGGGTCGCACATCCCCGCGCTGGATGATCTTCAGCGTCGCGATGAGCTCGCCCTTGAAGAAGGCATTGCGGCGCGGCGCGAGGCACGCCCCGGTCGAGAGCGCCTGCACCAGCGGCATCTTGCCACGCGCCTTGCCGAAATCGCTCTCCACGCCCCAGACGGCGGCAATGGTGTGGCGGTCGACGCCGAAGCGCTGCTCGGCGGCGGCGAAGACTGAGGCGTATTGGCGCAGCATGGCGCGCCCCTCCGCCACCTTCTCGTCGTCGACCAGCGTGCCGAGATAATCCCAGATCGGCGTCTTGAACTCCGGCTGGTTGTTCATCGCCTCGATGACCTTCATGTCCGGCTCGACGCCGGCCATGGCGCTGTCGAAAACGCTGGTCGAGACGCCGGCGGCAGCGGCATCGCCGCGAAGCCCGGCGAGGCAGGACTGGAAGCTGCCCTGGGCGGCGGCGGGGCCGGCTCCCATCAACAGCGGAAGGGTCGCGAGGGCAGCCGCGGAAAATGCGATGTGGAAGGCGCGCATGGGTCTCCACCGATTCGAGGACATTGGCGGGCAGGCTAGGCGAGCGTGGTTAACGGAGGTTAACGCCGCAAGAATGGCGCGCAGGATGACGAAAGCCGCTATGCGGGAGCGTCCCGCCGCCAGCGATTCGCACCATGTCTCCCGCCCTCGTCGACATCATCGGCTTCGCCGCCGCCACGCTGACCACGCTGTGCTGGCTGCCGCAGGCCTGGCGCACCATCCGCACGCGCGACACCCGCGCGATCTCGCTTTGGACGCAGGTGCTCTTCGCCTGCGGGATCGCGCTGTGGCTCGCCTATGGCATCATGATCCTGTCCTGGCCGGTCGTCATCGCCAACACGCTGACGCTGGGCCTCGTTCTGGTCATCATCGCCATGAAGCTGCGCTTCGGCTGAGCCGCCCGTCTTCTCCGAAAAGCCCGATATCCCGAAGACCCGAAGGACCGCCGATGCGCTCTTTGCTCGTCGCCGCCGCGCTCATGGCCGGCACCGTCTCCGCTCTGGCCGGCCCGACCTGCAGCCCGGGTGATTCCTCGGCGCAGATCCTCGCCTCGGCCACCATCGGCGACACCCACCCCGCCTTCGTCCACAAGCGTGTCGCCTATGGCTGGTCGCTGCAGGTCAGGCGCGAGGACCATGACGATGCCGGCATGACCTATTATGTCGGCGATCTCTACGACGCGCAGGGCAAGCTCTCGACGAAGAATGTCTTCGTGCTGGAGAGCGAGTGGGACTGCGGGCCTTGAGGGTTCAGCCCGCCGGCTTCACCCGCAGCACCTTTCCGTCATCCTCATCCGTCAGCAGGTAGAGGAAGCCGTCCGGCCCCTGCCGCACATCGCGGATGCGGGCACCGATATCGGTCAGGAGCCGCTCCTCGCCGGTGACCTTTTCGCCGTCCGTGGACAGCCGCGCGAGCTGGCTGCCGGCGAGCGCGCCGACGAAGAGGGAATTTGTCCAAGCCGGCCAGACCGGACCGGTGTAGAACGCCGCGCCCGAGGGCGCGATCGACGGGTCCCAGTAGAAAAGCGGCTGTTCCATGCCGGGCTTGGCCGTGCCCTCGCCGATCTTCGCTCCTGAATAATCGACGCCGTAGCTGATCACGGGCCAGCCGTAATTCAGGCCCGCCTTCGGTGTGTTGATCTCGTCGCCGCCGCGCGCGCCATGCTCGGCCGTCCAGATCTGCCCGGTCTGCGGATGCAGCGCCGCGCCCTGCACGTTGCGATGACCGATCGACCAGATCTCCGCCGCCCAGCCCGGCTTTTTCGGGTTGTCGGACGGCACGCTGCCATCGGGACGGATGCGGACCAGCTTGCCGATATGGTTCGCCGGGTTCTGCGACTGGTCGCGCTGGCTGAAGCGCTCGCCGAGCGTCACGAACAGCGCGCCCGTACGATCGAAGACCAGCCGCGAGCCGAAATGCATGTTGGAATTCACCGTCGGCATCTGCCGAAAGATCACCGCGGTGTCGGTGAGCGCCGTGCCCTGCTCGTTCAGCCGGCCGCGCGCCACACTGGTGCCGTTGCCGTTCGGGCGGGGCTCGGCGAAGGAGAGGTAGACGAGGCGGCTGCGCGCAAAATCGGGATCGAGCGCTACGTCGAGCAAACCGCCCTGCCCGCGCGCCATCACATTCGGCACGCCGGTGATCGGCCGCGACAGCGTCCCATCCGTCCCGACGAGCCGCAGCCGTCCCGGCCGTTCCGTGACAAGCATCCGCCCGTCCGGCAGGAAGGTCATCCCCCAGGGATGTTCCAGCCCGCTCGCCACCGTCTCGACGGCAAGATCGCCTGCGCTCGATGGATAGCGCTTCTGCGCGCAAGCCGGCGCCTGCCAGAGCGCGAGGCTCAGCCCCGCCGCCAGTGCCATCGCGATCCGTCCACTTCCGATCATCCCGCCCGCTCCCTCTGCTGCCTTGGCAGATAGGAAGAACGGCGCGAGGCGCCAATCGTTGCTCACGCCCTTGTCAGGATGGAGCCGGTCAAGGTTTCGAGCCCATCGGCCGGATCAGGAATGACGCAGCCAGCCCTCGTCCTGAGGAGGCCCGAAGGGCCGTCGAAGGGAGATCGAGACGTCTCCGGAGCCTCCTGAACCATCCTTCGAGACGCCGCATGCCGCGGCTCCTCAGGATGAGGGCTCAGGCCGCCCCGGTGCTCTGGACTACTCCGCCTTCACACCCGCATCCGTGATGATCTGCTTCCAGGTGGCGATTTCCTGGAGGTGGTAGGGGCGGAAGGTCGCGGGATCACGCACCTTCAGGGTGAAGCCGAGCTTGATGATGGCGTCGCGCGTCGCCGGCTTGTTGAGCGAGGCGATGATCGCCTTGGAGAGCGTGTCGAGCACCGGCTCCGGAACTTTCGCCGGGGCGAAGAAGGCCGCCCAGGAATCGGCATCGGCATTGGTGACGCCCTGTTCGCGCAGCGTCGGCAGGTCCCTGGCCTGCGGATTGCGCTCCGGGCTGGCGATGGCGATGCCGCGAAGAGCACCGGCATTGATCTGCTCCAGCACGCTCGGCAGCGTCGAATTGGCAATGTCGATACGCCCGCCGATCAATTCCTGCACCAGCGGCGCCGCACCCCGGAAGGGCACATGCGTCATCTTGATGCCCGTGCGCTGCATGAACAGCTCCATCGCCAAATGCGAACCGGAGCCGATCCCGGTGGAGCCGTAATTGAGCTTGCCCGGATCGGCCTTGGCGAGTGCGATCAGCTCCTGAATGGTCTTCGCGGGAAGATCCTTGCGCGTGACGAAGGCATGCTCGAAGGCGCCGACGCCGGCCAGCGGCGCGAAATCCTTCACCGCATCGTAGCCCGGCTCCTTCAGCAGGAACATGTTGTTGCCATGCGTCTGGTTGTTGCCGAAGACGATGGTGTAGCCGTCTGCCACCGCGTGGGCGACGGCGCGCGTACCGACCGCGCCCGACGCACCGGCCCGGTTGTCGACGATGACGTTCTGGCCCAGCGAGGCCGACAGATCCTGCGCCACGAAACGTGCGATCGCATCGGTCGGCCCACCCGCCGGATAAGGGACGATGATCGTCACCGGCTTGCTCGGAAAGCTCTGCGCGCGCGCCGCCGACGGCGCGAAGACTGCGCCGGCCATGAGGCCGAGCGTGGAACGGCGGGTCAGCGACATAGCATTCCTCCCAAGGCCCGATCTGCGACGGGCTCGGGCGAGCTTTAGGAAGAAATGCTTTCTCCGTAAAGCGCTGGGCGAAAGCCTAAATTTCTCCGGACGAGGCGAACCCTGCCCGCTTCAGCCTTTGCACCGCCACATCCAGCGCCTGCAGGAAGGCCGAGCGGTCCTTCGGCGAGAACGGCTTTGGTCCGCCGCCGGCCACGCCCATCGCCCGCAGATCCTCCATCATGTCGCGCGTCGCCAGCGCCATGCCGATCGAGGCCTCGGTGAAGGGCTTGCCGGTCGGCCCGATGACCTCGGCACCGGCCTTGATGCAGCGGTCGGCGAGCGGGATATCGGCCGTGATCACGATCGCGCCCCGGCCAACCCGCTCGGCGATCCAGTCATCGGCGGCGTCGAAATTGCCCGGCACGATCACGCGCTCGATCCAGGGCTCGCGCGGCACGTTGAGGAAGCTGTTGGCGACGACGAAGACATGCAGCCCGTGCCGGCCGGCGACGCGATAGATCTCGTCCTTCACCGGGCAGGCATCGGCATCCACATAGATCGCGATGGCGGAGGCGCGCGTCATCCGCCAGCGCATCGCATGGCGCGGGGGCACGACGCAAATCCGCAGCAGGGCCGGCGCCGGGCGTTGATCGTCCTCATCACCGCTTTCGATTGGCGCAACGCGCGGGAGCGGCTAGTTTTCTCCCTCCCGCCCGAAGCGTCATCGGTCAGCCTATGAATATCCTCTCGATCCAGTCCCATGTCGCCTATGGGCATGTGGGCAACGCCTCCGCCGTGTTCCCGATGCAGCGCCTGGGGGTGGAGGTCTGGCCGATCCATACGGTGCAGTTCTCCAACCACACCGGCTACGGCGCCTGGAAGGGCCGCGTCTTCGACGGCGGCATGATCGACGAGGTGATGGAGGGCATCGCCGAGCGCGGCGTGCTGGCGAACTGCGATGGCGTCATCTCGGGCTATATGGGCTCGGCCGATATCGGCCATGCGATCCTCTCGGCGGTGGCCGGCGTGCGCACGGCCAATCCCAGGGCGCTCTATTGCTGCGACCCGGTGATCGGCGATGTCGGGCGCGGGATCTTCGTGCGCCCGGGGATCCCCGAATTCATGCGCGAGCAGGCGGTGCCGGCGGCCGATATCGTGACGCCCAACCAGTTCGAGCTCGAATTGCTGACCGATATCGGCATTACCGCGATCGCCGATGCCCACCGCGCCGTCGAAGCGCTGCGCGATGCCGGCCCCAAGGTGGTGCTGGTCACCTCGCTCGTCACCGAGGAGACGCCCGAGGACGCGATCGACCTGATGGCCAGCGACGAAAGCGGCAGCTGGCGGGTGCGCACGCCCAAGCTCGATGTCAGCGTCAACGGCGCGGGCGACGCCATCGCGGCGCTGTTCTTCACCCATTATCTGCGCGAGCGCTCGGCCGCCGCGGCGCTGAGCAAGGCCGCCTCCTCGATCTACGGTCTGCTGAAGCGCACCAAGGAAGCCGGCTCGCGCGAAATCCTCACGGTCGCCGCGCAGGACGAGTTCGTGATGCCCTCGCGCGTGTTCGAGCCCGAGGCGATCTGAGGCGTGGCGGTTTTCCCCGGAAGCACCGCGTCGTCCCGGGCTTGCCCCGGGATCCATCGGAGGGCTCCGGAGCTCGACGATGGATCCCGGAGCGGCGCTGCTTCGCGGCTTGTCCGGGATGACGGAGCGGTTCGGCCGCCCCTCCGGCGAGGCCCCGCCCGATGAAACTCCGCATCGGCACCTTCAATGTCGAGAATTTGCTGACCCGGCATCGCTTCGAGCAGAGCGGGCGCAGCGAGACGGCGGCGGCGATGTCGCTGTTCCACTTCCCGCGCGCCGACGAGCGCGACGCGGTGGAGCGCTCGCTGGCGGTGGCGCTGGAGGACGACAAGCGCCAGATGACGGCGCTCGCCATCGCGGAGGCGGGAGCCGATCTGTGGATGCTGCAGGAGGTCGATTCGCTCGCCAGCCTGCAGGCCTTCTTCGCCAACTACGTCCACCGCATCGCCGATCACCGCTACGGCCATTTCACCCTGATCGATGGCAACGACCGGCGCAGCATCGATATCGGCTTCGCCGGGCGTCGCGACCTGTTCGGCCCTGGTCAGGTCCGCGCCGTCTCGCACAAGGAGCTGAGCTTCGCCGAAGCCGGCGTCCATGACGACGACCTCGCGGCGCTCGGGATTCCGCGCGCCGGCAAGGTCTTCGCCCGCGACTGCCTCGAGATCGCGCTGGATCTCGGCGGGCGCCGGCTGACCCTGTTCGGCTGCCACTTCAAATCCATGAACAATGGCCGCGAGGATGGCCGGCAGGTCACGCTGCCGGTGCGGCGGGCCGAGGCGCGGGCGGTGCGTTTCCTGATCGAGCAGCGTTTCGGCACCGGCTGGCGGGAGGCGAACTGGATCGTCCTCGGCGATCTCAACGGCTATCGCCACGGGCTGGGGCCGCTGGCCGCCCCGGTCGACGAGGGGCCGAGCGGAATCGAGCCGCTGCTGGAAGATTTCGCCGTCGATCCGGCCGAGGCCCTGCCGGTCCACGAGCGCTGGACGCATTTCCGCCGCTACTGGTCGGAGGCGCAGCAGCGGCTGATCGACAGCCATATGCCGCTCGACCACATCCTGCTGTCGCCGGCGCTCGCCGCGGCCAACCCGGCACCCGCCATGGGCATGATCCGGCGCGGTCTGCCCTATCGCGTCCCGCTCGACCCGCGCGAGCCCGACCGCTCCATGGGCAGGCTCGCCACCGCCGGCGACCGCTATCCCCGCGTCGGCTGGGACCGGCCCAAGGCTTCCGACCATTGCCCCCTGACCATCGACCTGACGATTCCCTGAGGATTGCCGATGAAACGCCGCTTCGTCACGCTCGACGTCTTCACCACACGCCGCCATGCCGGCAATCCGCTCGCCGTGGTGCTGGAGGCCGGGGGGCTAGACACCGAGGCGATGCAGACCATCGCCCGCGAGTTCAATCTCTCCGAGACCGTCTTCATTCTGCCGCCGGAGAACCCCGCGCATCGCGCCAGTCTGCGCATCTTTACGCCGGGCGGGGAGCTTCCCTTCGCCGGACATCCCACGGTCGGCACGGCCGTCTGGCTCGCGTTACATGACGATGCCGCCGGCTCCCTGCCCGAAATGCTGGTGCTGGAGGAGAAAGTCGGGCCGGTCTCCTGCGCCGTGGAGGTGAAGGGCAGCCATGCCGGCCATGCCGTCTTCACCCTGCCGCGCCTGCCCGAACGGCTCGGCGAGGCTCCGGCCATCGCCGCCCTGGCGGCGGCCACCGGCCTCGCGGAGAGCGACATCGGCTTCGACCACCATGTGCCGGCCCTCTACTCGGCCGGCGTGCCCTTCCTCTTCGTTCCCGTCGCGACCCGCGAGGCGGTCGCGCGCGCCAAGCCGCAGGCGGCCGAATGGCAGGCGGCGATCGGACAGGGCGGCGCTTTCCTCTACACCAGGGAAACCGCCGAGCCCGGCCATGCCTATCACGCCCGCATGTTCTGGCCGGGCACCGGCATCGGCGAGGATCCCGCGACGGGCGGCGCGTCGGCTGCCTTTGCCGGCGTGGTGATGGCCTATGACCGGCCGGGCGACGGCGACCACCGCTTCGTCATCGAGCAGGGCTACGAGATGGGCCGCCCCTCGCAGATCACGCTGGAGATGAGCGTGCGCGGCGGGGTTCTCGCCTCGGCCCGGATCGGCGGCTCGGCCGTGCTGGTCAGCGAAGGCGTGCTGCTGTGAGCGCACCGGTCGTCGATGGCGCCATCCTGCAGCTGGAGGCCGTCGAGGCCAGTTTCGCGCCCTATGATTGGCCTTATGCACGCGAGAATGCAGAGGCCGTCGCCGCCCATTGGGCGAAACTCAGCGCCGGCAAGCCGGCCATGTTCGATGGCCGCATTCTGCTCCAGCACTGGGCGGCGCTGCGCGGCGGCGTGTTCGAGGCGCAGTATTTCGAGACGTCCTATTCCAGCTTCATGGCTTGGCGCGATGACGGCTTCCCCGGCCAGGTCGTCCGCAACGGCTTCGCGATGGCCGCGCTGCAGGCGAGCGACGGCGCCTTTCTCTGCGGCAAGATGGGCGAGCACACCGCCAATGCCGGCAAGGTCTATTTCGCCGCCGGCACGCCCGATCGCGCCGATCTGCGCGCCGACGGCACGGTCGATCTCGCCGGCAGCGTCACCCGTGAGCTGGAGGAGGAGACCGGGCTGCACCGGGGCGAGGTGACGGTGGGCGAGGGCTGGACGGCCCTGGTCGAGCGAGGTCGCATCGCCTTCATGCGGCCCGTGACGATCGACCTGCCGGCGGCCGAGGCGCGGGCGCTCATGCTGGAGCGCATGCGGACGCTGGAGGAGGAGGAGCTCTCCGACATCATCGTCATCCGCAGCATGGCCGACACCGAAGCCCATGACATGCCGCTCTTCATGCGGCTCTACCTCGCCCACCGCTTCGGCGACGATGCCTGACGGGACCGGGAATTCATGCCGGTTGTGAAAAACATCAGGCAGTTGCGCTTGCGATCATCGCCCCCGAGTCATAAACCACCCGCGCGCCGCTGACGGCGCGCAATCCTTGCCGCTCCTGCCGGAGATCAGTCCCATGGCCTTCCTTGCCGA